>JAFGKO010000066.1 GCA_016928525.1 Anaerolineales bacterium | reverse complement strand
TTATTGTTCATCGGAAACACCTTTCATTCCCGATGGTAGCATATTTATCTTTTCCCGTTAATTACGGGAGAGCCACAATTCTTTAGATGCAAGTTCGGGAAAATATGCAAGAAGCGGTAAGTAAATACGTGAGGCGGATGATGAAGATGCGAATATTCTGGAAAGTGCTTTATATTGGCGCGATGTTGCTTGTATTGGTAGCTTGTTCCAGTTCAGGGGAAGCACAAACGCCTGAGCCAACAGCGGCAGTTGTGGAGGGAGAAAGTCGCGTGATCGTCCTGGGGGATATATCGGATGATCCGGCGGAAGTCATCGATGGCACCCAACCGCTGGCGGATTATCTGGCGGCGCATTTGAAAGAGTTTGGGATCACATCCGGACAGGTGCGGGTTGCATCGTCCATCTCAGAAATGGCGGGGTTGTTGAAGAGCGGGGAGGTGGATTTGTATTTTGACAGTACATATCCTGCCACCTTGATCAGCGATGAAGCAGGCGCAAATATCATTCTGAGACGCTGGCGCTTTGGCGTCGAGCAATACCACTCTGTGATCTTTGCAAGTGTCGATAGCGGCGTCACCTCCCTGAATGATTTGCCCGGACACATGATTGCAATGGATGCGCCGTATTCTACTTCCGGTTATATGTTACCGGCTGTTCTAATAGTGGAAAACGGACTTAACCTGGTAGGTAAACGCGGGCAAGGTGAGCCGGTAGCTGGTGATGAAATTGGCTTTATTTTCAGCTATGACGATGAGAACACGCTCCAATGGGTCTTAAGCGGTTTGGTCTCTGCTGGAGTTACCGATGATTATCACTTTGATGTAGCCTTTCCTCCGGAAGCAACTCAAAAGCTGATCGAACTGGCCCGTACTGAAGCGACGCCTCGCCAGGTCGTCGTAGCGCGCAATGGTTTAGACCCGGCTTTGTTGGATGTGATCAAACGCCTTTTGATCAATATTCATGTGGATGAAACCGGTCAGGACGCGCTAGAAGCTTTTCAGACGACACGTTTTGATGAGTTTCCAGAAGGGATCGAACAGGCTACCAGTCGTATGCGCAAGATGATGGATATTGTGCGAGATATTCCCCTGCCTTAACAACATTATGAAACAGCAAGTTCTGTTCAGCGATTTCGTATTGTCCTGGGATCGACTATCGAGTTGGTAAATGAGAGCGTTGAAACGCTACTGGTTAAATCTCACTCTAGGTAGCAAAATAGCAAGCCTGATGAGTATCCTTGTTATGCTTGCGGTTTTTACGTTAACGTTCCTTTCTATTGTGCGCGAACGGGCCAGTTTCCAGCGGGAATTAATCAGCCAGGCTGAATTGTTACTGGAAACAACGGCGTTAACTCTGCGCGATCAACTATATCTCGTCGAGCTGGACGAATTGATCGATGTTGCCAACGTTGTGAGTGACAATCCCAATGTGACTATGTTTGCCGTTTATGATGCCAACGGGATTGTGTTGGTCGATTCCTCGCGACCTGAATTGATGTTCTCGCGGGTTGTAGACCCACTCGGGGCGTCTCTGGTAGAGCTAAATCCACAGGAATTGTATCTGGACTGGCAAGCCGGGCAACTCCTGGCCGGGCGTCCTGTCGTATTGGGAAATCAGCCAATTGGCGCAGTTGTAACAGGACTCTCCACAACCCCATTGAATCAAAAGATACTTTCGATCACATATCAGGGCATCCTGTTGGCTGTCTTCACACTGGCAATTGGTGCTGGTTCGACGGTGCTGCTGGCCCGGCAGATCACCCAGCCACTAAGCGAGTTGGCGGATGCGGCCTCGAAGATGGCTGCTGGAGACCTGTCGCGCCGGGTTGCGCCACGGTCCGGTGATGAAGTTGGCCGGCTGGCGGAAACGTTCAATGAAATGGCGACAGGTTTGCAGGAGCGGGAATGGTTGCGCGATATGTTTGGCCGTTTTGTGAGTCAAGAAGTTGCAGATGCGATCCGCAATGGACAGGTAAAACTGGAAGGAGAGAACAGGCACATCTCAGTCCTGTTTTGTGATATCCGCCAATTCACTGATTTCTCCGAGCACCGAACGCCGGGAGAAGCAGTTTCTTTGTTGAACGAATTTTTACCTGTTGTAGTGCAGTCGGCTCAGAGGCATGGTGGAATTGTCAATAAGTTTGGCGGCGATAGCACCTTAATTATCTATGGCGCACCACGAGCAATACAAGATAGCGCATATCGCGCTGTCCTTACTGCGCTGGATATACGCGCAGGGTTGAAAACACTGAACGAACAGTTGGTTGAGATACTGGACGCTCCACTGCGAGTCGGTGTGGGTATTAACACGGGGATCGCATTAGCCGGGGCAGTTGGTACCCAGGACCGGCAGGAATATACTGTTATTGGGAACACAGTCAACCTGGCAGCTCGAATTGACGGACTTAACAAACAGTACCCTTCTGAAGATATTTTGATTAGCGAATGGACGTACGAGGCGCTCAATCATCATCGCAGCGAATTCGAACTGGTTTCTCTGGGGGCGGTGTCTATTCGTGGAAAAGATGACCCGGTGCAAATATGGTCTGTTAAAGGGAAGCGATAATGATTAAGTTGACAGATGTATTTTGTGATAAAGTGATAATAATTATGAAACGAACGATTGTTGGCTTTGTTATCCTTTTTGGCCTGAGCGCCTGCTCTCTGAACGACGTCCTCGCTTTGTTCGCCACGCCTACGGCTCCAGCAATAGAGACATTGACGCCCACTGTGTTTTACACTCCCAGTTATACCCCCACCATTACGCCTACGCCGCCGACCCCAACCTACACTGCAACCCCCACACCGGTCGGTTTAAATTCAGCAGACGAGGATGCTCCTGTTTTTACACCGTTTCCAACTTCAACCCCGGCCCCCCAGACATCGGTCTTCCTTGCGCCCGGCTCTTTATTTGTCTCTGTGTCCGTCAGCAGTGACACTCTTTATTGGGGATATTGTGACGATCCGCATTATGTGGACTTCGATGTCCGCCTCGCGAACAACCTGCGAGTGAAGTACGTATTGCTTTTCATGCGACTGGAAGATAAAGGCGGAAATCAGTCCACGGCCTGGGGCGGGGGAGCGATCATGCAAAAAGTGAGTAAAAATAGCACCGAGTACACTTACAGAGTGAGGCCTGAGAACATCGCTTATTATGAAGAGTTTAAAGATGCCTGGATCGAATATCAGGTCGTGGTAGCGACCAGTGGTTTGGGCACTCTGGCACGTACACCGGTGTACAGGACGAACCTCTCACTAAAATGGTGCCGCCCAATCGAAGTAAATGAATAGTATCCACACCGAATTAATCCGCTTTCTGCGCAAGGCGGAGCGCGTCGCTGTGTTGACGGGGGCGGGCGTTTCGCAGGAGTCAGGCTTGCGCACGTTTCGAGATGCGCAGACCGGGCTATGGTCGCAATATAAGCCAACCGACCTGGCCTCACCCGAGGCCTACGAGCGTAATCCTAAGCTAGTTTGGGATTGGTATGCTTGGCGGCGCGAAGCGATCAAGGGAGTACGTCCCAACCCCGGGCACTACGCCCTGGTGGACATGGCGCATCGTATCTCGGACTTCATCCTGATCACGCAAAATGTGGATGGTCTGCACCGGACGGCGGGGAGCCCGCGGGTCATCGAGTTGCATGGCAACTTGCAGCGCGTCAAATGTTCCTCGTGCGGTCAACATGCCGAGGTCTGGGATGATGCGGAGGAAGATGTCCCGCATTGCGCAGCCTGTGGCGGCCTGTTACGCCCGGATGTGGTTTGGTTTGGTGAAGCGTTGCCGCGAGCTGAACTGGAGGCCGCTGTGGAAGCGGCGCGTACCTGTCATGTGTTCTTCTCGATCGGTACGTCTGGGATAGTGCAACCGGCGGCCTCATTGGCTTTTGCGGCGCATAACAAAGGCGCAGTGGTGGTCGAGGTCAACGCGGAGCCAACTCCGTTGACCCCGAAAGTTGATTTTGCCTTGCATGGCAAATCAGGAGAGATTTTGCCTGCATTGGTGCAGGCGATCTGGCCAGAGTAAAATTCTCCCGCAGGGGGCCTGCGGGAGAGTGGGTTAGCGAAGCATTCTGTCTGCTAATTTGTTCGCTGTATTTTTTGCAGCGGGGTCTGGTCTCATGTCGATGGCAAATGCGACTGCAGACTGTCGCTTGTCGAAATATTCTTCCATTGCTTTTTGTCCAGCATCAACCAAAATGTTTCGGCGTTCATCCGTCATGTCGAATTCGGTTGTACCGTAATTTTTGGCTGGCATACGCGCGACCAGGTTTTCAAAAGCCTCGATGACGGACTTGTCTCGAGCGCTCAGGACAGTGTTGACCAGGTGGTTGAGCCGTTGGACTGTAGCGAGTTGGCTTATCTCGAATTTATCTTTCTCAACATCTCCTTTAGCTGATTGAACGCCGGGAACCGGGAGGGTTTCATCGATCAACATGCCAAGCACGTTTTGGCTGGTCTTGTCTCCCATAACGCTGGTGACTGTTTTCAGGTCCGATATGAAAAGCTCGATGGGAAAATTCGATAACAGGCCGCCATCTACGATGGTGTGGCCTTCCATTTCCATGCCGCGGTACGTACCCCACTCTTTCTGCCAGACGACTTCCTGCCAGAGTAGTGGAATGCTCATGGACATACGCACTGCCCATACAACCGGAAGCTCCGGGGCGGTGCGGTGGTTGAGGACCAACATCATTTCCATGCTGGTATCAGAGCCTACCAGGGAAAGATCTTTGCCGGTAGCTGCGTGGAATTGTTTCAGAGTCATATTGCTGAAATTGCGGCTTTTGCCGTTATATTCCCCACTGTCCAGTTTTCTGCTGATCCATTTCAAGAAATTATCGGCTGAATACCATCCTCCGAGTTCAACAAAAGAAAACAGGTGATTTGCTTTCGAGCTGGAAGCCATCCAGTTGAGGATTGCCCGATCCAGGCGTTTCTCAATTGCATCGGGGATAAGGGGGATGTCGATCTCTGTGAGTAGCTTTGCCAGTGCCCCATCCCGGACGAGGGGGGAACCGCTAAACGACCCGGGGTCTCCCATAAAATCGGAGAACACAGACTTGCCGCCTTTTTTCTCAGCGAGCGCTTCCATCATCTCGTCAGATCTGTAACCGGCTGCCAGCAAGGCGGCTGTGATCGCTCCGGCGGATGTTCCCAATAAGCGATCGTGGGTGTGACCACGGGCCTCGAATTCCTGCATTGCACCGACAAAAACCATCCCCTTTGCGCCGCCGCCTTCAAAGACCATATCGTATTTCATATACCTGTCTCCTTTCTAGTCAAATGTGTCATTTCATTATGCGCCCCAGTCGCCGAATCGTTCGCTGATCTGTTTGAGTCTCTCGCGCATGATGACCGCCAGAATACCCAGCATGAGCAGGATCAGGCCGGTGCAGCCGATCAGAATGACTGGCAAGATGCCTTCCAATAATCCGTACAGCACGGTTATAACCGATAATACTAAAAAGATAATAGGGGTGATGACCAGGCTGCGCGAGCGGATTACGATCCCGTATATCAGCACAACCAGCGCCTGGAAGAAGATGATCGCGAAAAAGTTCAGCCGTTCTGTTGATAGAAATTGAATATAAGTGGTGCTTAGCAGCACAAGTTGGGAGACCATCCCGGTAATGAAGGCCCCCGTGCGGCTACCTGCGCGAGTCAGCAGGTAGTGCATCAGCATTCCCAGCGCTGCGGTGGCAATGGAGAAAAATTGCGGCTCGTCTACATTCAATTCGACCAATAGAATGAAATAGGAGATCAGGTACAGGGTATTAGCCGGGAAGCCCAGCCAGACGTTACGCCTGTCGAAGGCTTCTACGGCAACCATCGTGGCTGTCACGGCAGCAGGTATGGTAGCGGACAACCCGCCTTGCACAAGCGCAACGATTGCGGCAAGCAGTACCACTCCCAGACCGCTCGTCCACAGGACGAAAGGCCAGGTGAATGCGAATTCGTCGTTCTTTGTTTCCTCGTTTGTTTCAAAAATGGTTAGTTTTCTTTTACGGAGGAAATAACCCACAGCGTAGTAGATGATTGCTAACAGTGTTGCCGGCAACATCCACTTTGGCTGGTTGAAGGTTTGTAGCGTGAATATGATTGTCAATAAGGAGTAAACGGTGAAGCTGTAACCCAGTGAAGGTAGGTGATAGAGTAAGGTCTGAGCCAGGAAGAAAAGCGTGTAAATAGCAAAGCAGGTGGCGCCAACCTGTGGATCAAAATTATTGAACAATAAATCGAGTGTATTAGCAGCCACAACGAGCGCACCGAAGCCACGTGAAAACCAGGCTATCAAGCGTTTGTCCGCGTAGGAGCGTGCTAGAAGGAGATCTGTGCCCAGCAAAGCCAGAGCAACGCCTAACCACTGGTAACCCTGTTTCAATCCTGCTTCTTGGAGGAGCATAAAAACTCCACTTGCAAAGAATAGCTGCGCGCCGGCTTCTGCCAGACCGGCATGGCGTGTGAACATCTCGATGCCAAATACTAACGCAGTAGCGAGAATGTACCAACCGCTGCTTTCTTTGATTGAAACGATTGCCAGTAATGAAACCAGACTTGCCAATCCCAGCCCGCTGTAGCGCAGCATGTTAGACCAGGGTGTTCGCTTTTCGTTTCGACCCAGTATGGATCCAGCCAGATAATAGAATGCTGAAAGAGCGGTCAGGGCCGGTAACCAGGCATCCAGCTCGAAGTGCTGAAGCGCAAATGTGACGGCGAGCGCTGCGGACGATATCGCGATATAACCCAGCCATGCCTTGTCGAATTTCAAGGCATATAGGGCGAAGAAAACTGTGTAAATACCATACGCAATGGTGGCACGACCGGTATTGTCGGTTGAAGATGACAGGATCAAGCTCATGTTGAAAAATGCCAGAATCGCGCCGATGATGCGCATGGGCCAGCGCCAGGTTTTTTCTGCAGATAAATCGGGTTTAAGGAAAAGATCGGGGAGCAGCAGGAGCAGGCTTGCGCCCAGCAATTGATAACCTGCGAAAATCTCGAAATTTTCCATGAAGGGCAAAGCGAAGAAACTAAAGTAAGCGCCCAATCCCAACACGAGCGCCGTCGCCCAGACATAGGCGCGCGGTTTGAGAATATGCAGCAGGGTATACAAGATGGCGGAAGCCAGGATGAAAGCAAACCCGTAGGGTATTTCGTCAATGTAGCCTATGAACACAGCCGTCAGGATGACCAATAACGAGCCTGCTAATGCTGGCATTGCGTAGCGCCGGATTTTGTCGATTTGCAGACGGCGAAGAATTTCACTGGTCAACGCAAGGGTGAAACCCCATCCCCAGGTTGCTAAAGCGATTGGCAAGGCTTCGACATCGAAAGCGATCATGAAATTAAGCGGCACAGGATAGAGCGCTGCCGAGGATAGCCAGGGAAAGAGTACGAATGGGAAGATTAAGTCGCTTAGCACATAGAAGCTCATGGTTAGCAACCAGAATAATGTGCTCAGGAGATTCCAGGCACTGGGTAAATCGTCCAGACGAATCGCTATGGCAACAAGCGCAAAAGCGATCAGACCAAGTTGGGAAGTTTGTACGAGGATGAATAGCGGCAGGCTGAACTTTGTAGAGCGCCAACGTTTCAGCAAATAAACGCTGCCCAGCCCGAGAAAGGTGACTAAACTGAGCAAAAGGAGATAAATTTCCAGACCTGCCTCGAAGAGTTCGCCCAGGCGGATAACCGAGATGACTAATGCGGTAAAAGCTGCCAGGCTGAAAAGCCGGGATGCGTAGAACCAGGTGCCAAAGCCCCAAATAATGGCCATGATAACCATGGCTACAAACCAATAGCCTGCATTAGCACTGCCGGAAAGGTTAATTACATCCGCCAAAACGTTGGCGTCGGTGGGGAGGAGAAAGGAAAAAACAATGAATAAGGCGAAGCTCGGTTGAGGCAATCGCGCCCGCGTGATGAGTGCGCCGCCAGCAAACAGTGCAGTTGCCGCCAGGAGAATTGGCAGGCGGGCGGCTTCTACCACGGCAGCCAGGATAGCGGCTGCGGCGATGACAAAGAATGCGCCCAGGTATAGCGCAATCTTAATGCTGATTTCGCTCAGAAGGGTTTGTGTCAGGCTGGCGCGGGGGGGTGCAGGTTGTAGGTTAGAGAGAGACTCTTTTGAGGTAGCAGGCTTGGGCTGGGTTGGAGGCGGAGGGGAGACCGAGTGAGGCGGGGCCGGTTTCAGGTCGAAGTTGTAGCGTTGGCGGATTACGTCTGCTTGGTACGTAGGGATGAGCCCCTCTGTTTCCCAGTTTGCAAGCTCAGTCAGAACGGTCTGGCGTTCTTTGCGATTGAGTTTGGCTGTACGACCTTGGATATAGCGATGAGTGGGAGTATCCAATACCTTGAGCGCTGCTTCGCGGACGGGTTTGCTTCTGTCCTTCAACGCCATATCTTCGAGCAGGCGCAGAATAGCCGGGCTGCTGAACTTTTGTTCAACCAATTTTTGGATAGCATCCAGGCGAGTTTGGACTGTTTGACTCTTTAGACTGGCGTGGATACCAGCAAGGATTTCTTCTGGCGTTGGCGGCTTCGTTCCTTCTGGCATTTCAGGCATGATTTATACTCCTGGTATAGGTCATTTAATACTCAGGAGTTACGCAGTTGATGGGAGAAACCCGGAAATAAGGGGGGGCGAGCTACGCTCGCCCCCCCTTATTTCCGGCACCTTTTTGCGCACTGCGTAAGTCCTAATACTAAAACAACGCACCTGGCGAAAAGGTGCGTTGTTTGGGAGCTTATTTCCGGGTATTGTCACAATCGTATTACAACACCATTGCGTGAGGAAATTTCTATGTGGAAGGTCTTGTTTTCAATGTAAGGATGCGTATCTGGACCAAAGACGGTTGAGGGAACACTACTGTTGGCATTGAACGTTTCAACGGAAAAGGCGGTTTTTTGGTGGTCTTCACCAGCGTTCAAAATGATAATGAAAGACTGCTCATCTAATTTACGGCCAAATGCAAAGACTTGACCTTCGCTATACAAACGTTGGTACGAGCCGCGCCTTAGAGCCTGATGTTCCTTCCGCAACGCAATGACAGCTTTTGTGTAATTTAATAAATTGTGGTCCCAGCGCGAAGCATCCCAGGGGAAGCCTTTGCGGCAGTCCGGGTCGTGGGAGCCAGTAAGGCCGACCTCATCACCGTAGTAGAGACAGGGCGCTCCGGGGTAAGTGAACATAAAGAGCATGGCCAGCTGCAGGGAAGGGACATCGTTGCCAACGCAGGTCAGGAAGCGCGGCATATCGTGACTGTCGAACAAATTGAGCTGGGATCGTGTGATTTCCGGGCTGTACAGGTTGGTCAGACGGTCGAGTTCGTTGGCGAACCAGATTGCGTCCATATTGGGATGGACGCGGCCCTGGAGCCCACCTGCCTGGTTGACAATGTTCATATCGATATGCACGCTTCCGCAAAAGCTCATCACTGCTGCCGTGATGAGATAATTCATCACAGCATCGAATTGGTCGCCACCTAACCAACGTTGGGCTTCGTGCCAGATTTCGCCAACGATGTAGGTATCTGGATTAATTGTTTTCACGCGTCGGCGGAATTCCTGCCAGAACGAGTCGTCGTCGATTTCAGCGGGGACATCCAACCGCCAGCCGTCAATGCCAAAGCGGATCCAATGCTCGGCAACCCCGAACAGGTATTCGCGCACTGCTGGGGTGCTTGTGTTGAATTTGGGGAGGGCGGGCAGGTCCCACCAGGCTTGATACCCCAGAGCTTTCAAACTACCCTCACCGTTTTTCAGTGCGTGAAGTTCGCCCGTTGCCGGATATGCGCCCCAACGGCGGCGTCCTTGCAGGCGCTCAGGGTCGAAATAAAACCAATTTTTGTAAGGAGAGTCGTTGCCGTTCTCCAGCACATGGTGAAATTGCCAGAATCCACGGCTGGCGTGGTTGAATACTCCATCCAGCACCACGCGGATATTTCGATTATGCGCCTCGTCAACCAAGAAGCGCAAAGCTTCATTCCCGCCCAGTAGAGGGTCAACATTGAAATAGTCATAAGTATGATAGCGGTGATTGGAAGCAGAGGCGAAAACAGGATTCAAGTATAGTGCTGTGATGCCCAGATCGCTCAAGTAATCTAACCGCTCTGCAATTCCATACAAGTCGCCGCCTTTGAAACCATGGTATGTAGGAGGAGTATCCCAGGGTTCGAACTCCAGGTCTGGCAGGCGTTTGCTGCGAGCGAAACGGTCTGGGAAAATCTGATAGAAAACGGCATCTTGCACCCAGTCAGGATGAGTCATATAAAGGCCTCAGGAAATTTATCATGAAACAGGGCGGTCATAGACCGCCCTGTTTGGTAGCGTTGTCGGACAAGGGGGATTAGCGAATTGCCTCTTCAGTCTCTGCATCGAAGATGTGGAAGCTATCCATATCGAAGGCAATTTGCACTTTTTCCCCAACGTGCATGCTGGAACGCGGATCGACGCGAGCAACGAAGGCATTTTGTCCACTGAGCATGTGCATGAAGATTTCGTTGCCCATCAGTTCTGTTACATCCACCTGCGCTTCGACGTTAGCGGTGTGGGTGCTCGGCGGAGTGTATTTCGGATCGTGAATATCTTCCGGCCGCATACCAAAAATCACATTTTTGCCCTCATGCGCCTGGTATGGTTTGGCATTTTCGTCAGGAATGGCGATAGCAAACGCACCTGTATCGACCATGAGTTTGCCGTTATCCTTGCGCAACTTTGCGGGGAAGAAGTTCATCGCCGGGGAGCCAATGAAGCCGGCTACGAAGAGATTGTTGGGATAGTCGTACAGGTGTTGCGGCGTATCAACCTGTAGCAAGATGCCCTGATTAATGACCGCAATACGACTTGCCATGGTCATGGCTTCGACTTGGTCGTGAGTCACATAGATGAATGTGGTTTGCAGGCGCTGGTGCAGTTTGTTGATCTCGGCGCGCATCGCAACGCGGAGCTTGGCATCCAGGTTCGAGAGCGGCTCATCGAACAGGAAGACCTTGGGTTCGCGCACGATGGCGCGTCCTACCGCCACACGCTGGCGTTGACCGCCTGAGAGCTGACGGGGCTTGCGATCTAAAAGATCTTGTATGCCAAGGATGTCGGCGGCCTCGCCCACACGGCGTTTGATCTCGTCCTTGCTGAATTTGCGTAATTTCAAGCCGAAGGCCATATTATCGTAAACAGAAAGGTGTGGGTAGAGCGCGTAGGACTGGAAGACCATGGCAATGTCCCGGTCCTTGGGGGCCACGTCATTTACAACGCGGTCACCGATCAAGATCTTGCCCTCGCTAATTTCCTCCAGGCCTGCCAGCAGGCGCAAAGCGGTAGTCTTGCCGCAGCCCGATGGGCCGACAAGCACCAGAAATTCTTTGTCAACGATTTCAACATTCATGTCGTTGACGGCGACTACTTCGCCAAATCGTTTGAATACGTGGTCGTACGTTACACTTGCCATGTTTTCCTCCAGTCTGAGAATATAGTGCCTTAATTATACCCATAAAAAACAAAAAACACAGAGTGAAACTCTGTGTTTTGCTAAGACATTCCTTACGATGTTGCAACGCTTCCAAGCTGGAATAACGAGCTGCTTCCCTCTCTCAGCCTTCTTCTGGCTAGGAGTTTAGCCTTTAAGCGAGCCGGCCAACAATCCGCGCAGGAAGTAGCGTCCCAGGAAGATGTAGACAAGTAAGGTTGGCATGGCTGCCAGCAATGAACCGGCCATTTGTACATTCCAGGCGATGATCTGGCTGCCTGCCATATTGTTGAGCGCAACGGTGATGGGCCAATCTGTATTGCCTGTGAGTATAACTGCAAACAGGAAATCATTCCAAGCAGACGTAAATTGCCAGATAAGCACCACTACGAAACTGGGGATAGATATGGGCAGCAGAATATGCCGATAAACTCCCAGCATATCGGCGCCGTCAATTTTAGCGGCTTCGAGCAATTCTTGCGGCAGACTGGCGTAGTAATTTCGAAAGGTAAGCGTGGTGATGGGAATGCCGTAGATAATATGCGCCATTGCCAGGCCAAACAATCCCTTTGCTCCAATCGCATTCATGAATTGCACCAGAGGAATGATGATGCTCTGGTATGGAATGAACATACCAAACAGGATGAACGGGAAGATGATATCGGCTCCGCGAAACTTCCATTTGGCGAGAACAAAACCGTTCAGCGATCCGAGCATGGACGAGATGAGCGTAGCCGGGATAACCATTAGAAAACTATTTCTCAACGAAGGAGCCAGATGCTTAAAGGCTTCTATGTAATTATCAAAGGCGATGCCTTTCGGCAGATTCCACATGGTTTTAAGGTCGACTTCTGCGAAACTCTTGAAGCCGGTTGCAAGGATTACATACATCGGTATTAGATAAAAAATCGCCATGGCGATCAGCGGGATGTAGATCCAGTTTTTTCCAATGCTGAAGTTTTTCATTGCCGGGTCTCCGTCTTCAAGGTGTAACGGATGTACGGGATGATCAGCACCGCCACACTGATAAGCAGGAGAATGCCGATGGCTGCACCGCGTCCATAGAACAGACCGTCAAAGGTGGTTTGCCACATGTAGATGGCGGGCACATCCAGTGGAAGTTGTTTGCCTGCGACGGCAATGATCAAGTCGAACACCTTAAGGGACATATGACCGAGAATAATCAGCGCGCTGAGTGTGACAGGGGCCAGTAATGGAAGGATGATGTGGCGGTAGATTTGGATTTCATTGGCACCATCGATTTGCGCAGCTTCACGCAATTCATGTGGGATGGACCGCAGGCCAGCCAGGTAGAGCGCCATAGTGTATCCTGACATTTGCCATATTGCAGCCAAGGCAATGGCGGCCATCCCCCAGGTTGGAGTAGTGTGCCATTTGTTGACCAGAAAATCCAGGTTGAGCGATGTGAATAAAAGATTAAATCCGCTCATACGGGAGCCTTCGGCTGGATTCATCAACCAGCGCCAGACAACCCCGGTAACGATATAAGAAATTGCCATGGGGAAGAGAAACAAGCTTCGAAAAAAGCCTTCCCCTTTCAAACCCTGGTCCAACAAAACTGCCAGGAAAAACCCCAATAGAATGCTTCCCACAACAAAGACGCCTGTGAATATCAATGTGTTGCGTACATCAACGTGAAAACGCGGATCAGAGAATAATTCCAGATAATTCTTAAAACCAGCCCAGGAATAATCTGGGCTCAGGCCTTTCCAATTGCTGAGAGAAACACGCACAGACCAACCGATGAAACCGTACACAAAAATTAAAACTGCCAGAATGGATGGTGAAATAAGAATGATGGAAAGGTAGCGGTCTTTGTCTTTGAACATATTTAGACCTCGTTTCAAGATAAAAAATCGTTGAGGCCCCACTTTGCGGAGCCTCAACGATTGTACACTAGTTTTTACTGGCAGGGGCCAGAGCTAGCGCAGGCAGCCACCAGCGCCGCCTGGAAGGTTGCCACGTCTGGACCAGCCATGAACAGACCCAGAGCCGTATCAATCTCGGATTTCCAGGAGTCATTAGCGACCACGCCGTGAGCCAGAGAACCAACAACGACGTTGCTGCCCCAGTCAGCCATGGCGGACTGTAGGTATTCACCGAACAATGCGGGATCGCAGTCCGTGCGGGCGCAGATGGAACCCTTAACAGGGTTGAAGGCTTCTTGTCCGGCCTTGGAGCCAGCGATCTTCAGCCATGCTTCGGCGCCCTCGGGATGCGGAGCGCCAACTGCCAGCGTGAAGGAGTCGGACAGGAACTGGAAGACGCCAACGCTGCCAGGAACAGGCGCCCAGCCGTAGTCGGTCATTGGGGCCTTGCCGAGTTCACGGAAGTACCCTTCAGCCCAGTCACCCATTACGTTGAAAGCGGCATCGCCGTTCACAACGAGTTGGGCAGCATCCTGCCAAGACAGGGAGGCCGCATCAGAGTTTGTGTAGGTCAAAACCTTAGCAAAGTTATCGAGTGCGGCTGTAACTTCAGCACTGCCCCAGTCAGTCGTGCCATCCCATAGGCCATTGTAGGCATCAGCGCCAAGTGAGCCAAGCAGGACGGTTTCCATCAGATGCATCTGGGTCCATTGTTCACCCATGGCAAGCGGAGTTACACCAGCAGCCTGAAGGGTATCCATGGCAGCGAACCATTCATCCATGGTGGTGGGAACGGCTACGCCATTGGCCTCCAGAATGGCGGGGTTGTACCAGAGCACATTGGCACGGTGAATGTTGACTGGCACAGAGTAGATGTTGCCATCCGCCGAGATGAGTGGGATGAGGGTCTCGGGCATGACAGCCAGCCAGCCCTCGGCTTCGTAGAGATCATTCAGCGGTTCGATCTGACCATCAGCAACATAAGTGCCAATCAACTCCTGGCCAGCATGACCCTGCCAACTATCAGGCGGTTCGCCAGATTGCAAGCGAGTAGCCAACACGGCGCGCGCATTGGTTCCAGCGCCGCCAGCGACTGCTGCATTGATAAACTCGACGTCAGGATATTCGGCTTGGAAAATCTTAGTCATGGCTTCGAGACCGGCAGCTTCGCCACCGCCCGTCCACCATGAAAATACTTCAACCTGGTTTTTGCCAGCCGCTCCGCCGCCACAAGAGGTAAGCACGATCGCGCTCAAGACGAGTACGGCTACCAGGCTGTACCAAAATTTTTTAGACATGATATTCTTCTCCTTGTTTTATATCGAATTAGGTGAATAGGATGCGTATAAGTGTAGTTTAGCGTTGTTGCATCACCTCCTTTCCACATGCGTGGGATTTGACAAAATGTCATCTACGACGATACTGACAGCCCCGATCAAACTCGCGTCGGTTTCAAAACTGGATAGGACAATTTCAACCATTGGGCGCATTTCGGGTAACGAATATTTTGTAGCAACCCCCTTGATCGAGGGTAAAAGATAATCTCCAACGATACTGAGCGGGCCGCCCAAAATGATTTTTTCAGGATTGAGAATGTTAATCAGGCTTGCAAAACCGACACCCATAGCCTCTCCAGCTTCAGAGAGGGCCGCGATCGCCTCAGCGTCTCCTGCATCGGCTGCTTGTTTTATAATGGAGATAGAGAGGGGTGAGTTTTGCTCGGCCATCAGGCCGGGAATTATGCTGTCTCGCTTAGCATCCAGACGAGTTTGTATCCGCCGAATGATAGAGTGCTGATTGCCATATGTTTCCCAACATCCGCGGTTTCCGCAATGGCAGGGGGTTTGAAACGGCTCAGCCATGATGGGGGAGTGTCCAATTTCACCCGCATAGCCATTTTTCCCGCGATGTAACTTGCCGTTTAGGAACAGGCCACTCCCGATTCCAACCCCGGCGAACACAAAGATAAAATCGCGGCTATTACGCGCTTGACCAAACAGGTGCTCTGCAATGGTGGCAGCATTGGCGTCATTTTCAATGAAGACATTCAATCCGGTTTGCTCGGAATAAATTTTCCGCAATGGAACATTTTTCCAGTGCAGGTTGGGGGCGAAGATCAAAACCCCTTCTTCCAAATCCACAGTTCCCGGCGTAGCAAGACCGAGTCCAAGCAAGTGAAGATCTTGTTTATGGCAAAAGTCAATTGCCTGTTGCGCCAATTTCAGCGTTTCAGCAATTGTGGCGTCTTGTGCTTCGGCCTGCTCCATATATGCCATTTTGCGCCACAGAATCTGTCCAGTGAAATCGGTCAAGGCAACAGCAACGAAATCAACACCAAGCTCAATGCCTATAATGCCGCCTGCCCGCGGGTTTATTTCCAACAAAGTAGCCGGGCGACCAGTGCCCACGGAGTTGATCCCGGTTTCGTGAACCAGTTTCCGGTGTAGTAAATCCTCCACAAGGCTGGATACGGTGGACTTGTTCAAGCCGGTTGATTGGGCAATTTGCGCGCGTGACACCGGGGCTTCATTGTGGATCAATCGAAGCACCAGAGATAGATTCAGTTCACGAACGAAAGCCTGGTCGGCCGAGTTGCGAGTGGTCATAGAGGTTTAGTATGTTGGGGCAACCAACTAATTAAATTATATAGGATTTATTTTGATTGTCAACACCGGGACTCTTAAAAAATCACAAACACAGGCAAGGGTTATCCCATGCTTGAGCTGATTGAGAATATTTTACCGAACCTTGCAACAAATTTCACCCCCCAAGCCTCAGTAAATGTGGATTGTTTATCCCTTGAGAGCGCCAGCCAACACGCCGCGGATAAAGTATCTACCTAAGAAAAGGAAGCATAACAATGGAACTGCAACCGTCAGCAGAGAAGCTGCCATCTGCAGGTTATAGGGTGATATCGTACTCCCTTGGGTCATTGCCATAGCGACTTGGACGGTCTGCGTTTTTGGTGAGACCAATGTCAATCCGATGAAGAATTCATTCCATACTTGAGTAAAGATGATGATTGCTACAGAGGCATAGGCTGGTAAAGAAATAGGTACAACGACTTTGAAAAATATCTGTATTTTGGATGCCCCATCTACTTCGGCGGCTTCCTCAAGTTCTCGCGGGATGCCCAGAAAAAAGGTTCCCATCAAGACAGAAGCCAATGGCACGTTGATGATCATATAGCATAAAATTAAACCAAAATGCGAGTTGATCAACCCGGTCTTAGCCGTGATCGTGGTCAGAGGGATAATTACCGCTTGGTATGGCAGGTAGAGGGCGATGCCGACCAGAATGAAGATGACTTGGGTAAAAGTAGACTTGGTACGGCTAAGATAGTATCCTCCCAGGCCTCCAAAGAACGCGGTTAAAAATGTTACAGTAACTGAAATTATTGTCGAATTGATAATGGGGCGCTGCATAGGGATAAGAAAATCCCGGCTACCAAATAAAGCAGCAGTATAGTTTTGAAACTGCGGTTGATCAGGTAACGCCAGGTAAGTTCTTTGTGTAATTTCCGGTAGCGTCTTCAGGGAGTTGGTAATCATGACATAGATCGGTAAGATATATACGCAGGTTAATATAACCAGAACGACCAGAACAATGAGCTTAAGGGTTGTGTTTTTGCTTTTCATTCGAACCACTTCCTAAATGCATAAAGGGTATACGGAATGACAAGAATGAATGCTATGAGAAAAATGATTACACCAATCGCAGCGCCTGCAGATGCCAGGCGCTGATCATATGTGGTGACAATCATGTTCGTTGCTAATACGTCCGTTGCGATACCTGGCCCCGTCCTGGTTACGATCCAAACAATGTCAAACACTTTTAGAGAGCTGATCAGCAAAAGCGATACTAATACCAGAATTCCAGCACGGATATTGGGGATGATCACCGAGAAAAGAATCCTGAGCTTGGAAGCCCCATCTACAATTGCAGCTTCGATCATTTCTTGTAGTTCAGTGGTGCGGAAAGAAGATTGAACAATAATGACAGAAAAACCCAAATACTGCCAGATAAAAATCACAATCAACCAATAGGTTGCTGTGCTTGGATTGTTGGTAAACGCAAAAGGAGATTGAATACCCAATGACCCGAGTATGGTATTGAACACGCCCTTCTCTGGCTGGTACATCCATGACCAGATCGTCCCTGTTACCACAAACGACATGGCTACAGGATAGAGGATGAGCGTTCTGACGTATGCTTCAACCCCTGGGAAGGGAGCCAGTTCAAGAAGGTAAGCCAGGAAAATCGCGGCCATTGCAGTAGGCAGCACCCCTAAAATGAGCCATTTTAAGTTATTCTGGACATCGACCCAAAAACGGCTCTGACCAAATAAAAATTGGTACCATTTCAAGCCAGTGAAAGTGTAATCTGCATTGATATTGACCCAGTTCGCCATGGAAACATAAAAATTCCAGACCAGGGTGCCATACAGGATGAGCAAAAAAACTAGCAGGGGCAATGTAAATACCAGAAACTCTGAAAATTTTGCCCATAGTTTACGAAGCTGATGTGGTTTTATTGCAGACATATTGATCCCTGTGCTCGATTATTTTACTCGATAAGAGAATAGTTCACTGTCATATTCAGGTAGGGACACACGAGAAGCGTGCGTCCCTACCTGTTGAATATTACCAACCTACCTAATGAACCTTTGTGTACAAGGCGGTTGGTTATGCTGACTATATTACGGCCACTGATACCAGGCTGCGCCTTCCTTAACGTTGTAGACTTCCATCATGTCGACGGTTGCCTTAATGGTTCCTTCAACATCCGGGGTCGTATCGGCGAAGAAGGTCGAGATGATGACCCGGTATTGCACCTGAGCAGCATTGGGCAGGATGGTGCCGTGTTGATCCAGAATCAATTTGTCAGGATTCTGGCTTACATATTCCTGCATCTCCTGGCGGATGGGATCCGGGAACTCAGTCGGATCGATATCAGTGCGAGCGAATAAGCCGCCCTGAGTGACATCGGTCGGGATCTGCAGCTCAGGAGAGGCTACAACATTCAGCCAGTCCTGGCATTCCTGTGGATCGGGAGCGCCGACGGTGCAGCCATAGGTGTCCGGGTGGAAGAGTAGGATACGGTCAGGCACCGTAGGATAGTTCACGGCGCCGAAATCAACGTCCGGTTGCCAGTTTGAGCCTTTGACAAAGGCTCCGATGGCCCAGGTGCCCATGATGGTCATGGCAGCTTGTTCAGAACCAACCGCGCTGACGGCCTGGTCCCAGGTCAGGCTGGAGTGATCACTCATGTTGGAGTAAGCCTGCAAAGCAGCAAACTTCTCAAGTGACTCCTTGAAGATAGGATCATTGGCGACGTCAACTTCACCCTTGAGGAACTGGACGTAGTACTCAGGACCACCCAATTCCAGCATGATGGTATCGAGCACAAAGACATCGGACCAATTGTCCTTGGAACCCACCGCAAGGCAGACCATATCGGGCTTGGCGGCCTGGATGGCATCGCAAGCTGCGACAAATTCATCATATTTGGTCGGGGCGCTGAGGCCTAATTCATCGAACAGCTTTTTGTTGTAGTACAGGATGTTCTCCAGATGCATGTTCAACGGAACAGAATAGGGATGCCCGTTGATGGTGACTGCGTTGAGTAGAGGCTTCGGGATCTTGTCGCCGTAGCCGGTTGATGCATAGAAATCATCCAACGGCTCCAAGACATTGCTGTCCACATAGTCCTTCAACTCTGCGCCACCCAGGGTCTGGAACGTGTCTGGTGGGATACCAGCAGTAATACGAGCTTTTAGAACAACGCGGTGCTCAGTGCCGCCGCCGCCGGGAACCGGGTTCTCAACGATTGTGACATCGGGGTAGGCAGCATTCATAGCCGCGAACATGGCATCAGCAGCTTCGCGCTCGCCGGGTGCTGTCCACCAGTGGAAGATTTCCAGCTTCTTCTCCTTGGGCTCGGGTGTCGCCGTGACCACTACGGGTACTTCCACTTTCACTTCTTTGGTCTCGATTATTGTCACCGGCTCGGGTGCTGGACCGCAGGCAGAAAGTACCGTTGTCGTGATCATCAGTACAGCGATCAGGCTATACCAGATCTTTTTAGACATGTTTTCTTCTCCTTTTGTGTAGATGCAAATGACATTCGTAAAACAAAATTTTGTATCTATATATCTAATGGCACCTCCTTTTTGTTGCGCAAAATTTGAAAAATGTCGTCCAGTATAGTATGTTGGAAACCCAGCCGATCAAGCTTGCAACGGTGCTGGATGACGTAACAGGAACCCTATCAGCGCTTCATATCTTCAAGGATGAATGATGTACGGATAAAATTCATGGCTAAACGGCTTTCAGCTAAAATTTAAATTGCGACAGGTAAAAAAAATAATAAGTTGGGGGATACAACTAAATTATATAATTTTAATTTTGAAAGTCAACACCGCAATTCTAAAGATACTGTTCCTTGCATATTTTCCTGAATTTAGATCTGGCAAATTGCCTTCACAATTCAGAGTTATGGTTCAAATACTTACGCGGCACTCTGTAAATATGCAAAGGGATTTCATTTGGGATAGCGCTCGAACTCATAAAGTATTGTCCATAGAGATTATTAATCTATTTTCCCTTTCGCACAGAACTTTTCCGTACAATTAGACGTGGCTCTAGCCATGAGATGGCCGGTTCGAGATTTTCACCAGCCTGCTGTGCTTGGATCAAAGTGCTTATCTGATCAACGGCCATGGCGCCAAGCCTGCGTGTGTCCTGGCGAACCGTGGTCAACGAAGGGTAAAAATAAGCCGCTTCAGGGATATCATCGAAGCCAACGATACCAAGATCTTCTGGGATATTCAGTCCAAGGCGTCGGGCAGCCTGTAAAGCGCCTACTGCCATCTGGTCGTTGGAAATAAAAACCGCATCCATTTCAGGATCTCGGTCTAGTAAAGTGTGCAACCCCACATCACCACTGGGGGCATTCCAATCTCCTTCAACAATCAGGGAGTCAATATCTGAGTATTCTTCTTCTGTTATCACTTCTCGCCAGCCTGCCAGACGTTCCTGAGATTCCCACCAGCCACCGGGTCCGGTAATAGTTCCGATTCGTTTATATCCCTGTTTTACCAAATGCTCGGCAGCTAACCTCCCGCCAAGTCGATTGTCCAAGGCAGAAACGAAGTCCGAACCGTTTTGTTCCTTATTGATGTAAACGATTGGGGTTTGTATCTTAGAGAGCTTCTCTGCTAACCAACCAGAGGTATTAACATCGGCGGGTACTGCCCAGATTATTCCTTCAACTCGGCGTGAGAGCAAATCATAAAGGATATTTTCTACTCGTGATGGTTCAACCCGATCGATCAAACTGAGTGTCAGAGAAAAACCCAATTCATCCGCTTTGTTTTCAATTCCCGTAAGAACGCTAGACGAGCCGTAATAAACCAAGCCATGACCGATAACCCCAAGAGTATTGCTTCGTCCTCGACTCAGACTTCGAGCAAAGATGTTGGGGGAATATCCGAGAGCAGCGATCACTTGTTGCACGTGAGCACGCGTTTTTGCTGAAACATCCGAGCGCTCATTAAGCACGCGCGATACAGTCTGTGTAGACACACCTGCAACACGGGCAACATCTTTTATAGTGACTTTTTCTTTGGGCATGGAGTTTTGAAGGAGTTATCGTTCACGTTATCGGTAACATTTTGTGATCTTATAGTAGCGTTTTGTCACTGTCGATTCAAGTGACATTTGTCATGTCTTCCAAATTTCCCCCGTCTTTAATAGGGCAAAACGCGTTTAATTCGATCTATGACTGAATTCACCCTCACAGGTATTTTTTGTTATCGATAACGTTTTCGGAAACAGTTTGGATAAAGAAGCAACGTTGCTGCACCGTTCTGTACCCCGGCAATATAGTCAGGATGTTTCGGCGCATCCCTCTCTGCTGGTTGAGTTGCTTCCGTTATCTCGGTTTTAGTCGCATCAGAACCAGGACTGCGAAAACAAACAGAAAAGTTGGAAAACAAGGAAGTTTGTTGGGTGCTGCTGCCGTACTTGTCGGTATCTGTTCTGCCAGCATCGCCATTTTGGTGGCATTTTCTCCTGCGCAATTTGTGCCGCCGCTCTCCGGGCAACGATTGACTCGGATGCAGGACTGGTCATCAGAAAGAACGTAGTCGGTCATGCCACGCACCAGGACGCCTTCGACCTGGTAGTTGTCTGTGTTTATGACAGGGGATCCCGAGTTGCTCCCAAAAGTATCGAGATTGGCGACAAAGAAAGGATCGCTGGCTCTATTGCTTATAACAAAGGCATCAGACGCAATCTTCATAGGCAGGCCAGATGGGTATCCTAAAACAGCAACAAGATCTTGAGCCTTGAGATGGTCGTCTGTTACATAATCAAGACCTGCCCGACCAGTGGGGCGATCCAGTTTGATGATTGCGTAATCCAGGTATTGATTGTCTTGGTTGGGAGACACTTGCGCAATGACTTCTGCGCACTTGAAGACGTTATCTCTGGTCAGCGCTGCCATTGAGTTATCGGATTCCATACGGAAGCCAAATACGATGCTTGTATTGGAACAGGCCGTTTTTTCTAGGCAATGACCTGCAGTTACCAGGATGTCTTCTTCTACCAGGAAGCCGGTACAAAAGCCGGGAGCGGTCTGTGAAGTAAATGATTCGCCTGGGCACATGGGCGCATTTGCGCCTTTCACAAGCCACCCCATCTCGCTCATTTCGTTGAGCGTATATCCTTGCAGCTTAACTGAATTTCTCGAGATTTTCACTTGATCTTTGTGCACGAATATAGCTACGGAGGCTGCCATTTCCTGCAATTTTGTGTCTGTATGTTGGAATACTTCAATGCGCGAATCCTGACCATACGTAACCGGATACTGATCACTGGGCTCGACTGGTTCAGGCGGCTCCTTCGGGGCTGCAGGTTCGGCGGGTTCCGCCGGGGCGAGAGGCGCTTCTGTGGCAGCGCCGCCACAAGCTGAAAGGATTATCAAGAACAACGATGAGAGAGCCAGGACAACCAGCGAATTCCTGAGTTTTTTACCTTGAATTCTTGTGCGCATGGAGAGGCTCTACAGAAGGATACAAAAATGCCTGGATGGGGTTTTATCCACCCAGGCAAACAGACCGATTAGGCTATATTGAGCGCATCCCAGCCGGCATAACGGGCTGTTTCCCCTAATTCGGCCTCGATCCGCAATAACTGGTTGTATTTCGCTACCCGGTCCGAGCGGGCAGGCGCCCCGGTCTTGATCTGACCGGCGTTCAGCGCTACGGCCAGGTCCGCAATGGTGGCGTCTTCGGTTTCGCCTGATCGGTGTGAGACGATGGCTGTCCAACCGCTGCGGTGACAGAGTTCCACCGCTTCCAGCGTTTCGGTCAGTGAGCCGATCTGGTTGAGTTTGATCAAGGCAGAGTTAACAGTGCCATCTTTGATGGCGCGGCGGATGCGTTCGGGATTGGTTACCAGCAAGTCGTCGCCCATGACCTGGATTTCGTTACCCAACTTTTCGGTCATCAGTTTCCAGGCATCCCAATCGTCCTGCGCCAGGCCGTCTTCGATCGAGACGATGGGATAGTCTTTCACCCATTTGGCCCAGAATTCGACCATCTCTGCGCCACTCAGCTTCTTGCCTTCCTTGCGCAAATTGTAGGTCTTGGTCTTCTCGTCGTACAGTTCGGATGCCGCCGGGTCGAGCGCAATAGCTACCTGTTCGCCGCGGCCTGCCTTGAAGCCGGCCTTTGCAATCGCTTCGAGGATGACTTCAACGGCCTCGCTGTTGGCTTTCAGCGCCGGGGCGTAGCCGCCTTCATCGCCGACCAGGGTAGCGTAGCCTTTCCCCTTGAGCACCGACTTGAGCGCGTGATAGATTTCTGCGCCCCAACGCAGGCCCTCCGCAAAGTTTGGTGCGCCAAACGGCATGACCATGAATTCCTGCGCGTCGGTCGATTGCCAGGCGGTATGTGCGCCGCCGTTCAGGATGTTCATCATCGGGACCGGCAGCACGTGCGCATACACACCGCCCAGGTAGCGATAGAGCGGCAAACCGAGTGAGTTGGAGGCGGCCTTTGCCACTGCCAGGCTGACGCCCAGGATAGCATTTGCGCCCAGTTTGGATTTATTAGGGGTGCCGTCGAGGTCAATTAATGCCATGTCGATAGCCTTTTGGTCAATGGCATCCCAACCAAAAAGCGTTTCTGCAATCGGCCCGTTGACATTGGCGACAGCCAAGGCCACACCCTTGCCAAGATAACGCTTCTTGTCGCCGTCACGCAGTTCCAGGGCCTCGTGCGTTCCGGTCGAAGCGCCCGAAGGGACGGCAGCGCGTCCCCACGAGCCGTCCGCTAGAATGACTTCCACTTCAACCGTCGGGTTGCCGCGCGAGTCCAGGATTTCCAATGCAGAAATGCCCTCAATAATAGTGTCCATGTTCCTCTCCAGGGGGTAAGATTTGAAGATGTACAACATCCTCATATTGTTTAATATGGCGCTAGTATAATCCACTTTCGAAATCCTTTGTCGCTACCCGACCGGCTGATGTCCAGCGGATCGTTAGCTTACGGGATGGAATGCGTGGTATGTATGCTGAAATCCCGAAAGATTTGGGGATTAAAAACGCCATTTTTGTTTCTTGACTGATTTTGCCGTATAATAGTTTCAAGAATTCGGCTTTCATCTTTATCGTAATTCGGGGAGGTGTATGCCAATTCCACTTAATCCTTACATCGCTGGAAATCCGGTTGGAAATAGCCCGGCTTTCGTAGGTCGTGAAGATGTGCTACGTGAAGTCTTGCGTGTCCTGCGCGGCCCCAACCAGAATGCCATCACGCTCTACGGCCAGCGGCGGATTGGCAAAACCTCGGTGCTGCAATATTTGCAGGCTCGTCTGCCGGGAGAGGGAAATTATCAGCCGGTTTATTTCGATTTGATGGATAAGGCCGCCTTGCCTTTGGATCATGTCCTGACCGACCTGGCGCGCACGATCTCAGAACGGCTGGGGCTGGAGCGGCCTGACCTGGGCGACCAGCCAGAATCGGCTTTTCGCCAGATTTGGCTGCTGCGTGCCCTTGACTCTCTACCAGCAGAGAGCAGCCTGGTCTTACTGTTCGATGAATTTGATGTGTTGGCCGACCCAGAAGCTCAACAGGCGGCGGGCAGTTTCTTTCCTTACTTGCGCGACCTTTTGGCGCTGGACCCAACACGACTGCAATTTGTATTTGTATTGGGGCGTAATGTCACTGATTTGAGCAGCATTGCCCTTTCGGTATTCAAAGGCACACCCAGCAAACGTGTTTCTCTGCTGAACCAGAAAGATACTAATAAACTGGTCCGGCTCTCGGAAGAAAATAATAGCCTGGCATGGAGTGAGGCGGCTGTCGAAGCCGTCTGGGGTTTGACGCACGGCCATCCTTACCTGATCCAAGCGCTGTGTACGCAGGTTTGGGAACAGGCGTTTGAAAACCACGACGAGCCACCAGCCGTTACGCCGGAGGATGTGCGGGCCAGCATCCCGGCTGCCATCAAAGCTAGTCGCAACACCTTGGAATGGCTGTGGGATGGCCTTGGCCCGGCGGAGCGCGTGGTGGTTTCGGCGCTGGCGCAGGCGGGCGCTAGGCCTGTGGATGAAATCGAACTGGAGCGTATCCTGCGTGAGAGCGGGGTGCGTATCTTGATCCGTGAATTACAGAATGCGCCGCAGATTTTGCAGGACTGGGATTTGATCGAACCCGCGGATGGTGGCTACTGCTTCCGGGTGGAGTTGCTGCGGCAGTGGATTGCCGAATACCGCCCGCTCAGCCGCGTACAGGAAGACCTGGATCGCATCCAGCCCCTGGCAGAAAGTTTATATCAGTCAGCAGAAGGCTTTTACCGCGCAAAAGATATCCAACAGACTGAGGCTTTGCTGATGCAAGCCACGAATGTAAATCCCAACCACGTGCGTGCCAACGACTTACTGGCGGAAGTGTTGATCGCGCGCGGCGCTTTGCTGGAAGCGCGTGAACTGCTGGAAAAATTGTATGAGTTTGCCCCTCAGGTAGCCCGCCCGCGTTTGGTGCAGGTGTATTTGTTGCTAGCCGAAGGGGTGGGCGACGACCAGGCTCGCCAGGAACTGTTCGAAAAAATCCTGGGGATTGACTCGCAGCAGCCCGAAGCGCGCGCCGGGTTGGAAGCCATCAAGAAATTTGAACAGGAAGAGAAGGAACTGGCCTTTCGCTTCGTGGAAGGGCGCCAGGCTTTGCAGAGAGGAAACTGGGCGCGGGCGCTAGACCACTTCCGCTGGGTGGTGGCTACCCGGCCTGATTATGCATACGATAAAATTTCCGCTGCCGACCTGCTGGCTGACGCGGTGCGGGAGAACAAAGCCCACCCGCCACGCTGGAAAGTTGTATTGCGCCAACCGCAAGTAATTGCCTTCATCCTGGGTGGTGCTTTCTTGGTACTGCTGAGTATGGTGTTTGGCGCTGGTGGGAAAATTGCGACCTACGGCATGAATACCGGCCAAGGCCCCTTTGGATTTTTGGCAACTGCGACCGCTTCTTTGACCCCGACTATTACGCCCACCTCGACCAGCACACCTACGCCCACAATGACAGCTATGCCTACCAACACGCCACTGCTTCCAACATCTACCCATACGCCTCCTCCCAACCCGGGTGATCCTTGGACGCGCTCAAAAGATAGCATGGTCATGGCTTATATTCCTGCCGGGGAATTCCAGATGGGAAGTGAAGCTGGAAGTAGTGATGAGAAGCCGGTTCATACCGTGTACACAGATGCCTTCTGGATGGACCAGAGTGAAGTGACCAATGCCATGTATACCCTGTGCGTGGAAGAAGGCGACTGCCAGCAGCCGGGCGGGAATTTCTATGGCAATGCGCAGTATGCAGATCATCCGGTGGTGAATGTTTCCTGGGATGATGCGGTTACCTATTGCAAATGGGCTGGCGCGCGCCTGCCGACGGAGGCTGAGTGGGAAAAGGCAGCCCGCGGCGGGTTGGAGGGGGCAACCTATCCCTGGGGTAATGAACCACATGTTTGTACATTGGGTGCAGAGAATGGATCTCAATCTAGCGCGTGTGACCTCGATATGATCCAGGCCAAAAGCTTTGCGTCAAATGGCTATGGCCTGTACGACATGGCCGGAAACGTCTGGGAATGGGTGGCGGATTGGTACGATAGTAGTTATTACGGAACCTTGACTGATGGCGTCCGGAACCCTGCTGGGCCGGATTCGGGACAAGCCCGCGTGCTGCGCGGCGGCTCGTGGCTCGTTAGTGGGTACTACCTGCGTGTTGCCGCACGGTACGGGGTCGGACCTTCCAATTCCTACAACCTCATTGGGTTTCGTTGTGCCCGTGAGACATCCCCGTAGGTGCTTGCTATGGCTCTGAATATCTGCTGGGAAAAATTATCATGCAGGCGATTGTGAAATCGCAGTTAATCTTGGGAGATAGTAATGTTAAATCCATTTCAATTGGGCAGCACAGTGTCAGTTGGAGCGCTGGTCGATCGTTCCCGCGAAATCCGGCAACTGGTGAGTGGCATCACAAATTGCGGTCAGTCCGCCGCGTTGGTCGGTGAACCGCGGATAGGTAAAACTTCCCTCTTACGCTACATCATGTCGAAAGAAACGCAAAAGGCTCTGTATGGCGAGAGCGCGGGGAAATTGCGTTTCCAATTCATGGATGCGCAAACGGTCGGGGGGCAGTTCGATGCGCCCAAATTCTGGGAACTTGCGTTGATCCCCATTGCAGAGTTGGCGCAACAGGTAAGCGACTTACAGGCAGCTTACCGTACCAGTCGCCTGGAGAAATTCGGCAATTTTGTGCTGGAGCGCCTGTTCACGCAATTGCAGGCGGCTGGCTGGCGCCTGGTCTTGCTGTTGGATGAGTTCGATATGGTGTTGCAGCATCCGGTGCTCAACCAGTCCGAGTTCTATGGCGGGCTACGTTCCCTAGCCTCGCGCTATGAGTCGTTGGCGCTAGTCATTGCTAGCCGCCAATCGCTATCTGAGCTCAACCATGCCACGCAGGAATTCAGCCGCATGGGGTCGCCCTATTTCAATTTCTTGCAGGAGATCAACCTAGGCGCCTTTAAGGAAAAAGATGCCTTGGCCTTGCTGGCGCAGGGGGAGGAATACTTTACCAAGCAGGATATTAAGTACCTGCGACGGGTTGCGGGGGGGCATCCCTTCCTGCTCCAGGCAGCCGCTTTGGGTTTGTGGGATGTTTATGAGGATGAGGAATCGGACGCCAAACTCCGTTATGAAGAAACAGGCGAATTCCTGTATCACCAGGCGAAGCCGGTCTTGAAAGACTCCTGGCGTCTTTGGGCACCCGAGATGAAAAAGGTTTTCACCATCGTAGCGCTGGATAATATGCCATTGTTACTGGGTCGAGAGCGGGAATATGACTTGAATGCACTGCTCAAAAATCTGCCGAATTACACCCCGGAATTGCGTATTTTGGAAGCGCGCGGGTATATGCTTCCCGATGCACAATTGCTTGGCGGTTGGGGCATCCAGGCCGAGGTGATGCTATGGTGGTTGGCAGAGGAATTGATCCAGGCCTTGCGCAAAGGGGATGAGTTGGGTTCCTGGTTGCAAGCAGAAGGCTGGGATGGCGTGCTCAAGCACGGCGAGAAAGAAGCGCTGGTCAAAGCCAGCCGGAAAGTTGGTGGTTTGTTGAAAGGCGGAGTAGAATTTCTCATCCGCGCAGCAGCGGAAGGGTTTGCAAAAGGGATGACGGGCGTTTGATTGTAAAACCCTTGCAAAGGTTAATAACCTTTGCAAGGGTTTTACTTCTTCCTGCATTCCTTTGCCGCCTTGATCAGTCCTAAAAACAGCGGATGCGGGCGCATGGGCCGTGACAAGAACTCCGGGTGGAACTGGCTGCCGACCATGTAGGGGTGATCGGCGATCTCGGCGATTTCCACCAGCTTGCTATCGGGGGACATGCCGGAGAAGACCATGCCGGCTTTCTCGAACTCGGCCTTGAAATTGTTGTTGAACTCGAAACGGTGACGATGCCGTTCGTCCACGTTGGGGACGGCGTAGGCGGCGGCGGCCTTCGTCCCTTTTTGGAGCAGGCAGGGGTACAGTCCGAGGCGCATGGTGCCACCCATATCGGTGATGGCGCGTTGTTCGAGCATCAGGTCGATCACGGGCGCTTCGGTCCCGCGGTCGAATTCGGATGAGTTGGCGTCTTCGTGGCCGAGTACATCTCGCGCAAACTCGATGCACATCACCTGCATGCCCAGGCATAGGCCGAGGTAAGGGACCTTGTTTTCACGGGCGTAGCGCGCAGCCATCACTTTGCCCTCGATGCCGCGCGAGCCAAATCCGCCGGGCACCAGGATGGCGTCCGTGTTACGGAGGACGTCCCAACCTTTGTTCTTCTCCAGGTCGGCGGAGTGTACCCAGCCGATTTCAACTTCTACGCCTTCCGCCAGCGCAGCGTGTTTGAGCGCCTCGCGCACTGACATATAGGCATCGTGTAGCTCGACGTATTTACCTACCAGTGCAACCTTGATGGTCGGTTTGGGCGCGCGCACTTCCTTGACCAATTTCTTCCAGGGTTTCCAATCTGGCGTCTGGGTGGCCTTCAGGTTCAGGCTTTTGATCACGTAGTCGGCCACACCCGCTGCCTCGACCAGGAGTGGGACTTCGTAAAGCACGTCCGAGGTCACCATCGGAACGACGGCTTGCTTTTCCACATCACAGAACAGGGCGATTTTGTCGCAAATGCCGTCCTCAATCGGATAATCGCAACGGGCGATGATCATGTTGGGCGAGATACCGATCGAGCGCAAGGCAGCGACCGAGTGCTGGGTGGGCTTGGTCTTGATCTCGCCGGTCGCGCCGATATGGGGCAGCCAGGTAACGTGAATGAAGAAGACGTTCTCGCGCCCGACCTCGTTGCGCATTTGCCGCAGGGCTTCCATAAAAGGTTGCGATTCGATGTCACCCACCGTGCCGCCGATTTCGACCAGTACGATTTCCGCCCCGGTCTCTTTCGCTACCAACCCGATCCGGCGCTTGATCTCGTTTGTGATGTGTGGAATCACCTGGATGGTGCCGCCCAGATAGTCGCCATGTCGTTCCTTTTGGATGATTTCCGCGTACACTTGTCCGGCAGTGAAGTTGCTGACGCGTCCCAGGCGGATGTCGATGAAGCGTTCGTAGTGTCCCAGGTCGAGGTCCGTTTCTGCGCCATCGTCCAGTACGTAGACTTCGCCATGCTGGTATGGGCTCATCGTGCCAGGGTCTACGTTGATGTAGGGATCCAGTTTTTGCACAGCCACTTTGAAGCCGCGTTCCTTGAGCAGCAAGCCTAAGGCGGCCGCGGTCACGCCTTTGCCGACTGAAGAGACTACGCCACCGGTAAAGAAGATATATTTTGGAGTCATATGACACCTCGTAGTACCAGAATCTATTATGGGTCTATTTTTCAAATAGAGGCCGAATGTGATGTAATCAAGTCATATAGATTAAGGGAAACGGGGAGGGCGGTTGAGCCCTCCCCGTTGGGGATTGTGATTTGTTGGGTGTGGAGAATTTTTCGCTGGTTCATCCTACCAGTTTCGTCAAGTCTTCTGCAGCCCGGCGCATCTCCAGGAAGATCAGACCCAATTTGGCATCATGGCGCGCCAAAGCTGTCAACACAGCTTCTTCGCCAACGGAAGTCAGCACGATCGAGCCCGCGTCGCCTTTGATGTAAACCTGCTCCAATCCGCCACGTCCCAGTTCGCTGGAAATGCGCTCGCCCAGGCTGAGCATGGCAGCCGACATGGCGGAAACACGGTCTTCCTCCACGCCCTGTTGCAGGGCCGAGGCCATGATCAACCCGTCCACCGAAACGATGGCAGAAGCTTCAATGTCAGGGGCAGCGGCTTGCATAGATCGCAAGCGTTCTACCATTTGATCAGCGCGGGACTTCGTCATAGCAAGGCCTCTCCTTGAATTTGCTCAAATCTGCTTGAGTTTACCATAAAATCGAAATTCGCAATATTGTGAAGGCTTTCATTTTCAATAGGTGGGGGACTAGCAATATTTGTTGCATCACTTTTCTAGCAGCAGGAACACTCTGAGAGGATTTTTTGGTAATCTTTTTCGGAAAAGAAAATGGATTTTACTTCCCAATCGTGTTAAACTTAACGGTTGTCATGAAATCCATTCTGCTTGCATTTGCCCTGGTCTTGGTACTGCTTCCCCAACCTGTTTTGGCGCAGGAGCGGGTTGATTTGGCAATTACCGCCCCGGAAGCCGGGCAAATCGTGCAGGGACTGGCAATTGTCACCGGCACAGTCACGGTGCTGGGCTTTTCATCCTACGAGCTATCCTTTGCTTACCTGGACGACCCAACTGGGACCTGGTTCACGCTCCAAAGCAGCTCACTGCCCGTGTTCGAGGGCGAATTGGGCGCCTGGGATACTACCACGCTAACAGACGGTGACTACAGCCTGCGCCTGCGTGCCTTCTTGTTGGATGGGTCGGTGCAGGAAACGACTGTGACCGATCTACGCGTACGGAATTATACGGCTGTCCCCACGCCCACAGCGACAGTCACGGCAACGGCTTTCGCGCAAATCGTACCGCCCACTGCGCAATTGCTTGCGCCCGAAATTGCTACCGCGACTTCTGTCCATCCTGCTCCCACGCCTTTCCCCCCCAATCCTGCCGGGCTGGCGATACCTTCCATTTCCTTGGCGTTGGGAAGGGGAGCCATCCTGGCCTTGTTGTTGATCCTGGGTGTTGGTTTCATCCTGCGACTGCGCCGCGAATAGGTCTTGAAATCCTATGACTGAAAACACTTTTCTCATCGTTGGGCTTGGAAACCCTGGCCGCGAATACAAAGACAATCGCCACAACGTCGGCTTCATGCTGGTGGATCGGCTGACGGTCCGTTTCAACGCACGCATGAGTCGCTTACAAGCCAAAGCGTTGGTAGCATCCTTAAACTACGAGGGCAAAAAGCTTATCCTTGCCAAACCACAGACCTATATGAACCTGTCGGGCCAGTCCATACAGGGACTGGCTCGCTTCTATAAGATACCCCTTGAAAACATGATCGTCGCACACGATGACCTCGACCTGCCATTTGGCACCATTCGTATTCGACCCGGGGGCGGGCCGGGCGGGCAAAAGGGCGTTGCCTCTACGATAGAACGTCTGGGAAGCAAGGATTTCCCTCGTCTGCGTATAGGCATTGATAGGCCGCCTGGACGCATGGATCCGGCTGCCTATGTGCTGCAAGACTTTCCAAAGGCCGACATGACGATGCTTTCCGAAATCCTTGATCGCGCTGCTGATGCTGTTATGACGTTTGTGCTCGAGGGTTTGAATCCGGCGATGAACAAGTTCAACGGCGATATCCAAACTTAGTCATCGAGGAATGCTTTTTCTTTATATCCATGGAATCCCTTATCAAAACCATCCAGGGTTTATCGCACTATAAAACTCTTTTGGAGTCTTTGAAAAATGACTCTGCTCAACCGGGCCTGGGATTGCCACGCGCCGCGCGTTTGCCTCTATTGGCAGCCTTACATACTGACTTGGATCAGGCCGTTTTACTGGTCACCGACCGGGCCGACCATTCCTTGAGTCTGTTCGACGAATTGGGTTTCTGGGCGGGGGATGCGCCACGCTTTCATTTTGCCGAACCAAATCCGCTGTTCTACGAGCAGGCTGCCTGGGGGATAGCCACCCGGCGTGAGCGCTTGCAAACGCTGACGGGCTTGGCCCGCTATCATTTGCCCTTTGCAGAGAAACCAAAAAAACCGCCTGTTATTGTCACTTCTGTGCGTTCATTGATGACACGTAGTTTGCCGCGCCGTGACTTTCTCAAGGCCTGCAAGCGGCTCTCGGTTGGGCAGACGATCCAGCCGGAACTCCTGCTGCGTTCCTGGGTAGGGATTGGTTACCAACGCGTGGACACAGTGCTCGAGCCCGGGCAATTTTCCCATCGCGGCGGATTGCTGGATGTCTGGCCGCCTTCGGAACCGCATCCGGCTCGCCTGGATTTCTTCGGCGATGAGATCGATGCCATCCGCCGCTTCGACCCGGCCTCGCAGCGCACGGTCGAAAAACTGGATGCTTTGCTGATCACGCCCGCTCGTGAGTTCCTCCACCCCGACCTGTCAGACTTATCAGACCGGTTAGACCAACTGGACCAATTATCCGAATTCCACATCCCGCTCTTACACAAAGCCCCGGCCACGCTTCTGGATTATTTGCCGCAGAAGGCGCTTGTTTTGATCGATGATGTTTCCGTGGTCGCCTCTGTCGCCAACGAAGTGGAAGAGCAGGCCCTCAAGTTCCGGCAGGAAAGCGTTGCCGAAGGTACGTTGGATGACGATTATCCCATTCCATACCTGACCTGGTCCGAACTTGAGGACAACATCCACGCCCGGGCATGGTTGGAGTTGGGGCACTCAACTTCTGTAAGCGGTGATCAGTTATCAGTGGTCAGTGATTTAGCTTCTTGCTTCAGCCACGACGAACGTTTTGGCGGCCGACTCAAGCCCCTCATGGATTACCTGGGGGGCTTGGTGGACAAAGGCGAGCGGATAGTCGTTGTCTCAAGACAGTCTCCGCGCTTGCAAGAGCTTTGGCAAGAGAGCAGAGAACAGGGATTAGAAAGCCGTCTAACATTCATTGAAGCGAGCCTTTCCGAGGGTTTTACCCTGACCGACGACTACTCTCTACTTTCTACTCACCTGATCACTGACTCCGAAATCTTTGGCTGGGAACGTCCGCAGCCCCGTTTGCGGCAGCGACAGGCTGCCGAAGCGCCGGAGTCGTTGTATGCCGACCTGTTGGATGGCGATTACGTCGTCCATATCGATCACGGGATTGGTCGCTTCAACGGTCTCGTGCAGAGGCAATTGGAAGGCCACGAGCACGAGTTTTTGGCGGTGGAATACCAGGGTGGCGGCATGCTCTATGTCCCCGTGCACCAGGCTGATCGTCTGACTCGATACGTTGGTCCTGATGGCGGGCTGCCTTCCATGGATAGTCTTGGCGGTCAGGGTTGGCACGAGTCCAAAAGTCGAGTCAAAGAAGCCGTGCAAAAAGTGGCTGAGGAGCTGCTTGACCTGTACGCCCGCCGCCATGTTATTCAGGGATATACTTTTTCGGGCGATACCGCCTGGCAAAAAGAGTTGGAAGACTCGTTCCCGTATGTGGAGACCGAAGACCAGGCTAAGGCCATTACCGACATCAAGCAGGATATGGAGCGCGCCCGCCCGATGGACCGTCTGCTGTGCGGCGACGTGGGCTATGGCAAGACCGAGGTGGCCGTGCGGGCGGCCTTCAAAGCAGTCATGGATGGCAAACAGGTAGCCATGCTGGTGCCAACTACCGTGCTGGCGCAACAGCATTATGAAACGTTTTGCCAACGGCTGGCAGCCTTCCCAGTCAAGGTGGAAATGCTCTCGCGTTTTCGCACCCCGCGTGAGCAGATTGAGATTTTGTTGGGGTTGGCGCTTGGTGAGGTGGACATCGTCATCGGTACTCATCGCCTGATTTCCTCCGATGTGCAGTTCAAGGACCTGGGCCTGGTGATCATCGACGAAGAGCAGCGCTTCGGTGTGACGCATAAGGAACATCTCAAGAGGTTGCGCACTGAAGTGGACGTGCTGACGCTCACAGCGACGCCCATCCCACGTACGCTGTATATGGCATTGACCGGCGTTCGCGACATCTCGAACCTGAATACGCCGCCCGAAGAACGATTGCCCATTATCACCCACGTTGGGCCATATTCAACCAAGCTGGTGCGGCAGGCTATCCTGCGCGAGTTGGAGCGCGGTGGGCAGGTATTTTTTGTCCACAACCGTGTTTACACCATCGATGCCATGCGCGCCCATTTGGAGAACCTTGTCCCTGAAGCGCGCATCGGCGTCGGTCATGGCCAGATGCCGGAACAGCAACTCGCAAGTGTGATGCGCCAGTTCACAACCGGCGAGATCGACATCCTGCTTTCGACCTCTATTATCGAATCAGGCCTGGACATCCCCAACGCCAACACCCTGATCGTGGATCGCGCCGATACCTTTGGCCTGGCGCAGCTATACCAGTTACGCGGGCGCGTCGGTCGCGGCGCCATGCGCGCCTATGCTTATTTCTTCCGTCATCGCAAATTGCCGCCTACCATCGAAGGCCAGCAGCGACTCGAAGTCATCGCTGAAAACACGCAACTTGGCGCCGGATACTCGATTGCCATGCGCGATCTTGAGATCCGTGGCGCGGGCGATCTGCTCGGCACGCGCCAGCATGGTTATATCGCCGCGGTCGGTTTCCACCTGTACACGCGCCTGCTGGCCGATTCTGTCCGGCGGATTCGCGCGGTCGCCGGGGCGCATTTGCCTGCATCAGCTGTATCCTTCGATGCCCTGAACCTGCCGCTTGCTATGCCGGTCAACGTGGACCTGCCCATTGAGGTAGGCATCCCTGCTGATTACATCCCCGATCAGGATTTGCGCCTGCGCCTGTACCGGCGAATTGCCGACTTGCGTGACGAAAGCGAGATCGATGCCCTGGCCGCCGAGTTTAAGGACCGCTTTGGCGACCTGCCGGAAATAGTGCAGAACCTGCTCTACCAGATGCGAGTCAAATTGCGGGCGGAGGAAATCGGTCTGGCATCGATCAGTTCGGAGAACGGACAGATTTTGCTGCGTTACCCTCTCACCCCGGAGGGGGACTCAGCGCCTCGTCTCCGGGACCTCGGGCCTGCTGTGCGCGGTGGGAAGAACGCCTACTGGCTGACGTTTGGCCGCGAGCCCGATTGGCCGGAGCGTTTGCTGGACGTGCTGGAGCAGATACGAACGCAATAGCCAGGCTTGGAAGATCCACTTGAACCACTGAGTCACGGAGAAAACAAAAGGAGAAAACTCCGCGACTCGGTGTCTCTGTGGTGAAATTTCACAATAACGCTCTTCGAATGCGCTACGCTCCGCGCAGGGTGGAAAAATTCCGTTATTCCTGATCACATCTCAGATCTTCTTTGACTGAGGCAAGCGTCGCATCTTTTTCTGTAGAGTCCGGCGTGTTGTTTTCCAGTCCTGACCAGATGTCGCACAACAAGGGATCAATGCCCTGCAATGTCTTTTGGGATGTGCGCGTCATGCTTTTGGCGGTCTCCCAGTCACCTGTGTGGGCGTAGGCTTCGATAAAGGGCAGGTATTCAAGGCCGTTTTCCGGTTGCAAGTCGTTCTGCCGGGCGGTTTCCCAGAGCTGGATGACTTCGTCCCATTCTTCGTATTGGTAGGCAAGATCGGCCTTTTGGTAGTAATAGCACCAATCCTGTTCTGGGCGGGTATATAGATACTTTAGCAGGAAACTGTCTTCCCGGAGCGGGGCCTGCTTTATCCGGTCAACGTAGGAGAGCGAAGCCAGTTGACGCATAGTTTGCGAAAAAGATTTTGAACTGGCATATTCAGGTCGCATCACCCACAGGCATTGTCCCAGACCTGGCTCGAATGAAATAACGATGGAGCCTTCCAGTTCGCCATCAAAAGTTGTCCCTGCCCTGACCGTTGAAAATGGTTCGCCGGCCAGATGTTGGTCGAAGTTCATGTAAAACTCAGCGAATGGGAAGAGCCAATAATCCGCTGTTCTTGAAGCGCCAAAGTCTTTTTCCTGATCGGCATAGATCAGGTTGATGCCATAGGAGGCCGGGTAGTCTCCCATAAACATCAGAAATTCTTCTTCGGAGAGAATGGCGGTGCCCGGGGTGATCTCTGGCGCGCGCAGGTAAAGCTGACGGTAAAAATTGACCTGCTTGTCCCAGGCCCAGCGAAAGTCGTTGGTGTAGTCGAGGTGCCAGCCGATCAGCAGACAGGCCAGCAAGGCCAGTGTGACATTCCTCATTTTCTGGGAAGTGATAAGTAATTCCAGTACAGCAGTGATCAATAAAGCCGCGCCGAACAGGGAACCCAGGCTAAAACGACTGTTCCAGGGGAATAGTTTTGTGTGGACGATGTAACCAGCTCCATACGCCGGGAGAAGGCCTGCAAGCAACCCTGCTACGCCGAGGGTGGCTATTTGTTTTAACCGGGTATTTGATTTGTTGTTTGAAATATTGTTGAATTGAAATTTGTTCAGGTAAACATAAATAACAGCAAAACCGATTATTCTGATGGCCAGGATGAACCGATTCGAAGAATCGCTCAAATCAAACATTTCCGGTTCGAGGATCTTGCACCAGGATGAAATCAGGATGAGCACAACATCTGGAATCCCCTTTGTTAGATAATATATGATCGTTTGCACAGGGTTTGCAAGCAATTCGCTCAGTCCGGCAGCAGCGCTACGGTCCAGGTTGGGGGACTGGTACAGAAAGCCTCGCCAGATGAAGTACAAAGCAAAGACGAGCAGGTAGGGTAGCCAGTTGAGAAACGTCCCTTTTAGTTTTTCTTGCCAGTTTGATTTTCCTGCGTTGCTGAGCAGAAACCACAGAAATATCGGCCTGATCAGATCGATCCCGGCATAGTATTCGATGGTCATCAGGTGCGCTATTTGTGTGAAGAGCGCCAGGCTTGTAAAAAGCCAGGACTTCTTTCGGACGGCTTGCAGCATGAAGTAGATAGACAGGCTGTACAGCAAATAGCCCGTCCAGTGCAGGGTATAGGTGGTGGCTAAAGGTTGTAAGGTGAAGAATGGGTAGAGCAGGAATAATAGCGAGGCGCCCAACGCCTGCCACTTTTGTTTCGGCCACAGGGTGCGAAAGATCAGCCAGAAGGTCAGGCCGGTCAACCAGCGGATGAGCAGTTCGGCGATGTGCCAGTAAAGCGGTTTGAAGCCAAGTAGTTTGAAGCCCGCAATGAAGATCCAGGCCGCATAAGGCCGCCCGTCGTATTGCATGAATTGGGACAGGCCCTTATCACCGAAGGCGTAGTCGTTGAAGACAAAATTCCAATCGTCCTGGAAATAGCCCAGCTTCGGGATCAATAATCCAAAGGCCAGAATGCAAGCGGTGAGCAGTATCCAGGGTACGCTTTTCTCTGTGAATTGAATATTTTTGACGGAGGCGATGAGTTTCTTCATGCAGGTTGATATCCCGATGTGTAGCAGGTGTTATTTTATATTTCTCTTCAAGGTGTTGATTTCTTCTTGCGGTAATTCCGGCAAATCCTCGCGACGTTCGATACCCAGCGCCTTGCGCTGCGCTTCGCGCCACATCTCCAGCCGCGCAGCGACCTGTGCCTCGTAGCCTTCTTCGGAGGGTTGGTAGAAGTAGGTGCCCAGCAAGCGTTTGGGGAGATATTGTTGGGGCGTATAGTGACCTTCGAACTCGTGCGGATAAATGTAGTCCTTGCCCTGGCCGGTCGCAGCCGCATCGCGATTGCCGTCCTGCAGGTGGCGCGGAACGGAGACCTGGCCTTCGTCTTGCAGTTTCTTCATGGCCTTGAAGTATGCGCCAGCGCTGTTGGACTTGGGCGCGGTGGCGAGATACAAGGTCGCTTCGACGATGGGATAGACGCCCTCAGGCAAGCCAATGTAATCAAACGCTTGAGCGGCTGAAGCCGCTACTACGATACCCATGGGATCGGCCAGGCCGATGTCTTCGCCCGCCAGGATGATCAGGCGGCGCAGGATGAAGCGCGGGTCTTCCCCGGCATACAGCATCTTGGCCAGCCAGTAGAGCGCAGCATCAGGATCGCTGCCGCGCACGGACTTGATGAAGGCCGAGATGGTGTCGTAGTGCGAGTCGCCATCTTTGTCGTAGAGCACGGCCCGGCGCTGGATTGATTCTTGCGCCACGTCCAGCGTAATGTGGATGAGCCCCTTTTTATCTGGGGGTGTGGATTCAACTGCCAGTTCGAGTGCGTTTAATGCGTTACGGGCGTCGCCGCCGGCCACTTCGGTGAAATGGGAGCGGGCCTCCGGGTCCAGTTTGATGCGTTTGTCCCCATAACCGCGTTCCTTATCTTCGAGGGCGCGGTCGAGCAGGATGCCGGTCTCTTCCTGGTTCAGCCAGCGGAGTTGGAAGACACGTGAGCGCGAGATGAGCGCGCCGATGACCTCGAAGTAGGGATTCTCGGTGGTCGCGCCGATCAGCGTCACCACGCCAGCCTCGACGTGCGGCAGCAGCGCGTCCTGTTGGGCCTTGTTCCAGCGATGGACCTCGTCCACGAACAGGATGGTGCGGATATTGTGCAGGCGGCGGCGTTCGAGCGCCTCGTTGATGATCACCCGCAGGTCGGCCTTGCCGGCCAGGATGGCCGAAATGGTGACGAAGTGGCTCTGGGTGTGGTTGGCGATGATCTGGGCCAGGGTGGTCTTGCCGGTGCCGGGCGGTCCCCACAGCAGGATGGACGAGAAGAGTTTGTCGGCCTCGATGGCGCGGCGCAGCAGCTTGCCCTCGCCCACGATATGTTCCTGGCCGATGAATTCTTCCAGGGTACGCGGGCGCATGCGCGCGGCTAGCGGCGCTTCGCTTTGCATGCGTTCACCCAGGGCGTGGTCGAAGAGATCGGGCATGGAGGTGATTATACTTGGTTGTGTAAAGATAAAGCACCCTCCTCATTCATATCTGGAGGTTGATCCTGTTTCGAAGGGTGTTGTCCCAGGGAGGATGCCCGTACAAGTTTTAAGAAAGATGGGTATGCTATACTTAATACGGTCCGCTAAATCATAACAGGGATGAATATTAATACTTCTTTGCTCGATTTGCCGAACGTAGGGACTTTTGTGGGGCGAAAGTCCGAATATAACAACCTGAGTCAACTCATCCAGCAGAATAGAATTGTCATAATCGAAGGGTTATCAGGAATTGGGAAAACAGCCCTTGCAACATACTATGCCCACAATACAGTAAACAGTTATAAAGCGGTTATTTGGCATGAAATTCAGGTTGATGAGAGTGTTAGCACACTGATTGAAAGTATTGCTGAAAAATTGAAAGCACAAGGACACGAATATCTACACGGTAAAGTCTGGGGTCAACAACAACCGCAATTAACATCTGTCAAATTTCTCATTGAACAATTACGAAGAGAAAAGATTCTATTAGTCCTAGATTCTTTTGAATTGTTTTTGGACGATGACCATAACCTCAATCCTGAATTTGAAAATTTGATTGTGGAATTGTTTAGATCAGCATTCGATTCAAACGTCATCCTTACAACTAAAATTAAGCCACGCCCACACCCACGCTTGCTTAATCAATACAGCACAATTGAACTGAAGGGGCTAACCGACCTAGATTCAACCGTTCTACTCTCTGAACTGGCAAATATGCACAATATTCAAATAGATGCCATTAGTAGTCAAGAAATCTACAATGCTACTCGAGGGCACCCGATGGCAATAAATTTTGTGGTGGCGGCTTTAATATATGGAGAAACAACTCAATCCTTACTGAAAAACTTGCAAAACGTTGTTGCATCTGAAGTTGCGCCACACTTAGAACCTATCTCTAAACCTTCATTGAAGTGTAAAATGTAAGCATGAACAAAGCAGAAAAGACACACTATGCAGATGTAGCGAG
>JAFGKO010000005.1 GCA_016928525.1 Anaerolineales bacterium | reverse complement strand
TGTACAAGTCTTTCCATCTCGTCTCCCTCGGGTTAGGCTTTTGTACCAAGATTACTACAAAACACACTATTGAGGGAGACTATCCAATTTTGCAAGGTTTAAAATTTACTGCCGCCTACGTTCGAAAATCCCCCATTTTAGCGACATCAACAAAAGACCCCCTTTTTCACAAAAATAAACTTGTGACAAGTATGCACAAGTCGTGCTTTTCTTTCGGGAGCATGACACGTGCGACAAAATTACCAACTGTCCCGGAAGCAGTTGGAAATCACAAGGAGGATGAATTTGACAGCTACCCAGGTATTGCTGAATATTTTGACCGTCATCGCAGTTCGCGCCAGCGTCAAAAAGCAGCAGAAATAAACAACCTGTTTCCCCCGGCGTCCGCGGCGCCGGGGAGAAATGCTAAAATCTATGCCGATTTTTGAAGGAGTTTGAGAATGCCAACAGAGAAAAACACCAAGGTTGAATATAGCCGTCGCCGAAAGCGGAGTCTTAACCGTCCCCGCTTAATGGATGGCGAAAAAACCGTTAACCCTGACCATTTACCCGCTGGAACTCCAGTCGTTATTTACGTGCGTGTTTCCAGTGAAGAACAGGTGGAGGGGTATTCGCTTTCAGCGCAGGAACGTTTTTGCAGGGAATTTGCTGAGAAACGTCGCTGGGAAGTAGTAGGCGTATATTCGGATCCGGGTCATTCTGGCAAAAATGATCGCCGTCCAGGATTTCAGAATATGATCAGGGACGCAGAGCAACACAAGTTTCAAGCCATACTTTTTCACAAGCTGGATCGTTTTTCCCGCAATGTAGAAAATGCGCTCAGGTATTTCAAAGAGTTGAACGAAATTGATGTCACCATTGCATCGGTGACCGAGGACTTCGACTTCACCACGGCACAGGGGCGCTTGTTTTTCAGAATGATGGCATTGTTTGCTCAATGGTATCTGGAGAATTTATCGGCAGAAGTAGTCAAAGGCAAAATGGAAATGGCTCGTCGCGGCATTCACAACGGACGCCTACCATTTGGATACATTAAGAACAACGAAGGCAAGGTCGTCATTGTCGAAGATGAAGCCAAAGTAATCCGACAGGCATTTGAGCTTTATGCAACTGGAGAGTACACAAATCAGACGATTGCAGATTTCTTGAACGAGAGTGGATGTAAAACACGCCGGGGCAGGAATTGGAGCAAGGACACGATAACCGACTTTTTGAAAAACGAATTCTTCTACGGGAAAGTCGCTTACCGGGATCAATTGTGGCCAGGTCGCCATGACCCTATTATTACTCAAGAGCTGTTCGAAGCGTGTATGGAAGTTCGCAAAAAACATGCAAGTAAACCACGAACCCATGTATCAAAAGCAAAGGTAAAACACATCAATCTTTTGCAAAGAATTATCTATTGTGATCACTGTGGAAGGCCGCTTCGCATTCAAACGGTCAGCGTGGAGAACCGCAAGAAATATGGCTATTATCAAGAAGCATCGAAAATGCGTGGATTGGAATGTGAGTTTTCATCCAAAGTGGTTCGGATGAAAGTCGCGGAAGACCAGGTGTTCAACTTCCTTGCCGATCTTCGTTTGCCCGAAGATTGGCAAAATCAGATCAGACAAAAGGCCGAAGATATGGATATCGTCCGGAAGATCGAGAGCCGCAAGGCAAAAATCGACGACGATTTGCGCCGCTTGGGACGCGCCTATGTCGATAGAGTATTCGGCGAAAGTGAGTATGAAAACCGTCGAACCAAGCTGTTGAACGAAAAAGCCAGCCTCATTATTCCTGATGGAGCTAAAATCATTGAAATTGGTTTACGCCTTGAGAGCTTACAAGAATTTCTGGAATATGCAACTACCGATGAGAAGTATCAGATTTTGCATATTCTATTCGACTTCGTCAATTACAATTTCAGGCAAGCAAAAATCGTTAGCTTCAAACCAAAGGCAGAGTTTGTAGAGATCTTCCGTTTGGCTGCACCGCTAACCGGTTGGCATGAAGTAGAAGGCAGTGTATTCGATTTGGCGCAAAATATTATTGACACGCAGAACTGACTTTGCTATACTGCTGCCAGATTCGACCGTAGGTATGCAAAAAGACAAGTGCCTGTCAACTGGACACTTGTCTACAAGAAAATATCGTAAAAGGTTTGTCTTATAAAAGTTGAGAGTTCGCCGGCCAGGGCGAACTCTCATAAAGGACAAACCCCACGTGCGAAGTGTAAAAAGTTTGTCCATCAGCGGGGAGGGCGGGATTCGAACCCGCGGTCGAGTCACCCCGACACTCACTTAGCAGGCGAGCCCAATCAGCCACTCTGGCACCTCCCCAAGGAATATTGGATTGTCAAGTCCAGCGGAGGGAGTGGGATTCGAACCCACGTGGGCTTGCACCCAACCTGTTTTCAAGACAGGCACCTTCAACCGCTCGGTCATCCCTCCGGGCGGAACGATTTTACCATACCTTAGAGATGGAATCGACGTCTGCAAACCGATATCCGGCGCATTTCCCGATTCACGGCCTTCAAACTAAAATCTCGAAATCCTGACAAACTTGGTATAATTCTCGCTCTACGCAGTCCCGCGTTGCCTGATTTATAAATATCTACTGCATGAAAGGAGCGGGATGGAGAAAAAGTATCATATTTGGACCGAAGGCTGCCAGATGAACGTGGCTGACTCGCAACGCGTCGGCTCGTCGCTGGAGCATTTGGGCTACATCTTTACTGATAAAGCCGAAGAAGCGGATGTTATTGTTTTAAACACCTGCGTCGTGCGTCAATCCGCAGAGGACAAAGCGCTCGGACGCCTCTCCTCTTTGCTCCCACTAAAGCGACAGAATCCTGATCTGGTCATCAACCTGATGGGATGTCTCGTCGGGGTACGCGGCGCAGAGAAACTGCGTGAGAGACTTCCGTATGTGGATGTTTTCTCACCGCCTTCCGACCCCGGACCGCTGGTTTCGTTCCTTTCGCAAGGCGAAATCCGTACGCTCGAAACCGGCGAGACGGCGCGTCGCTTCCAGATCATGGATGGCGACCCTTCGACTATGCTCAGGGCAGGCCTGCTGCTCCCGGTTCACGAGCGCGGCAAACTGGTCGGCGCGCATGTGCCGGTCATCTACGGCTGCTCGCACGCCTGCGCCTTCTGTATCATTCCCTTCCGACGCGGCGTTGAGCGCAGCCGTCCGGTCGGCGACATTGTCAGCGAAGTCCGTTCGCTGGCAGCGCAAGGTATCAAGGAAGTCACCTTGCTCGGACAAATCGTTGACCGCTACGGAACAGACGTGCCCGATGGTCCCGACCTGGCGGGTCTGTTGCGACTGGTCCACGAGGTGGATGGCATCCAGCGCATCCGCTTCCTGACCTCGCACCCCAACTACTTCAGCGAAGACCTGATGGATACCGTGGCCGAACTGCCAAAATTGATGCCGCACATCGAAGTCCCCATTCAGGCAGGGGACGATCAGGTGCTTGAAAATATGAAGCGCGGCTACACCAACCAGCAATATCGCGACCTGGTCGTCAAAATCCGTGAGCGCATCCCTGATTGCTCCATCGCGACGGACATCATTGTCGGATTCCCCGGTGAGACGGAAGAACAGTTCATGCAGACGTACCGCGTTTTAGCGGACCTCAAGCTGGATGTCGCTCATCTGGCGCGTTACTCCTCCCGAACAGGTACCGTATCCGCTCGCCGTATGGACGATGATGTCTCCGACGCCGAAAAACGCCGCCGCTTCCACTTGCTGGAAGATTTGCAGGAGGGTATCGTGGGCGAGATCAACACTAGGCTGCTTGGCCAGCAAGTCGAAGTGTTGTTCGAAGAAAAAGTCAAAGGCCGTTGGAAGGGACGCACTCCCACCAACAAACTGGTCTTTGTCGAATCCGATGAAGATTTATGCGGGAAAATCGAACATGTTACCATCACGTGGACGGGGCCCTGGTCTATGCAAGCCAGCCTGATGCGGCAGCCCATGATTTCATTGTAACCCCCGTGGGGTGGGATGCCATCCCGCCCTACATTTTTTCTGGAGGGAAAATGCCCCACATCCGCCCAATCGCTATTTGTGTTTTTCGCTGTCAAGATAGAATTCTGGTCTTTGAGGGTTATGACCCCAAAAAAGATCAGACCTTTTATCGACCATTAGGCGGAGCAATCGAATTCGGCGAACACAGTACGGACACGATCCACCGCGAACTGATGGAGGAAATCAGCGCAGGAGTGAAAGACTTGGTTTACCTTGGTACACTGGAAAACATCTTCACCTTCGACGGGGAGCCCGGCCATGAGATCGTGCAGGTCTACGATGGGGCGCTGACCGACCCCGGGTTGTACGAGCAGGCCGTGATTTCAGGTCATGAAGCGGATGTGGAGGAACACTTCCGGGCCATGTGGAAAAGCCTGGATGAATTCGGCCCGGGCAAGTCCATTCTGTATCCCGATGGCCTGTTTGAAATGTTGTGCGGGTAAGCTGGGTTAATTACAGAATTAACAGGTAATTTTGGGACAAGATGGGGTAAAGTAAGAGCCGCACAGATAAACCATCTATGCAAATGGAAGCGCCAAAGGGCCTAGATCAATGTCTACACGTCTACCAACGAAGCAAAAGTTAAATACAGTCGATAGTCTTTCACAAGCGCAAGAACCAACTTATGCTTTGTATGATTGGCGTAGCAACGTTCTAGATATTTTTCTGCCGCTTGCTTCGCTTGCATTTTTCCCTTCGATCGCTCAAACTGTGCTGCAAGCGATTAACGATCCACAGATTGCATGGCAGGGAGCTGCAATCATCGTATTCTTTTACCTGATCCTTGTCTACGCAACTTTCTCCCCAAAAAGACTTAGCACAACCACACGTAGTTGGATTGTAGTTGCCTTAGCCTATCTGACAGGCATTGTGTCAATGGCACGGGGTGGGTTGGCCGGAGATGGAACTATTTTCCTCACAGTTCTACCGATCCTGACCATCACTCTTGTAAATGCACGTGCAGGGGTATATGCTGCCGGGGTTTCGATATCTACTTTTGTGGTGTTTGGAATATTGGCCCATTCCGGCATGCTGAGTCAATGGCTTATTATTCATGATAATCCGCAGACTCCGGACCAATGGCTTTACTTTGGATTGGCGATGAGTACATTGATCATTGTGACTGTCTTCGTGGTTATCAAGTTTTCCAATTTTCAGATGGAAACTCTCGAATCGGTGCAGGAAATGACAAAAGCGCTTGCAGATTCCCACCGTCAGCTTGAACTGGCCAACCAAAAGCTCGAGCAGAAAGTCCAGGAGCGTACAGAGGAACTAAGTAATGCCAACCAGCATTTACAATTCCTTGCCACCCATGACAATTTAACTGGCCTGCCAAACCGGATCCTGTTTTTTGACCGTCTCGAACAGGCCATCAAAAAAAGTCGTCGACAAAAACGTCGCTTTGCTCTGTTCTTCATTGACCTGGACGACTTCAAAAGGATCAACGATTCTTTTGGGCATATCGTCGGAGACCAGGTGTTGCAAACCGTCGCTGATGTTCTAAATCATGCTGTACGTGATAGTGACACAGTTGCTCGCTTGGCGGGAGACGAATTCATGATCATCCTGGACGACGTTCGAGACATATCCAATATCGAGGCCATCGCAAGAAAAATCATCAAGGCTGTTTCACAACCCATTGATGTTCCGCAAGAGACCGTTATCATGACGGTCAGTATTGGCATCAGCTTATTTCCCGACCATGGTGAAGATGCCGAAACCCTGCTCCGGAAAGCGGACGCGGCGATGTATCACGTCAAAAACGGGAATAAGAATGGTTATCTCCTGCATTCCGAATAACCCTGTCCGTTTATATCTTGCGCAACTGCATACGCAATTTGCTTTCTCCCGCTAAACTACGGATTTGTTCCATAATATTCTCTGCGATCGTTTTTACCAGCGGGCGGTCGTCTGCATCGCCCTGGAAATGCAATGGTTTGCCAACCGTGATTGCATATGGCCCGCGCAGGTACCAGGTGATGACATCCGGTTCTCCCTCCAAGGTAGTGGGGACCCGTTTGCAATTCTCATCGCGCAAATGGATTCCGATCGGGATTACCGGCACGCCGCTCTGCAATGCCAGTCGCGCCACACCGGAGCGGACGGGTGCAAAGCCATTTGCCGGACTGATGGCGCCCTCTGGGAAGATAACAACGGAACGACCCGCAACCAAAGCACGCACCGCCTGTTTCAGCACCTGGTCGCTCTGGCCTATGTCGCGGATCACCTCGATCTGTTGCATCTTGCGCATATATGCGCCCAGCACCGGGATCGAAAATACTTTGGAGTTGATCATCACACTCATGGGTTGTTTCGAGATCAAGTGGATGTAGATCGGGTCAGTCGTGCTGGGGTGGTTGGCAGCAAACAACACAGGGCCTTGTGGTAATGATTCTTGCCAGTGCACATCCATTTTGAGCATCAGGCGGGCGTAGGCACCGATGACGATTCGACCGGCTTTGTAGAGCAATTTAGAGAGCATGGGCAGGGTTCCTTTTAGATAGACGATTGTATGAACACTTTGGAGTCGAAAAGTTTCATGAGCAGGATGTTACCTGCCTATCGGATTTTCTACCTATTGGCAGGCTAACGGAGAGCTATCAAGAAATGATCTCTTGACAACAAATTTTCCTATTTCCTATCCCACAAGATTTAGATATACTTTCAGCAGGAGACAAATCCCATGCAACTATCCCGTGAAGATGCTTCCCTGTTTTTCAAGTTGATGCCAGCTCTGCAAACCTTTGCAAATCAACGGCTGAAAATTATCAAAGGGCTAAAAGATGTTGAAGGTTATAAAACCATCTCTAACAGAGAACGAGTCGAATTGAGAAATTCGGTTTATGAAAGTCCAGAAATCATCGACGATTTCGTGCGAGAAAATCCGTTTTCTTTTTCCGAAGACGAACTCGAAATCATTTCAAACTGGAAAAACTTTATTGCCGATAGTTTTTTCATAGTACAGTTGACAAAAAAACATGCGATTTTCATGCGCGATGATGATGTCTATGCAGTTCTTGCCCTCTTGCAACCACTTCAAGATATATTGGGGGAAATTCGCCTGCCCGTTTACGTAAAAACTGTTTTATTACCTTTCAAAGGCAGAATCATCTATGATGGTTTGTTGGAAGGGCATAACATCTCTTTCGGCCCGGGTATTTCCACCTCTGTAAAAAACCGTTATCGGATGGCAAAACAAAAAGGTGAGATCATCGAAAGCCTTGACCCAGATTGGAAACCCGCTCCAGCTAAACAAAAGAAGAAGGATTGGAAACCGCTACTGGATGAACTCAACGAGAAAGCATCCACTTTGCGTTCTAGTTCCAGTGAACCGTTGATGGTTGGTCCGGCTTTTAGTCTGGCAAAAGCGGGCCTGGAGTTTGCGCGTGTGGCGGTCGAATTTCCCGAAGATTTGGAAAAGCTCGATAAAGCTTTAGACAAAGTTATCCGTGCATCAAATAAAGCCGAAAAGACGATGTATTACCTGGATTAGCGATCCCCAAAAAGAGACCGGTGCTCGCCGGTCTCGACTTTTTACTCGTTGCTTTTTACGACCTCTTATTTCACCATATTCCTCAAAACCGTGTGCAAAATACCGCCATTGCGGTAATACTCCACTTCCACTTCCGTATTCAGTAACGCCTCAGCTTCGAACATATCCACACGGCCATCAAGCCTATGAACGCGCACATTGACATGACTCCGCGGGGGCATATCATCGCGCAGGCATTCGATATCGTAAATTTCGTCGCCTTCCAACCCAAGCGACTCGGCGTTCTGCCCGTCTACGAATTGCAGTGGCAGGATGCCCATACCCACCAGGTTGGAGCGATGGATACGCTCGAACGACTCGGCAATCACGGCCTTTACCCCTTGCAGCAAGGGCCCTTTGGCTGCCCAGTCACGGCTGGAGCCGGTACCGTATTCCTTGCCAGCGATGACGATGCTGGGAACGCCTTCTTCCTTATATTTTATGGCTGCATCGTAGATCGGCATGATTTCCCCGGAGGGCATGTGCTTTGTCCAGTTGCCTTCCTTGGGCGTGACCAATTGATTCTTCAAGCGGATATTGGCGAATGTGCCGCGCGCCATCACCAGGTCGTTACCGCGTCGCGAGCCGTATGAATTGAAATCCCTGTACTCGACGCCACGCTCTTGCAGAAATTTACCCGCCGGGCTATCAAGGGCAATCGAGCCAGCCGGGGAGATGTGATCGGTGGTGATCGAGTCGCCAAACAGACCCAGCACGCGCGCGCCTTTGATGTCGCTCACCGAAGGCACCTCCAGCGTCAGCTCCTGGAAGAAAGGCGGGTGCTGGATATAGGTGGAGGCCTCATCCCATTTATACAGGTTGCCGCCGGAGACTTCGATCTCACGCCACATCTCTGAGCCGGTGAACACATCTGCATATTTTGTGCGATACATCTCCGAAGTCACATTTTGGGCAATAGCTGCCTGAATTTCCTGCGTTGTCGGCCAGATGTCTTTCAGGAATACAGGCGCTCCATCCGCGCCGGTACCGAGCGGCTCGTTGACCAGGTCGATGTCCACCGTGCCAGCCAGGGCGTAGGCTACCACCAACGGCGGGGAGGCCAGGTAGTTGGCCTTGACCAACGCGTGAATGCGGCCTTCGAAGTTACGGTTGCCTGAGAGCACTGCTGCCGCAACCAGGTCGTTGCTTTTCACAACTTCGGCCACCTCGCTGGGCAGCGGACCGGAGTTGCCGATGCAGGTTGTACAGCCGTAGGCGATCACATCGAAGCCCAACTTGCTGAGCGGCTCGATCAAGCCGGCCTTGGTCAGGTATTCGGTCACCACGCGCGAGCCGGGCGCCAGCGAGGTCTTGACCTGCGGTGCAACGTTTAATCCCTTTTCGACGGCCTTTTTGGCAACCAGCCCCGCCGCTACCAGGACTGATGGGTTGCTGGTATTGGTGCAGGATGTGATGGCGGCGATGACAACCGTGCCGTGCCCGATCTGGTAGGACTCGCCGTTCGCGCCGACCGTGCCTTTACGCGCCAACGCTTCGGGACTCAGCTCGAAGCCGCGTTCCTTCACCGGGGCCTTTAGCGCTGCCTCGAAGGTTTCCTTCATCTCGGTCAGCGGGACGCGGTCCTGCGGACGCTTGGGACCGGCCAGGGACGGGACAACAGACCCCAGGTCCAGTTCGAGCGTGTCGGTGAATTCGGGATCGGGCGTACTAGGGTCGCGGAAGAGTCCCTGGGCGCGCAGGTAGGCTTCGGTCCGCTCGATGACTTCCTCGGAGCGACCGGTGAAGCGCATGTAGCGCAGGGTTTCTGCGTCCACCGGGAAGAAACCCATCGTTGCGCCGTATTCGGGAGCCATGTTGCCGATGGTGGCGCGGTCGGGCAGGGACATGCTGTCCAGGCCGGGGCCGTAGAACTCGACGAATTTGCCGACAACGCCTTTCTGGCGCAGCATCTGTGTGACGGTCAGCACCAGGTCGGTAGCTGTGACACCTTCGGATAGCTTTCCGTGCAGTTTGAAGCCAATCACATCCGGCAGCAACATGTCCATCGGCTGGCCGAGCATGACCGCTTCGGCCTCGATGCCGCCCACGCCCCAACCGACCACGCCCAGGCCGTTGATCATGGTGGTGTGCGAGTCGGTGCCGACCAGGGTGTCGGGAAACAAAACCCTAAAGGTCTCTGAGACCTTTAGGGTCTCTTCTTTCGCCATGACCACATCCGCCAAATACTCCAGATTTACCTGGTGTACGATGCCTGTCATGGGTGGGACAACGCGGAAGTTGTCGAAGGCTCTCTGTCCCCACTTCAAGAACTCGTAGCGCTCGCGGTTACGATGGAATTCCATTTCAGTGTTGCGCTGCAATGCTTCGGGCGTGGCAAAAAAATCCACCTGCACCGAATGGTCGATGACCAGGTCCACCGGTACCACCGGGTTGACCTTTTTTGGGTCACCGCCCAGGCGGGCCACCGCCGCGCGCATGGCGGCCAGGTCGACCACCGCGGGCACACCGGTAAAGTCTTGCATCACCACGCGGGCGGGTAAAAACGGAATGCCTGGTCGTTCGCCATTCGGCTTCCATGAGGCAATGTTTTTTACATCAGCTTGGGTGATCTCGCGCTCGTTGCATTGACGTAACGCCGCTTCGAGTACAATGCGGATCGAAAATGGGAGCCACTTGAGGTCGGTCAGACCCGCTTTTTCCAGCGCATCGAGGCGGTAGTACGTAAAAGTTCCGTGATTGGTTTTCAAGATGTCGCGGGCATTGAAAAAGTCTTGCATAGTTGGTCTCCTTCAATCCCCCCTCTCCTATTAGGAGAGGGGCTAGGGGTGAGGTCACCACAGAGACCAAAAAGACGCAAAGGTGCGCCTTTGTCGTCCTTTCGGACTATGTGGTGAAGTGAGATTATTTTACCCGGAGTGCGGACTTAAGACCGCATTCCAATTTACATAACCAATTCTTTCTTGAGGTTTTGCACGAGGATGCTCTTCTCTTCCTCCGGCAAAAAGGCTGCCTGCGCCGCCGCCAGCACGCGTTCCTTGAGGATGTCCAGCGGCACACCCAGGTCTTCGCGGACCAGTTTGAATTCGTGGCTCAGGTCAATGCGCGAAACGCTAGGATCATCGGTGTTCAGGGTGACATTCAAGCCAGCCTGCAACATGCGTGGCAATGGGTGAGCGCTCAAGGCCGGGACGACACCCGACTGGTAATTGCTGGTCACGCAGACCTCGAAGGTCGTGCTGCGTTCGCGCGTCAGGGCAACCACGTTTTCATCTTCCATCACCCGCACGCCGTGACCGATGCGTTCCGCGCCAACCTGCTCGACGGCCTCGCGCACATTGTCCGCGCCTCCCCATTCCCCGGCATGGATGGTGAGATGTAGACCAGCCTGTTTGGCTTCGTTGAAAATCCCGGCGAAGGGTTTGGCTGAGAATTCCGCTTCGTTCCCGGCCAGGTCTATGCCGACGATACCATCTTCGATGTGCGCAGCCGCCAACCAGGCGACTTGCTCAGCCAGTTCCGGGCTTTCATGGCGATTGACCGAAGCGATCAGGCGCACTTGAATGCCAAATTTTTCCGCAGCCGCCGCAGCGCTGGTACAGACCCAGTCCATGACATCGTGCAGGGGAAAACGTTCGGCCCGGCTCAACGCCACCGGCGTGAAGCGCAATTCCATATACTGGACGTTGTCCCGGGCGGCGTCTTCCACTGCCTCGCGCGTCACCCGGTGAATGACGTCCGGCGATTTATAGAACAGGCGCAATGTGTTGAACTTGGCCAAGAAATTCTGGAAGGTGAGCGGATCCTCATCCTGCACCTGCACCATGTCACTCAGGCGCAAAATGTTATCCGAGAGAGAGATGCCATGCGCTTGGGCAACATCCAGCATGGTTTGCAGGCGCAACGAACCCTCCAGGTGGCGATGCAACTCCACTTTTGGCAGAGTTTTATAAATGTTTATTGGGATGGTGGTATCGCTCTTCAACGACTAATGCCGCTTTCGCTTCTTTTTCTTCTTACCACTTTTTTCTGCCTGGCTTGCCTGTGTGACAGAAACAGGAGCGGGGCGCTGTCCTGAGCCTGTCGAAGGGCTCTCGCCCGTATCTGTCAGGGTCAATTGGATACGCCGCGGCTGGTAAGCGAACACACGGCTGATGACCAGCGAACGAATATCCGCCAGCAGCCCCTGGAACATCTCGGAAGCCTGCGCTTTGTATTGTACCAGCGGGTCGCGCTGGGCGTAAGCTTCCAGACCGATCGACACACGCAACGCCTCTACGCGCGTCAGGTACTCGACCCATTGCTCGGTGATGGCCTGCAACAATAATTGACGGTGGACCTGGTTTAGCACCTGGCGCCCGACTTCAAAGGCTTTCGCCTCATCCTGTGCCGCAAGCTGCTCGCCCCGCTTTGCAAGTTCCCCCTGCCCCCAGGCCAACACCAGCGCAACTTCCGCCTCGGACAGATGAGCCAGCACATCTTCGATAACTTCCTCTTCCGGGCGGTCCTGCAAATAGCTCGCCGTCAGGAAGACGTAACTGAAACGGGTGAAGGTTTGCTTCACCTGCCGGTGCGTCTTGGCATCGAAAGCCGTCCGCAGACCGTGCGAAAGCGCCATCAGCAAACGCAGCCTGGCGTCATCGTCCTCGGCCGCTTCACGTTGCAAGGACGCATCCATATCACGCAGGATTTGCCCGTTCTCGCCGACCAGGCGTTCGCGTTGCCTCCGCATGAGCTCTTCGCTGGTATCCAGAATCGTGGTGGACAACTCGTTCCAGTCCAGCGTCTGGAGTTCACTCTTATCGATTCCAAGCGACTCATTTAGACGGTTCTCAACCGCGCCGATGACACGCGTGGCATACAACACGGTCAGTTGCGAGGCGAGCATCTCCTTGAGCTCGTCTTCGATTTCTTCCGGCTCGTTGACCAGCAGGCGCATCTGGTTGTTGGACAGTTTCAACGGCAAACGGGCAATGCTCTGCAACTCCTCGGCAGCTTCTTGCGGATGGCGCTGCTCTTCGGCATTGCGCAGGCCTTCGAAGAAGATATCCAAGGCATCCGAGCGTTCGTCGAGTTGCTGGTCGAGGTTATCAGCGGTGCGTTCGAGCAGGGATTGGATGGCGCGCAGGGTATGTGATTGTTCTGCGTCAATCGCCTGGGAAACCAACTCCCGCACGGTAGAGCGGATATTTTCCGTCGAAGCGTTGAGCTGTTCGAGTAACAGACGCAGGCCGAAGCTGGGAAAGATGCGGTTCTCCCCGTAGGCAAAAGGCGGCTGGACCTGTTCGAGCCAGGCCATCAGTTTCCAGGGTCCTTCTTCGTCGACCAGTCCGGTTGGCACGCGCGTCTCGATCTCGGTCTGCAACATATCGCGCACATCCTCGCTCAGGTCTTCCTTGACGAAGATGCGGTCGCGCTGGGAGTAGATGCGCGCGCGCTGGCTGTTGAGCACATCGTCGTATTCGAGCAGGTGTTTGCGGACGTCGAAGTTGGCGCCTTCCACGCGGCCCTGCGACTGCTCCACGATGCTGCTGACCATGCGGCTCTCGAGCGGCAGCGAATCGTCCACGCGCAGGCGCTCCATCAGCGCACTGACCTGCTGACCCGCGAACAAGCGCATCAGGTCGTCTTCAAGCGAGAGGAAGAAGCGCGAGGAACCGGGGTCGCCCTGGCGGGCGGCGCGACCGCGTAACTGGTTGTCGATGCGGCGCGCCTCGTGACGCTCCGAGCCGATGACGTGCAAGCCGCCCAGCGCTTTAACGCGTTCCATATCATCGAAATATTGCAGGAAGTGTTTGACTTCGCCATCATAGATGCCGAAGACCTCAGGGTCTGCCTTAAGCAGGGCCTGGCGGCGTTCTTCCAATGGCATTTCATACGGGTCATCCACACCGATGCGGCGCAGCACGCGATTGACAGCCATGAACTCTTCTTCGGCCAGCTCACCGCCCAGCTTGATATCGACACCGCGCCCGGCCATGTTGGTGGCGATGGTCACCGCGCCGAAAGCGCCCGCACCGGCGATGATCTGGCTTTCCTCGGTGTGCTTGCGTGCGTTGAGCACGTTGTGCGGCACACCCGCCTTGAGCACGGATTTCAAGCGCTCGGCATCTTCCGCTTCGAGGTTCAGAATTTCCAGCAGGGCGGGCAGGTTATCATCGTCTTCGGGATTGAGACTGGCCATGCCGAACGGCCCCGCAAACTTGCGCAACTGGCCGGGGTTGATCTGGTCCAGGGGCACGTTGAAGGGCACGAACTCTTCGATCAGGCGTCCATCTTCGACACGGTCGTTGGCGATCAACCAGGCGCGCCGGGCCAGCAAGACCTGCATCAAGCGGCGTACCGGTTCCGCGCGCAGGCGGTTGGAGAGCATATCCGAAGCCTCGACGGAGGTGGTACCCACCAGCATCGGCCGCCCCATCACGTGATAACGGACGATTTCCTTGACAATATTGCGCAGCTTGGCTTCTACCGTGCGGAAGATGATGTCGGGATAGTCTTTGCGCTTCCACAGCACCGGCTCGGCGTCCGGCGAGTCATCGGGCCGCAGGTAGTAGGTGTACTGGTAGCCTTCCTCGTCCCTGGCCTTGTGCTCCACCAATTGCCCGCCCTTGCCGAAGGCCTGGAACTCCAGGTTGGTCGGGATGGGGGTGACTTCCAGCTTGTAAATCTTGTTGAACTCTTCCGCTTCGGTCAGGGCGGTACCGGTCATCCCGGCCAGTTTTTTGTACATGCGGAAGTAGTTCTGGATAGTGATGGTCGCGTAGGTGACGGACTCCGGTTCGACCCGGACCCCTTCTTTTGCTTCCACTGCCTGGTGCAGGCCGTCGCTCCAGCGGCGTCCCGGCATCAGCCGCCCGGTGAACTCGTCTACGATGACGACTTTGCCGGCCTGGACCAGGTAATCCTTATTGCGTTTGAACAGGTGCTGGGCGCGCAGGGCCTGTTCGAGATAGCCCAATAAACGGGCCTGCTCGGGGGTCACGTCTTCAGGCCGGTCGGGGTCCTGCAGCGGCTGGCCGAGGATCTGCTCGACATGCGCAATGCCGATCTCGGTCAGGGTCACGTTGCGGTCCTTCTCGCTGACTTCGTAGTCTTCCGGCTTGAGCTGTTTGACGAGCTGCGCCATCCGGCCGTACCACTCCAAGTCACCGGAAGCAGGCCCGGAGATGATGAGAGGCGTGCGCGCTTCGTCGATCAGCACGTTGTCCACTTCGTCGACGATGGCGTAGTGGTGACCGCGCTGCACGCGCGCGTCCAGACGCATGGTCATGTTATCGCGCAGGTAATCGAAGCCGAACTCGGAGTTGGTACCGTAGGTGATGTCGGCGCGATAGGCTTCGACGCGGTCTACCATACGGAGCTGGTGCTGGTCCTCGTGCGGGGACGTCTTCTCGAGATCGACCAGGAAGGCCTTCTTGCCATTCTCGGTGACCGCCGCCATTTGCAGCACGCCGACCGACAGGCCGAGGAAGTCGTAAATGGGCGCCATCCAGCGCGCATCGCGGCGGGCTAGGTAATCGTTAACAGTAATGAGGTGCGCGCCACGCCCGGATAACGCATTGAGATACAGCGGCAGCGTAGCGACCAGCGTCTTGCCTTCACCGGTCTTCATCTCGGCGATGGACTTGCGGTGCAGGGCGATGCCGCCGATCATCTGCACATCGTAGTGGCGCAGCCCGATGGTGCGCTTGGAGGCCTCGCGCACAACTGCGTAGGCTGCGGGCAGGATCTCTTCTAAAATCTCCTGCTCGATTTCGAAGCCCCCCCCCTCGCCCCCCCCATTTTCTCCGAAAATGGGGGGGGATGGGGGGGGCAGGGCATCCTTCAGTTGCGCGCGGAACTCGTCCGTTTTGGCGCGCAGGGCCTCGTCACTTAACGCTTCGAATTCCGGTTCGAGCCCGTTGATAACCTCGACCAGTTCGCTTAATTTCTCGATTTCACGTTTGTTGGGGTCGCCCCCGAAAAGTTTGACAAAATTTTGCAGCATTTTCAACCTTTCGGGGGGTGATTATAGCATGGGAAGGTATGAGGAAGATAAGAAAAACCGGGCAGAAAGTCCCTGCCCGGCTCCTTTACGTTTGGGTGCGTTTCAGATTTCCTCCACCAGCCTCCTCTTGCCCGCATTGGTGTATCCCTGCCGCCTAAGAAACTGAAACGCACCCGATCCCCTGGATTCCCCCACCAATGTATAAAGTGGAAACTTCCACTATAAAGTGTAGAAAGTTTCAGACGCCAATTCAATAGACAGGACTATACTTGACATAGACATTTGTACTGATTTATTGAAAAGCATTGCAATTGGGAGTATATTTTGCTACGCTATGCATAATCGAGGGAAGGATACGATGACCACCCCACCTATCCGCGTCACCATTTTGGACGACCATCAGGGCATCATCGATGGTTACCTGTACCGTTTAAGCAGCGCCCCAGGCTTCGAGATCGCCGCCACGCTCAGTTATGGCGAGGAGCTGGAACCGACCCTGGAGGCACACCCCACTAATGTATTGCTGCTCGACATCAACGTGCCAACCTCCGCCGAGAACCCGAATCCCTATCCGATCCTGCACAGCATCCCCAGCCTGCTACAGAAATACCCGGACCTGGATATCCTGGTCATCTCGATGTTTGCGGAGCGCAGCCTGATCCAGGCCGTCATGGAAGCGGGCGCGAGCGGGTATATTTTGAAAGACGACCAGGCCACCATCCGCGATCTGGCGAATGTGGTCGTCTCCGTTGCCAATGGGGGGGTCTACTTCAGCCAGAAGGCGCACAAGCTTTTTCTCAAGAACAAGCACATTGACGACAGCGTCCCGTTGTCTCCCCGGCAACTGGAGGCTCTGTCCCTGTGCGCGGCTTACCCGGATTGGACCAGCGCCGACCTGGCGGAGAAAATGTCTGTTTCCAATTCGACGGTGCGCAACCTGCTCTCGGGCGCCTACATCCGCCTGGGGGTGCACAGTCGCACGGCGGCCATCGAGAAGGCGCGCCAATTGGGGTTGATCACGCCACACTCCCCAGCTCCATCCATATAAATAAATCTCCCTAGTTGAGGAATTCACAGGCTGACACAGTAGGGGTCAGCCTGTGAATTGTCGATCTCAGATTAACTGGTTCTCTAAACTTTACCGCCGTATTCTGGCGGGGTGACCGGTCTCCCAGACCATGTCACTGGCAATGTTCAGGATCTGAGGCCGGCTGACTTTGCTCAGCAATGCCAGAGAACGCTGATATGCGCCGGACGTCTGAGTAGGAGCCGAAAGCCATTCGTGAAAAGCATGCATATTCGACATGGGAAAGAACCTCCTGTTTTATAATCGGATCGACAAACTTATGGTAAAAATGTATCTATGGTATTTTTTGCGATAAATGTCTACCTCCTTTCCAGGTGATCACCTGAACCAACCAATTCGGCCCAGAGAACCGGCTATGAAACCAGGCGACTCGCGCTACTGGCATGCAGCAGAGCTGTTGGGATCCTTATTTGTATTTGCATTGCTGCTTTGGTTCACTTATGGCTTCCTGTTCGAGGTTCCATATTCCGGCTTTTATTTCAATCCTTCTGATGGGCGCATCGTAAGGATATTCAAGCCCGTTGAAGCCTCTCCCACGCTCCAGGTCGGGGATAAGATCGAAAGAATTGGCATGGTATCCTGGGAGGCCTTCCATGCGGACCGGCGATTGAGGCTCTTCGATGACCTGCAACCCGGCCAGATTGTGAATGTTGTCGTGGAGAGGGATGGGCAGGAAATCACGATCGCCTGGCGCTTCCCGGGCTTCAACCGAGATGAATTCCTGTTTCGGTTTCTGAATACCTGGTGGCTGGCGTTCGTTTTCTTTGCCTTTGGGCTGGCCGTCCAAGTTTTCATGCGGCCAAAGGACGCGCGCAGGCGGTTGTTGATAACTGCCAACTACCTGACCGCTATCTGGTTGAGCGCCGGCACTCTTTCCGCCTGGCACATGTGGAAAAGTTCCAGTATTTTGCATGCCACAACCTGGTTGATGCTACCGGTCTACCTGAATTTCCACTGGATATTCCCCAGGCCTTTGCGCAAGATCCCGGATCTGGCCTGGATCATCTTCTACTTCCTGAGTTCCATCCTGGCAACAGGCGAATTGCTGCACATCCTGCCAAGGACCGCGTATTCCCTTGCCTTTCTGCTCTTGCTGGTAGGGAGCATCGCATTGTTGATCATCCATTTCGTACGCCAGCCTGCCCAGCGCCGCGAGGTGGGATTACTGATTCTGGCCATCCTGGTCGCCTTGGCCCCCATGCTCAGCCTGGCAATCTCCGGTTTATTAGACAGCATTCCCGAATATGGCGCTGCCGCCTTGCTTGCCCTGCCGCTTATGCCAGGGGCCTACATCTTTGTGGTTTACCGCCGCCAACTGGGAGGATTGGAACTACCTGCCAACCGGCTATTATCTGTTTACACATATCTCATCCTGCTCACTGCGCTGTTGTTGCCTCTGGTTACACCATTACAATTTCCATCTCTTCCACCTGAGATGTTTCCTTTCCTGGCAGTGGTGTTATCCGTCATCACTGCAGTTGTATCGATTTGGGCCTTCCCTGCCTATCAAACTTTCATCGAGACGAGGTTGCTGGGGATCAGGCTGCCCCACCAAAATCTGCCAGAGATTTATTCCGCGCGTATCACAGCCAGCGCTTCATTGGGTAGCTTGAGGGACTTGCTGAAAGAAGAAGTCCTCCCAAGCCTGCTGGTACGGCAATTCGGTTTCCTGCAAATAGAAAACGACTCTCCCAAAGTCATTCTGGCCCTTGGTCTTGACGAAGAGCATATCCTGAACGGATATGACCTCTCCTTCCTTCTGTCCTCCACGGAAAGATACCGGCCCGTTCAACTAGTGGACAAGGAACAACCTTACCCGTGGGCGAGACTCATACTTCCTCTCCGTGTCGGGCAAAACATCCTTGGGTTCTGGCTGCTGGGTCGTCGTGACCCGGATGACCTGTACGCGCAGGCTGAGATTCCCATCCTTCAGTCACTTGCCAATCAAACGGCAGTTGCCTTGAGCAATATCCTTCAAACCGAGCACCTGCGTGGCATGTACCAGGCAAATGTTAACCGTTACGAAGAAGAACGTCTGCGCCTGGCTCTCGACTTGCATGACAGCATCCTGAATCAAATGGCCGTTCTGATGATGAATCTGGATGTCTCGCCATCGACAAAGTTTCAGAAAGCCTACGATGATCTCACCCAACGCCTGCGCGAGATTGTCAGCGACTTACGTCCGCCCATGCTCAACTATGGCCTGGAACCCGCCATCCGCGAATTAGCTGATAACCTGATGGAACGCAACGAAGAAACAGTACAGGTAAGTGTGGATATACAAACTGCTGGAACCAGATACCCACAAAAGACAGAGCTGCATCTTTTCCGCATTGCGCAAGAGGCCTGCGAGAATGCCTTGCGCCATGCGCATGCCAGGAACATCACCATTTCCGGGAGTCTGGACACGCAGAAAATCGACCTGCATCTGCAAGACGATGGTGTGGGTTTCGATAGGGGCGAAACCCTGGACCTGGACACCCTGATTTCCAAAAAACATTTCGGATTGGCAGGGATGGTCGAACGAGCTGCAATCATCAATGCGCAGGTCAGGATTGAATCCGAGCCCGATAAGGGAACGAGCATCCAGATCACTTGGGAGCAGGATCGCACATGAAATTGGCATTCGATTGTTAAAGAACAAGAAAGCAAGTAAATGCAGGGTTGTTTTGCTACGCAAGTTATAAGATGGCAAAGGCCTGAAATCCATCGGCATTCACTTAAATTTTCTCAAGTACTCCTTAAGCTTTTGAGGGGCGAAAAATGACCGATTTCGGTACACAGTTACGCATAATCCGCAAGCGTTGTATCGACCCGGATATCCCTGGGCGAAGCCTCTCACAGGAACGATTTGGCGAACTTGTAGGCAAAGAACTGGGTGTTCAAGGAAGTTTCAGCGGCGCTGCTGTCAGCGATTGGGAACGTGGTAAGAGCAGAATCCGTGCAGATGATCGCCTGGTGCTCATCAGCTTGCTTATCGTTCTACAAAGACAGAGAGGCATCAGAACTGTTCCAGAAGCAAATGAACTGTTGGAGGCGGGAAATTATCGAGCGCTGAACTTGGCCGAGATAGAAAAGGTCTTTCCTGGGGAGCACGAACCGATCGACTCGTATTCTCGACAAAAAAATCACCAGAGTTCCCCCCGATTTTCTGTAGAAAACATGCTCCTCATTTCCAGCGAGGAGATAAAAACCCTGCTAGTTAAGGTTAAAGAAGGCCCGGAACCGGCCTGGCCGCGTATGCTTGTGGCTTTGTTTAGACTATTTCTGGATCGTTGGACAGTATTGCATAGCTTGAAAGCGCTTTTATGGTTCTGGATCTGGCTGTTTGCCTGGGGCTTGATGGCGACATCGTTACATTGGCCTTTTTCCAGTCACGCAGATGCCGTATCCGTTGTGAAAATGTACATAGGGGGAACACTGGCGATCCCCCCTCTCATCGGTCTACTTACAGATACCAAAAATAATCTACCAATTCTTCAAACCTTTTTCCAAACTTGATAAATGGCCAGATTCCCCTCTCTGCCATCCGAATAGAACGTTTCGACGATTGTAAACCCACTGGACTCAGCCATTTTAGCCAGCTCTGCCTCACTGAAATGATGCACGTATCGCAGACCTATGCCGCCGGAGCGCCAGTCTAGCAAGTAGTCGCCCTCTTCTACGACCGCTTCTGTCAAACAAATTTCGCTCCATTTCCGGACCCGCTGTCTGAGTCGTGGACTATTCAGGAATTGCCAGTTCGAGTGGATGAAACGACCGTCTTTTGCCAGTAACTCATGAATTATCTTCAACATATCAAGTCTCAGGCTATGGCTGGGAATGTGGTGTAATACGGCGAAGGCAGTAATCAGTGACCAGTGATCAGTGAATGATGACCGAATACTGTTCACTGACAACTGTGTCAAATCTACTTCCTGGAATTTTGCCGAAAAGCCTTCAGGCATAGATTCCGCCTCTGCAAGCAGGGGCAGGCTGAAATCCAGGCCAAGATATGCGCCAAGGTGACCATTTCGGGCCAGCGCCCGCGCCAGTTCGCCGTTCCCGCAGCCCAGGTCAAGGATCGTCTCGTCCCCTTTCAACGAATCCAGTACCCGCCGTACTCCTGGCTGGATGCGTCCGCGGGTGGCGGAAAAGGGTCCACCAAAGTCGGTATAGAACTGGCGGTTGAGTTCGATCAGGTGTTGGGCAACGGACGGCTGCATGCGTTAATTATATCGGGTTATAATTCCTGCCCATGCTAACAAAAAAGCGTATTGCGCAACTTTCAGACGAATTCGAGACCAGGACGCCACAGGAAATTTTGGGCTGGGCGATCGACGAATTCTGGCCGCAGATCGCCATGAGTTCGTCCTTTCAGACGCAATCTATGCCCTTACTGCACATGGCGACTAAAATCCGGCGTGACCTGCTGATCTTCTTCTTGGATACCGGCTACCATTTCTGGGATACGCTCATCTTTCGCGAGCACATCGCTTCGGAATGGAAGTTGAACGTGCTCGATCTGTACCGTGACACGCGTTGGGATGTATTTGTCTGCCAACACACGCGCACACTGCCGGTGGAAGACCCGGACCTGTGCTGCTTCCTACACAAAGTCCAGCCCATGCAGAAGGCGCTACAAGACATGAAAGCCTGGATCAGCGGAATCCGCCGCGACCAGACACCTGAACGGGCGAAAGCCAGAATTTTAGAGCTGCAGGAGGACGGTCTGCTGAAGGTCAACCCGCTGCTCAACTGGACAAAAGCGGACGTTGACGCTTATATTAAGCAGCATGAACTGCCTGCCCACCCGTTGCTGGAAAAAGGATATCGAAGTATCGGCTGCATGCCCTGTACGATAGCAGTCGGGCAGAACGACAACGAGCGCGCGGGGCGTTGGGTCGGTCGCGGCAAGACCGAATGCGGCCTGCATACCAAAATGTTCGGACAGAAGGATATCGCCGAGATCAGTCATGATTTCCGGCTGGATGTTTCAATCATGATCGAGAAGAAGGAATAAGATTAAAGCACTGAGCGTACGGAAAAAGCACGGAATCCGTTGAAGGTGACGGAAAAATTCTGGTTAGTCCGTGTCCTCCGTATCCAATAGAGAAGGCCCGGACTTGTCAAAGAAACTCAACTGGGTAGAACACCACACCCTGACGCCCGAAAAACTGGATTTAGCCCGGCAGGTGCTGGCGGAAGTCCGCCGGGGCCGCCCGGTGATGGACAGCGTGCGCAGGTATCCCATCCCCAGCGGCGGCTATCTGGGCAAACATGCGTTGGTGGCGGCCTACAACCAGATGGTGGCAGAGGGCGAAATTCAAGCGGATGTGCGCCTGCTGGAGCGCATCCGCTTGAAACCGGTGCGCACGCTCTCCGGCGTGACCACCGTCACGGTGCTGACCAAGCCCTACCCCTGCCCCGGCAAGTGTATCTTCTGTCCCACCGACGTGCGCATGCCCAAGTCGTACCTGCCGGACGAACCCGGCGCGATGCGCGGGCTGGAACACGACTTCGACCCGTTCGACCAGGTGCGCTCGCGGCTGGAAGCGCTGGAAGCGGTCGGGCATCCCACCGACAAGGTCGAACTGTTGATCCTGGGCGGCACGTGGTCTTCGTACCGGCGCGATTACCAGGAGTGGTTTGTGAAACGGTGCTTTGATGCACTTAATGCCCCCCTCACCCCAGCCCCTCTCCCTGAGGGAGAGGGGGTAGGGGTGAGGGTAGTACACACAGTCAACGAAACCGCTTCCCACCGCAACGTGGGTCTGGTAATCGAGACCCGTCCCGACGAGATCACGCCCGACGAACTGCGCTGGCTTCGTTATCTCGGCGTGACCAAGGTACAGATGGGTGCGCAAAGCCTGGATGACCATATCCTGGAGATCAATAAACGCGGGCATGACGTGGAGACCACCCGCCGCGCCACTGCCCTGCTGCGCGTATCAGGCTTCAAAATCGTTCTGCACTGGATGCCGAACCTGCTTGGCGCGACCCCCGACTCTGACCGGGTCGACTTCGCCCGTCTGTGGGACGGTTTCTGCCCGGACGAAATCAAGATCTATCCCAACCAGTTGCTGGCCAACGCCGAGTTATACGAATACTGGCAGCGCGGCGAGTTCCACCCTTACACCACACAAGAACTGATCGACCTGATAGCGGACGTCAAGCCGGGCATCCCGCGTTATTGCCGCGTCAACCGCGTTATCCGGGACATCCCGTCCACAAATGTGGTGGAAGGCAACCGCCGCACCTCGTTACGACAGGATGTGCAGCGCGAGTTGAAGCGCCGTGGGACGCGTTGCCTGTGCGTGCGCTGCCGGGAAGTGCGCAAACAGAGCGTGAACGCGGAAAAGGTGGAACTGCACGATCTGGTCTACCCCGCCGCACAGGCAGAAGAACATTTCATCTCTTTCGATACGCCGGAGGACAAATTAGCCGGCTTTATCCGCCTGTCGCTGCCCTCGTTGGAATCGCCTGACACTGGTTTGAGTGACTTAGCGGGCGCAGCTTTGATCCGCGAGGTGCACGTTTATGGGCAGTCCCTGCCTGTGGGCGCGGAGAAAGACGGCGCAGCACAGCACAGTGGCTTGGGCACGCAACTGCTGGAAGAAGCAGAAAAAGTGGCGAAGGAACATGGATTCCGTCGTATTTCGGTTATCTCGGCAGTAGGCACGCGACAGTACTACCTCGAGCGCGGCTTCGAACGCGGGGAACTTTATCTCGTGAAGAACCTCTAACCTAGCATGGAAACCCTGTTGCAACTTTTCTGGTTGTTCATCAAAGTGAATCTGTTAAGCACCTCCGGCCCGGCTTCGGTGGGACTGCTGCATTCCGAAGCGGTAGGCACGATCATGACCGAAGCGCAGTTCATCCAGGCGGTGGGACTTTCATCGGTGTTGCCCGGTTCGGATGCGTTGCAACTGGCCATGTTCGTCGGCTATGCAGCGGGCGGCGTGGCCGGGGCCTTGGTGGCGCTAGTTGGATCGGTTTTGCCGCCTACGCTGCTTATGTTTGGCGTGGTGTCGATCCTGCACCGCCTGCGCCGCGAAGCCTGGGTCAGCCGCTTTGTGGAGGGACTGACGCCTGCTGTGGCCGTCTTGATGGTATTCGTGGCCTGGAAGGTGTTCACCGGGGGCAACGGCGGGGTGGTCAACTGGCAGATGGGCGCCCTCGGCCTGGCCAGCTTGATCGCGCTCATTTTCGACGCACCAGCGCCGCTGGTCTTGTTGGTGGCAGGCATTTTGGGGATATTTATCTTCTGATGAAGCCATCTAAATTTTCTGTATGGATGCGATTGTTTTGGATGTTCATCAAGATCAACGTCCTGTCCACTTCGGGCCCGGCTTCGGTGGGACTGCTTTATAAAGAATCCGTCGGCTCGTTGATGACCGAGTCCGAGTTTATCGAGGCTGTCGGCTTTTCGAACGTTTTGCCGGGCAGCGAAGCGCTGAAACTGGCCATGTTCGTCGGATATGCTGCCGGTGGGATACCTGGCACGGTTGCGGCGCTGCTTGGCTCGATCCTGCCCCCGACGCTGATCATGCTGGCGGTAGCAGCAGCAATTCAAAGGGTCCAGGGCGAAGCGTGGATGGGTGGCTTCATCAAGGGTCTCGCGCCTGCCGTCGCCATGTTGATCGTGGTGGTGGCGTGGCAAATTTTCCGCAGTGAAAGCACGAAAACCATCCAGGTGCGCGCCCTGGTCATCGCCGGGTTGAGCGCCGTTGCGTTCTGGTTCAACCTCCCATCTCCGCTCGTCCTGCTCGGGGCGGGGGTTCTGGGCGTGATATTGTTCCGCTGAGCAGTGATACAGGTAAGCCATGATTTCTGAAATACTGACTATGACAAATGGATACGTGAGAACCTGGCCGGGGATCGAATATGCGGCCTGGCTGGGAAACGTGATGGACGTTCCTGTGACGTTGATCGGCATCACCGAGCAAAAGCAGCGTCCGAACATCGATGAGGAAATTCACCCGCTGGAAGATATTTTCAGCCGGGCAGTAGCGCTCTTCGAAGAGAAAAAGCTGAAATACCATCTGGAAATCCACGAGGGCCATGCCGAGGATGTCATTCCCAAGAAGGCCAAGGAGAAGGATTTCCTGACCGTGCTCACGCCACTTGGACGGCCACCGTTGCGTCGTTTGCTCCTGCGGCGTTCGTTCCACCAACTAATGGCAAATATCGAGGGACCAATTCTGTACGTACCTTCGGCATGCATCCCCCCCAGCCATATGCTGATTTGCCTGGGCGGCCTGGGCTACGGAGTCACAGCCGAAAACCTGGGACTGGAAATAGCGGCAAAAGTCAAATCCCCGGTCACCCTGCTGCATGTCGTCCCGCCGATAGACAGGGATTACCCGGAGGCGCGCATGGTGCGCGAGAACTGGGATCACCTGACAGATACAGACAGCCTGCTTGGTCGCACGTTGCGTGATGCGTTGGATAAAGCTCGCAAAAAGAATTTAAACGCGAACTTAAAACTTCGCCAGGGAAATGTCATCGAGGAAATTCTGGCAGAACTCAAAGAGGGCGATTACGACCTGGTTTGCATGGGGTCACTTTACAGCGCACATGGCTTGCGTCAAATGTATGCCCCCAATGTGACCGCCGAAGTAGCTGAGGCGATCGGATGCCCGGTATTGACGGTGCGATATAAGCCACAGGATGAGTAAATTTGCGAAAAAGGCTGGAGTCGGGTACGCAGGTTTCACCGTTTCATCCTCATACAAAAAGCTATGCTTGACTTTCTATTCTGGTTCCATCGAATGCCGTATAATGCCCTCGATTACTGCTCCTCGCATAGTTTCCTGAATTCAGATCTGGCAAATTGCCTTCACAATTCAGAGTTATAGTTCAAATATTTATGCGGCACTCTGTAAATCTTTTAATACTATAAGGAGACGAAAATACCATGACGACATGGCAACGAAAAATCAGTGAATATGAAGCGGATTTGTATAGGGTTCACACATCCTGGTGGGCAAAACTTTTCCTGTCATCAAAAGGCGGCGAGATGGAGGTCAAGCACTATGAAGGTGGTGAAAAGCGCATGGAGATAGACCTGCACGGGGTCAAATGTCCAGATGGTGCACGGGTCTCGGTGGTGATTGATGGCAAGGTAGTTCGAGAAGTCGAAGTTCGGCGCGGGTTTGCGCGCGTGCGGTTGAGTTCAGCTGATGGAGAGATTATTCCTGACGTACACAACGGAAGCGCAGCGGAAATCCATTACATGGGAGAGGCCTTGCTAGAAGGTACATTCAAGTTCGACTGAGAAGCGAAAATTGCGTGCGAAATTCGACAGGTACTTTAGCAGACCAGTGCTCGATAACGATGTTGTCGAGCACGAAACGCCGAGCGCTTAAACTACCCGTTAGCTTGAAACCCCCAATTCGAACAGAATTTGTTATGTTGAGTTGTTCAATCTTTGTCCCGTGCCCTTTGGCTCAAAGCCCGGGCGTGTATTTATTCTCCCACTCGGTGATGGCCGCGCGAATGGCAGCTTTAATTTGCTCATCAGGCACATCGTCGATACTTTCGTATTTGTTTATGCCTACCCAAACAAGCACACCGCCCTCGGGTGATTCCTGCAACCGGATTCCCTTTCCAGCCAACGGTGTGCTAACCAGGCGGACTTGTAATACCGAGTCGATCTGTGCCACGATGCTTTCCGGCAAGACAGAGGGTTCATCCTCCTCAGCAGTCGAAGGAGCGGCCGGTTTAGATGCAGGTGACGGCGCACGAGTTGGCTTTGATGAGAGACTGGGCGTGGGTGCAAGCATCGCCCTGGCAGGGGGGGGCACCTTCGGGGACGATGCCGCCCGCGGGGATGGTACAGGCCCGGGCCCGGCAGACGGCGTAGACGTTGGCGCTTCCAACCACGGACGCATCTGGGTCAAAATCGCGACCAGGCGTTTGCGCTGTTCAGCATCCAGGGCAGAAGTGTTCATGCGCCGTCCGTCCATTTGTAAGCGCAGTTGTCCATTGGGAGCCATGCTCACGTCCAACACGGGGACTTCATCGGAAGGGACCGGAGGACTGGCAGGTGGCAATGGCTCCATGGAAGGTCGCTGTTTTCTGTCTTCCGCTTCCTCCTTCTGGCGCTTCTTGTAACCCTGCCCGCGTCCCTCGAACAACCCGAAGAAATAGCCAAAAAACATAACGGCTAAGACTATGCCGATGGCAAACAGGGGATTCAGTGTCCAATTAGCCATGTTCAACTCCGGATTCTCTGACAATTCGGACAAACGTGCGTACCACGTTGACCGATGACCGACCGTTCGATTTCTGTCCCGCAAACCGGGCAAGGCAGGCCTTTGCGGTCGTACACACGGAAATAGTTCTGGAATTCGCCGCCACGATAAACCCAGTCGATGCTGGCGCCGTTGCGACGGATGCCCTCCTGCAAGACTGCCCGGATCGCTTCCCACAAAGCCTGGGCCTGCTCCCGATTAACAGAATCGGAGGCTGCCAACGGGTGCAAACGCGCCATGTGCAGGGCTTCGTCCGTGTAAATATTGCCCATCCCAGCCAGAAAAGCCTGATCAAGCAGCAGCGGTTTCAACTGCCGGTGGCGAGATTGGAGATTCTCGTAGAGCATCTCCGCTGTAAACTCATCGCTCAATGGTTCCGGGCCCAGTCCACCGATCACTTCATCCAGGTCGCGCACCAGCCATACACGCCCGAATTTACGCGTGTCGTTGAAGACCAATTTGCTTTCCCTCACCCCCGTTCCCTCCCCCACAGGGGGAGGGGGGAATTCCTCTCTCCCTGTGGGAGAGGGGTTAGGGGTGAGGGAGAGAATCAACCGGTCATGCTTTTCCGGTGCCGTTTTCCCTTCTTTTATATACAAATCCCCGCTCATCCGCAAGTGGACAAACAGGTGATATTCAGACAATTGGATGTGTACATACTTGGCACGCCGGCCAACTGCTTTGATTTCCTGCCCTTTGATCCATTTATTGAATTGCGCCGGAGACGGTGTTGCCAGCGTACGTGACCAGAGCAGGTCGGCTTTTGTTATGCTCTTGCCAACCAGCTCCGGTCGCAATTTTCGCGCAATGGTTTCGACTTCAGGAAGTTCGGGCATTTCAGTAATCTGTGTCCGGTATTCAGTAACCAGTAATTATGGAACACTGACAACTGGTTACTGAATACTGATGACTAGCTACTGGGGTTACTCCTCCAGTTGCTCTGCAAGGTACACCTGCAAGCCCATCTGCTCGATCTGGTCGAGTTGGGATTCGATCCAATCGATGTGTTCCTCTTCGTCTTCCAGGATCTCTTCGAGCATATCCCGCGTGCCATTATCACCCACTTCCACCGCCAGCTTGATCGCGTCGTTATAGGCTTTAATGGCCATCTCCTCGGCAGCCTGGTCATTTTTGTGCTGGGCATCGACAGTTCCGCCGATATTGATCTTATTCAGGTTGCTGACAATCGGTTTCCCCTCCAGGAAAAGGATGCGCCCGATCAACTTCTCAGCATGCTTCATTTCTTCAATAGCACGCTTCTCGAGCGCTTCGTGCAGCTTTTGGTAGCCCCAGTCTGCACACATTTCGGATTCAACCATGTACTGGTTGATAGCAGTCAGTTCGTCTGCCAGCAGCATATTCAGGGTTTCAAGGATTTTTGGATCGCCTTTCATGATTTGTCCTCCTTCACAAGGATTGAATTAACTTGAGTAACGGTTATTCGTTGAACATCTCACCCACACTGCGCCCCTCGTGCGCGCGGCGGATGACTTCTCCCAACAACTCAGCTACAGAGAGAATAGTGGTCTTGTCTTCCAAATACACCAGTTTCTCCGGCGGGATGGGGACGGTGTCGGTGGTTATTATCTGTTTTATGGGCAAAACGCTCAGACGCTGTGCCGCATTGCGTGAGAGCACTCCATGGATAAAGGCCAGGTACACATCCCGCGCGCCCTTATCCTTTACCAGATGGATGGCTTGCGTGACTGAACCGCCCGTATCCACTTCATCATCTACGATGATCACATCACGGTCTTCCACAGTTCCGATCAGAGTCAATGCTTCAGCTTTTGCAATGTTTGCTACACGGCGTTTTTCGATGAAGGCAATTGGCGTGTCCAGGTCGGCAGCAAAGTTGCGTCCTTTCTTGGCAAATCCCAGATCTACAGCTACCACGACCGGGTCCTTTAAACTGGCGCGCAGGTTTTCGTTGATGTAATCCACCAGCATGTGCGAAACAGTCAATACGTCACCGGGTATCGTAAAAAATCCCTGAATCTGTCCGGCATGCGGGTCAAGGGTCATGTACCGGTCTGCGCCTGCAACCTCGATCATATCTGCTACCAGGCGTGCTGTAATCGGCACACGCGGCTGGTCCTTCTTGTCCGACCGGCCATACGCCAGATAGGGTACTACCGCCGTAATACGCGCCGCCGAGTCCAGTCGTAGGGTCTGGATCATAATGAGCAGTTCCATCAGGTTACGATGGACATTGGACGCAGTTTGTTGAATAACATATACGTCCTGCCCGCGCACGCTGCCGTGCAGCTTGACAAATAGGTTTTCGTTGGGGAATTCAATGATGTCGCGCCCACACAAGGGGCTATGCAAATAGTCAGAAATTTTCTGCGCCAGGTCGGGAGAACCCGTCCCGGCATACAATTTGATATCCCCATACACCTTCATCTCATGGTGCAAATGGTGGGTCATCAATTCTCCTTCTTCATGGCATGCCACTCTTCACGCAGAACACTCATATACAAAACATCGCTGTATGAGCCATGCTTGTAAACGGCTTGGCGCATGCGCCCTTCGTGCACGAATCTGGCCTTTTCGTAGGTGCGTATGGCGCGCTTGTTTTCGGCATACACTCGCAAATAAATCCGATTCAAATTCAGGGTCTCGAAACCGTGGCGCAGCAATAGAGTCATCACTTCGGTGCCGTATCCCTGGTTCCAGACCGTTTTGTCACCGATCATGATACCAACTTCTGCCGAACGCGCCACCCAGTCAAAATCGAAGAATCCGCTGTTCCCGATCAAACGCCAATCTTCGCCATCTTTCCTGTCGATCACCAGTGGCTTTTCTTCTTGCGGTCGCTGCATGGCGTTGTCGAACCACTTTTCCTCATCCACGGAGGACATGGGCAGGAACAGCGTCAACCCGGCTGTCACTTCAGGATCATTGACCCATTCCACTAATTTCTCAAGGTCACTGCGTTCTGCGCCGCGTAACCGCACGCGCTTGCCGTAGATGATACTCATTTGGACTGTCCGTTCAATAACATTTTAACCGCTTCCCAGGGCGCCAGTTCACGTTGGAAGACCTGCTCCAGGACCGCCTCGTAGCGTAACTCAGGGACCTCTTCGTGAAAGTGTGCAACCAGCGCCTCCCGCAAAAGCGCATCCAACTCGGACTCCAGCCTGCTACGCTCGCGAGCGGCCCAATCTCCACTCTGACGGAGATGTTCCAGATGGCGGGCAATTTCGTCAGCTAACTCGCGGACCCCCGTGCCATCGGTCGCGACCGTCTTCTGGATGGGTGGAATCCATGAGTTGTAGTTGGGTGTATCCGGCGCTTCGACCACCTCCAGCTTGCCGTGATGCTGAAAAACATGCCGAACAGGATGCGCCAGTTCCAATGCGTTTTTGAGCGCCTTGAGTGTGTTCTCCACACCGGGACGGTCGGCTTTGTTGACCACCAGAATATCAGCGATTTCCAATATCCCGGCCTTGATGGCCTGGATATCATCGCCCAGGCCCGGCGCTTCGATGACCAGCGTGGTATGCGCCAGGCGGGCAATATCCACTTCCGCCTGTCCCGCGCCGACCGTTTCGATCAGAATTGTATCGTACCCTGCCGCATCGAAGACTTGAACCAGGCCAGCGGTAGCCTTTGCCAGTCCGCCCAGCGAACCGCGAGAAGCCATCGAACGAATGAACACGCCGGGATCTCCAGCCAGGTCGCGCATGCGCACACGGTCACCCAACACCGCCCCACCCGTAAAGGGACTGGACGGATCCACCGCAACGACCGCCACGCGTCTTTCTTCCTGCCTACGGAAATGCAACGCCAACTGGTTGACCAGCGACGATTTGCCCGTGCCGGGCGCGCCGGTCACACCGATCAGGTGCGCTTTGCCTGTATACGGGAAGAGCTCGATCAGCGCTACACGCCCTTCAGATGTGTCGTTTTCCACCTGTGTCAACAGGCGGGTCAGCGCCAGGCGGTTGCCGGAAAGGAGTTGCTCTGCTAGGACCATTATCTAAAGATATTACTCCGTCACTACCGCCTTTACTTGCCGGATGATGTCTTCCGTCGAAGCGCCGGGACCGTAGACGCCAGTTACGCCCATTTCTTTCAAACGCGGCAGGTCTTCGTCTGGGATGATGCCGCCGATAAAGACCTTGACCTGTTCCTGCCCATTGGCCTTGAGCAATTCCAACACGCGCGGTGCTAGCGCCATGTGTGCACCCGAAAGGATGGATAACCCTACTACATCCACATCTTCCTGTAAAGCGGCTTCAGCGATCATTTCAGGAGTCTGGCGCAGGCCGGTATAGATGACTTCCATTCCGGCATCCCGCAAAGCGCGTGCTACCACCTTGGCGCCACGGTCATGCCCATCCAAACCGGGCTTGGCAACCAGTACACGGATCCTGCGACCGGGCTCAGGACTAGTCTTTTGTTCGCTCATAGGTCCTCCACAAGGGTTTCTATGCGGATTATACTATGGGAGTATTTCAGCGATTCGCTATCGCAAATAGGAAATCGAAATCTCAAACTGTAACTCTCCTGTAATCTTTAGGTCTTATGGGGCAACCCTCAGCGTGTAACCAACCTTAAAATTTATGCTATACTCAACTTATGCAAACACCGCGCGCCTTTTGGCCCGCCTGGGCTGAACGTCTCCAACATTGGAAACTGGATGCCTTCGCCGCCTGGCTGCTCGAAGCAGGAGGACCTTTTACCCTGCTCAGCGCTCAGGCGCTTTACTTTACAGGTCCTTTCTTTGGCGGGGAGCAAATTGAAGTCCTGGCACGCATGTTAGAAGAAGATGATGAAGTGCATGCATTTGCGAGTTATCTTCGTAAGGAGGCCTCTGCATGAGTAGTATCCCGGGACTTGTTCTAGTTCTTGTTGCAGCTGGCCTCTTGCTTGGTCTGACCTTCATCCGGCGAAAAGCCCTCCCAGTTTTCCGCGAGATCCCGGCTTACACCCGTTTGAAACGCGCAATTGGCATTTCTGTGGAGGATGGCACGCGCTTGCACATCTCCCTGGGGCGTGGCGGACTGCAAACTCCGCGCGGCGCCCCTGCCCTGGCCGGGCTGGCCATGCTGCGTCACCTGACTGAGCAAACCTCAGTCAGCGACAAGCCTCCAATTGTCACATCCGGTGCCGGCGACCTGGCCATCTTGTCGCAGGATGCCCTTCAAGCCGGGTATAAAGCTGCCAGCGCAGAGGAGCTCTATAATCCAGCCACTGGGCGGCTAACAGGCTTGACGCCTTACTCCTATGTCGCCGGAGCTATCCCTGCCATACGTGATGAAGATGTTTCAGCGAATGTCTTCATCGGTCATTTTGGCCCTGAGGTGGCTCTGCTGACCGATGCAGCCGATCGGGCCAATAGTCTGGGCATGGCGGCTGCCGATGACCCTGCCGCCCAGGCTGTACTCTACGCTGGCGTCGATGATCCATTGATCGGCGAGGAGCTTTTCGCTGCCGGAGCCTATATCAATGCAGGTATCTCTCACCAGGCCAGTTTGCAGGTTCAAGATATCTTGCGTTGGACCATCATCCTGATATTGTTGGGCGGTTCTGCCCTGAAATTGTTTGAGGGGATTATATGATGCGCATCCTAGCCGCTGGAATCGCCATTGCATCTGGGCTGCTTGTCCTGCTGGGATACTTTGTCCCTTTAGAAAAGTTGCTTGAAATCCGCCGGCTACTGGTACAGTGGGCGATCATTCTGGCGGCAGTGGCGGTACTGGTGGGCGTATTAAATCTTCTGGGTGTGCACTGGCACAAGATTAGAACGCGTCAAAAAGGCACAGCCTACAGTATCTTGCTAATCGTCTCATTATTTGCATCAGCTATTCTTGGGATCGTTTTAGGAACGAATAACCTAACGCTGGATTTTTTCCTGGAAGCAATTATTATCCCGGGGGAAGCTGCGCTGATGGCTCTGCTGGCCGTGACATTGGTCTACGCTGCTGCCCGACTACTGCGTCGCCGCGTTGATCTTATGACTTTCATCTTCCTGGGTGTGGTAGTCGTGATCTTGTTGGCTGCTGCGCCGTTGCCTTTTGGGAAAATTCCTGGGGCGGCTTTCATAGAGTGGTTACTTAGAGATAATTTTGCTGCAGCTGGCTCGCGAGGCATCTTGATCGGTGTAGCCCTGGGTGCGCTCACCACCGGGTTGCGTGTACTGTTCGGCATTGACCGGCCATACGGAGGCAATTGATGGCTGAAATCAAGTGTCCGATGTGCAGCAAACCTAACCCGGCAGAATTGGATGTGTGCCAGTTCTGTGAAGCGCGCCTGAAACCGCTCACCGATGAATTGAGCCGTTCGCAGCCTCCCATCCGTCCCGGCGAGGAACCCACCGACAAGGATACCAGCGAGCTGGAGCCTGTATTGCCGCAATGGCTGCGCGAAGTTCGCCAACAGGCGCGCGATTCTGTCGAGGATGAACCGGAGCAGGCTCCAACGGAGGAAGAAGCGTCGCCTGAAGAATCCGCCGATTTACTGGCCGGTCTGCAATCCCAAGCCAAAGACGATGAAGAAATTCCTGATTGGTTGGCCGATTTGCGTGGTAAAGGCGCGCAAACCATCCCTGAAGAATCTTCCTTAGAAGAAGACGATCTGGCCTCCTTGAGAAACATGCTGGGTGAGGAAACACCCGATGTGGAAGAAAGCGAAGCCAGTACACTGCCCGGCTGGATATCTGACCTGGGCGCGGGCGAAACGGCAGAATCAGGTGAGGGTCAACTCTCTGCTTTTCTAGCCGACAGAACCACTGAAGAACCAGCGTCTGCCGAAGGGCAACCTGCCGCATCGAACATGGACTTTGAGTGGGACGCCGATTTCGAGTCAGATTCTAATTTCCAGGTAGACTCCACGGAGGATGAATCCCCAATTGACACAGGCCTGCCTGCCTGGTTGCAAGGCGCGGATGAGGAGTCAAAAGGTGCATCCGAAAGCGACCTGCCTGATTGGATGAGAGCAGATGAACCTGCTCAGGCCGCATCCCGATTAGAAAGCGAAGAAAGATTACAACCGTTTTTACCTGAAAGTGATACACCTGATTGGTCTGCCTCGCCAGGTGAAGAAATTGCTGAGTCTACGCCCCAAGGAACAACACAACCTGCGGTTGAGGGTGACATGCCTGACTGGCTTGCATCCCTGGGTGAAGAAAGTATAGAAGCCGCTCCACAGCAAGAAGACGTGCAACCTGCTGTCGAAAGTGGCCTGCCTGACTGGCTTGCATCGTTAGACGAAAAAGGTGCAGAGACTCCCCCACAACAAGAGGTCGCTCAACCCGCTGTTGAAGGCGAATCGCCTGATTGGCTCACCTCATTAGGCGAAGAAACTTACCAAGCTCCCTCGCAAGAAGAAGCACAACTCGCTGCCGAAAGTGACATGCCTGACTGGCTTTCATCAAAGAGCGAGGGAGCGATCGAATCCGAAGGATCCCATGAGGAAGCGGAAGCTCCTGCTTTTATGACTGAGGAAGTTTCCCAAGAGGCTAGTGTTCGGCCTGCATTTGTAGATGATGAGGGAGAGCCCCTTTCGACCAATGATGTAGAAGCGCTCTTTGCCGCGGAGATGCCTGACTGGCTCTCCGGTACCGACAAACCGACCGAGGGGAAAGCCCCGGCAGAGTCTGCTGAGACGGAAGAGGGTGACCTGAGTCTTGCTGAACTGCCCAGTTGGGTGCAAGCCATGCGCCCCGTAGAATCTGTCATCTCCGATACAGGTGAGGGGACAGCCACAACAGACCAGTATATGGAGGAAACAGGCCCGTTAGCTGGGTTGCGTGGTGTGCTGCCCGCTGTGCCGGGTGTGGGCCCTTCCAGCATCCCCAAGGCTTATTCGATAAAATTACAAGCCAGTGAAGACCAGCAATCCGGCGCGTCCATGTTGGAGCAAATGCTGGCAGCAGAAGTCAACCCTAAACCGATCGCTACACAACCAATCATGCTTTCACAACGCTTTTTGCGCTGGATCATTGCTATTGTGCTTCTGGTGGTGGTCGGCGGATCGATCTTTACCGGGACACAAATAAACTCTGTGCCATTTGGTGTTTCGCCTGAGACAAAGGCCTTCCTGGAGGATTACGTGCAAAGGGATATGCCCGCCAACGCGCCTGTTCTGCTTATCTTTGACTATAATGCAGCCCTGGCGGGCGAACTGGAGGCTGCCACAGCGCCGTTGATTGATCACATGATCCTTCAAAAGGCCCCACGACTGAGCTTGATCGCATCCACGCCCACCGGTCCTGGTTTAGCTGAACAATTCATGAGACTAGAGAATACACAGGCATCCGCTTATTATCAAGCCGGACAGCAGTTTGTCAATCTGGGCTATTTGCCTGGCGGAGCGGCTGGCGTGCTGGCGTTCGCTGCAAACCCGGTAACGACGAAAACTACCTCGATCAATGGAGAAAATGCCTGGGAAACGCCCGTGTTGCAGGGTGTTAGTCACTTATCTGATTTTGCTGTCATTATTTTATTAACCGATGACGCGGAAACTGCTCGTATCTGGATCGAACAAACCGAAACCGCGCGGAAGGATGCCCGTTTCCTGGTGATTTCCAGCGCTCAATCCGGACCGATGATCTTGCCTTACCTACAATCTGGTCAGGTCGACGCGATGCTCATCGGGCTGGACGGTGGGGCACCTATTGAACAATTCAATGGTGGACGCCCAGGAACAGCCCGCCGCTACTGGGATGCGTACGGGTTAGGCCTGCTGGCGGCCCTGGCAATGATAGCATTCGGTTCGCTATGGAGCCTGGTTTCTGGCTGGCGCGAGCGCCGTAGAGAGCAGGGCGAGGTATAACATGGCAGTTTCCGTTGACTTGCTTTCAGCTGCTATAAGCTTTATTGTCACGGTTTTGATCCTTAGCTATCTTTTTGGCGACAACCCGCTTTTTCGGGCTACAGTATATGTGTTTGTTGGGGTATCCGCAGGCTATGTTGCCGCCGTCGCCTGGAATCAGGTAATCTTGCCTCAATTGATTCAACCCATTCTAGCGGGAACGGTTTTTTCAAATGCAATCAAAGCAACCCTGTTGTTCGTCCCATTGGTCGGCAGTGGCTTATTGCTTACGAAGGCTTCACCACGTTTATCCGGGCTCGGCCAATTACCCATGGCCTTTCTTGTCGGCGTAGGGGCTGCGGTCACAATTGGCGGCGCAGTATTGGGAACGCTTTTACCTCAAATCGAAGCCACGTTTGGTGGTTTCGATTTGAAAACAGCAGTTACACGCAATATCGACCCAGCCTTAATGATCCTTAGTGGTGTTTTGATTTTAATCGGTGTTGTCGGCACATTGGCTTACTTCCATTATGGCGCGCAGCAAAAGGCAGATGGAACCGTGAAACGTAATTTTGTGGTCGAAATCCTGACCTTGATTGGGCGCGTTTACATTGCCATCACATTCGGTGTGCTCTTCGCAGGCGTGTACATGGCTGCTCTAACCGCCTTGATCGAACGCATGGATTCGCTTCGTTCTTTCATAATTCTTATTATGCAATCACTCTAAACCTTATGCCGGTTTCACTCCTCCAAGATAGTTCCCTCCTGGCTGTAAATGTCGGCGCTTCATCCACGCAAGCGGTGCTTTTCGATGTGGTCGAAGGCCAATATCGCTTTATTGCATCCGGGCAGGCGCGGTCCACTGCGGATGCTCCATTCAAAGATGTCTCGCTCGGTGTAAACCAAGCAATTTCTCATCTTCAAACGGTAACCGGCAAAACACTGCTGGACCAGGACAATCAGTTGATCACGCCGGTGCAGTCCGACGGGTCCGGTGTGGATACGTTTGCGGCCACTATTTCTGCGGGACCAGTGCTGCGCGCCATTGTAGTTGGGTTGCTTTCAGATGTGTCCTTGGAAAGCGCCCGCCGCCTGGCTGAAACAGCCTACTTGCAGGTTGTCGAAACCTTTGGCCTGAACGACCAACGCAAATCAGACGAACAAATCGACGCTATCTTGCGTGCTCGTCCTGATGTCATTATTTTAGCTGGTGGGACCGACGGCGGCGCATCGCGCTCGGTACAGAAAATCCTGGAAGCAGTGGGGCTGGCTTGTTATCTGATGCCGGAGGAGAAGCGCCCGCCTGTGCTATTTGCTGGCAATCAGAGCCTGACCAATTCCATCAAGGAATCGCTAAAAAAGCTAACCCCCTCGTTGCATTTCAGTCCCAATATCCGCCCCTCACTGGATACGGAGGACCTGGCACCCGCTTCCCGCGAGTTGGCACAGGTTTTCGCCGACATACGCAAACGGCAAATACCAGGCGTGGATAATCTGGCAACCTGGACCGGCGGACACCTGCTACCTACCGCCTATGCCGAGGGACGCATTGTTCGCTTCCTTAGCCGGATGAACGGTACAAGCCGGGGCATTCTGGGCGTGGACCTTGGAACCACGGCTGCCGTGGTTGCTGCTGGCTTCAACGGGAAATTAACACTTGGTGTTTACCCGCAGTATGGACTGGGTAGCAACCTGCCCGGATTGCTGCAGCACACACAACTGGATGATATTCTGCGTTGGCTGCATCTTGACATTGCCCCCAGTGTCGTGCGCGATTATCTGTACCAGGTTTCTCTTTGCCCAGGCACTATCCCTGTAACCAAAGAAGATCATGCCATCGGGCATGCCATCTCTCGCCAGGCATTGTATCTGGCAGTGCAAGAGGCAAAACGCAATTTTCCGCCCGAGGCCAGTCTGCTCAGAAGGGATTTGTTGCCTCTGTTTGAGCCCATCCTGGCAGGGGGAGGTGCTCTAAGTGACGCTCCCACACCCGGGCAAAGTTTGTTGCTTCTATTAGATGCCCTGCAACCGGTGGGGATTACATCGATCATTCTGGACCAGAACAACCTGCTTCCGTTATTGGGTGCGGCGGCTGAACATAACCAACTCTTACCTGTGCAGGTGCTTGAATCGGGCGCTTTCATGAGCCTGGGCACGGTCGTTTCGGTAATCAGTTCGGCCACCTATGGCGTGCCTGTCTTGCGAGCGCGCCTCACTTATGCAGACGGCAACGATGTGCGCGCAGAAGTCAAGTTCGGTGGACTTGAAATCTTGCCCTTGGGTATAGGACAAACGGCCCGCCTTACATTACAGCCTATGCAACGTTCTGATATCGGGAATGGCCCGGGGAGGAACGCGACACTCCAGGTTGTGGGTGGTGTTCTAGGGGTAGTCATTGATGCGCGCGGCAGACCGCTTACCTTGCCGGAAGACCCGGTACGTCGCCGCGAATTGTTCAAAAAATGGCTCTGGTCGGTGGGAGGCTAAGGTATGCTTGCACCTGTCAATCACATCTTGCCCCTGACAACCATCGAACGTGAGCGCGCACTGCCCGTGGCGGGCAATGTGTTAGCCAAGCTCAACCAGAAGGTCAATCCCACAGACGTTATTGCCGAGGCCACCTGGGCGCGTGAGCACGTTCTGATCGACGTGGCCCGCATCCTGAGCATATCTTCCAATGCAGCCGATCGCCTGTTGCGTGTAAAAGAAGGTGATAAAGTTGCAGACGGCTCAGAGATCGCCATCAGCAAAGGTATTTTCCCGCACACCATTCGTGCTCCACGGAATGGCCGCGTGGTCGCGGCCGGTGGTGGACAGGTTCTGATGGAAACTGGCGAGACCACGGTTGAACTCAAAGCCGGCTTGCCTGGAACTGTTGTGCAGATTATCCCCTATCGCGGTGCGATCATCCGCACCGTGGGCGCATTGGTCCAAGGGATATGGGGCAATGGGCGCATTGAAACCGGTGCGATGACCAATTTGACCGAAAAACCGGATGATATACTCGACGCATCGCGCCTGGACGTCAGCTTGCGAGGCACCATCATTCTGGCTGGGCTCTTGCGAGATGCGGATACGTTGCGCGCTGCTGCCGAATTGCCGGTGCGCGGCTTGATCTTATCCAGCATCTCGCCCGCGTTGCTCCCAGCCGCACAACAGATGCGCTTCCCAATTGTAGCAATTGACGGTTTTGGGCAAATCCCAATGAATTCCGTGGCCTACAAACTGCTGACCAGCAGCGCAAAACGCGAGGTCACTATCAATGCCGAAGCTTTCAACCGTCACACTGGCGCACGACCTGAAGTCATTATCCCTTTGCCGGTCTCACAGGAACCACCCCCACCTGTTGACGTGGACACGCTGGAAGTTGGTCAAACTGTGCGCTTACGACGCGCACCACACGCTGGGGCAATCGGTACACTTGCCAATTTTCCTTCCGGGTTGGTTACTTTACCCAGCGGCTTGCGTGCGCTTGCAGCCGAGGTAAAATTGGAAAACGGGGAACAAATCCTTGTTCCTCTGGTAAACTTGGAAATTGTGGGATAATAGAATCACCACAATCGGAGCTTGACGAGATTACGCTGCAATGAAAGTGAGGAGAGTGAATTATGTACGAAGGCGATGATCTTAACTATGAAGATGATGTCGAAGCGCCGCCGGAGGAATCCAGCAATCGCACATTCTTGATCGCTGCGGGTATCCTAGGTGGCATCATACTGCTTACACTTTGTGTTGTTGTAGTAGTTTATTTCTCGGCGATATTGCCGCAAAATGCTGCGCGACAAACGCAAAGCGCGATCGAGACTCAAAATGCGGGCACCATCAATGACGCTTTGACCGCAACAGCAGTAGCTTTCGACCTTTCCCAGACACCACAGATAACAGACACGCCCTTTCCCACCGATACCCCCGTGGTTGCGCAGCCCTCCGCGACGAACACGCTGGAATTCACGCTTACCCCTGACCCGGCTACCGCTACGGTTGCTGCCGGACTGACACAAGTAGCAGCCTCTACGTCAACGGTTGTGCTTACATCCACTGCTTTGCCAACTTCCGGTTTTGCGGACGAAGTTGGTTTACCGGGGTTGGTGATTGCAGCCATGGTGCTCGTCGCCATTATTTTCCTGGCACGCAGGTTGCGGGCTACACCCACAGGCTAGCATTTATAGATTGAACTGGACCCTGAAGGATTTGTACAACCTTCAGGGTCTTTTTTGATTTCGTTTTTGTGTCATCGGGTGTCACACAACTGACTCTGCTACTTGTTCACCATATCCCAGCAAAGCCTTGACCATTTCCTGGCTGCGGCCTTCGGCGTACACGCGCAACACCGGTTCTGTGCCGGAGGGGCGGATAAGCAGCCATGAATCGTCGGCCAGGATGTATTTGACGCCATCACGCGTGCTGACTTCAGTGATTTTCTCGCCCCCGATATCAGCCGGGGCTTGCTTTGTGAGAAAATCGGCCATCTCAGACTTGGCCACCGGGCGGCTCAAGCGCAAGTCAGTGCGTTGATAGAACGCCGGCCCGACATCTTCCAGTAGTTCTTTCACCATTTCATGGAGAGATTTTTTCGCCGCTGTTACCATCTCTACCAGCAACAATCCCATTGCAGGACCGTCACCTTCCGGGATATTCCCTTTGAAGGAGATGCCGCCAGACTCCTCGCCCCCGATCAGGACATCCTCATTCAACATGTAATCAGCGATGTGATTGAAGCCAACCGGCGTCTCGTACAGAGTCAAACCGTACCGTTTGGCCAGCCGGTCAATCATACGGGTGGTTGAGACGGTGCGCACCACCGCGCCGCTCATACCACGTTTCTCGACCAGATACTTGAGTGCAAGCGCCATAATCTTGTGCGGATCAACGAAGTTCCCGCGTTCATCCATCGCACCGATACGGTCAGCATCGCCATCGGTACAGACGCCGAAGTTTCCCATGCCTGAACTGATCGCAGACGCCAACGGTCCCAAGTACTTAGCAATTGGTTCCGGGTGCACACCTCCGAAACCGGGATTCATCTCACCGCGAATTTCAGCTACTTCACAGCCCGTGCCTTGCAAAAATGCCTTGATCACCCCGCGCCCCGAGCCATACATGGAATCTACCACTATGCGCTGCCGTTCATCAGCAATCACATCGGTGTTGATCAGTGTGCGCAAATGGTTGAAATAATCAGGCAAGGGATTGAAACTTTTGATCAATCCTGCTTCACGTGCCTTTTCATAATCCATTAAGTTTGGGCCGCGCGCTCGTTGCTCGTTGTCGTTGATATACACTTCCACCCGACGGCATTGCTCGGGCAAGGCGGAGCCGCCAAACGCTGCTTTTAACTTCACACCGTTATAACGCGGTGCATTGTGTGAGGCCGTGATCATCACCGCCGCTACTGCATTGAGATGTTTGACAGTATACGAAATGGCCGGGGTGGGTGCATCAGACTGTGCCAGCAGAACGGTAAATCCATTGCCTGCGAGCACACGCGCCACTTCAATCGCATACCTGTCTGACAGGAAGCGTGTATCGAAACCAACTACGATCTTGCGCGGATCTGGAACCTGCCCACCGTTGCCGGACTTATCCCATTGATCTGATGCAACTGCATCTGCAATCGCCTGCGTCACCATGCGCAAATTGTTATAAGTGAACGTGTCTGATATGACGGCCCTCCAGCCGTCAGTGCCGAAATGAATGCTCATGTACTCTCCTCATGCTCAGGAATATAAACAATTCCCCTAAGGGGTTGGTGTTTCTGAAGGCTCCCAATTGGGGACAGGAGTAGCCGTTTCAAGAACGGTCTGGATGATCCAGCCTTCAACGCGGATGTCATTGCGCGTGGCAACAATATGGATCCACAACACACCGTTATAATCTTGTGTTTCGGGCAGAATTTGAACTACGGAGCCGTTGTCGAGAGTAGCAATCACATTGCCGCCTGGCTCCCTACGAATATAAGCCCCGCCGCCTTCCCGCGCACGGATGACCGCATAAATTGGCGTCGGTTCGGGAGCGGGTGTGCTGGTCCGCGTTTCGGTAACGGGCAGAGTGACATCCAACGTCAAAGGGACAGGGGTGACGCTTTCGTCTGGGGCTGTGGAGGTCGCTTCGGGGACAGATTCAGTTTCGGTCGGCTCCAGCAGGACAGTAGTCGTAGAAGGAAGCGCCGTGGGAGTAGATATTTCACCCGGCAGCGGCTCAAGTGTCAAAGTAAAGGTGGGTAAAGTCGCTTCAGCAGCCAGTTTCGTGGTTTGAGCTTTTGAAGGGTCGGTCAACCAGAAAACAGCCAGTATGGAAATGGCAAATACGCCCAGGGCGAAGGCATATCTCGCACCCGAGAGTGGGCGGAAGCGCAGGATTGCCAGCGTGAACAGGCCGAAGATACTTGACCAGGCCAGATGTACAAGGGAGACCAGCGCCCCATGCGGCCAGAGATCGCCAATGCCATTCCCTACGCCAAATCCGCTGGCGCTGAGTGGCATGAACAGTCCATAAGCTACCACGACGCTGGGCAGGTAAGGTTTGCTCTCGGAACGCACAAAGGATACAGTGAGTAAGATCGCGCCAAGCGCTATAACAATCATTTCAGGCCACCAAAGGCGGCTCAAGGTAAAGGCTGCATTGAAAGTGTGTGGCAAAATAAGGCGCGAAGCCAGACCAGCCAGCGCGCTGGCTCCGAAAACCAACGTGGCGCTGACCAGCAGTCCGGCTGCGGTCTGAACAAACAAGCGTGGCATACCGCTAATGGCAGAAAGGATGAGGCCGAACCAGGGAGCCATCAAGGGCGCGAACAAAATACCAAGCACCAGCACGCCATACGAATCGAAGATGTAGCCAACCCCCAACATTACCCCACACAAGAGAGAGTAAATGAAAAGCTCGTAGGAGGGATAGGCGCGTTTCGCCAACGCAGCGATGATAGCTGTGCGGCCCTCCGCATCTTTGGGGAAAAAGGTGCGGCGCGCACGCCGACGACGGGCGCGTGCGCTGATGCGCGACTCGGGGTGTGGCTCAGGTAGCTGAGTGGGTTCGTTCGGGAAAGTCATGTACGCAAACTCGCGACGATGCGCACGGGTTTATCAAGCAGATCTAGCGCAGCGAAAATATTGGGGACAACCAGATCAGCAGAAAGCAGTGCCTCTACAGCTACGCCCTCTTGTGACATAACACAGATCCCCAGCCCAGCGGCTTTGAGCATTGCAGCATCATTGGCTCCCTGGCCGATGGCGACAACAGTTTCCGCGTCGAATTTACGGACAAATTCGGCTTTCTGTGTAGATTCATTCCCGGGTTGGACACGGGTTGCCCTCAGATTCAACTGTTCATCAATGAGAGCCTGACGGCCATGGGTATCGGCAGTGAGCATGTGGATTTCCAATCGGTCGCGCAGGGATGCAATGCGTTTGGTGAGCCCGTCTATCAGAACACCATCTACAGCGAGAGTACCATTCACATCGGTGACGAGGTGTTGGAGACGTAATGGTCCGCGGCCGGGGATGGTCAGTTCGATCATGGGGCATATTATAGTCTAACTGGTCTGGCAGGTCTAATTCGCCTGATAAGCTTAACCGGTCCGGTCTGATCAGGACTTGACTCTCTGCCTATTCTGGGTATAATCAGCGCCAATCAATAAATGGCTGTGACGAGGACGAGTACGCGCTGGACGACGGCCCAGAGAGCAGGCGAAAGGTGGAAATCCTGCCCGAAACGACAGCGCCGAATGGACCTCCGAGCCGCAGGGCGAACGGATGGTGGTTGAGCAGGTCGAAACCAAACAAGTAACCCACGCCGGGATGCTCCCGTTATAGAGCTAGGGTATAACGTTAGCAGTTAGCAAGTAGCTGTTAGCCCGTACCCGAAAGAGTGAGGCTGGCTTTCTCCCTGATGCTTCATCAGGGAAATTTTTGTTAAGGCCACTGGTCAGCCTAAATTGGGTGGCACCACGGATGCAAAAGCGTTCGTCCCATATGGGATGAGCGCTTTTTTTGTTAGCTCATCCTCACCCCGGCCCTCTCTCATGGGGAGAGGGAGATTAAGGAGAAAAAAATGAACACACAAACTGAAACGAACGTTGTTACCAAGACTGCTAAAGCGCCGATAGAGACTGAAAATCCGATGCAGGAACGTCACTGCGGGCAGGTAGCAGAGTCTATTGAGCTGGCGGCGGAGGTCGTTTTCGCGGCGCGCAGGCTGGAAGCCTGTGCTGAGCAAGGTCGAAGTATCCAGGAAGGTGCGGGACCGGTCTTCGTTCCGTGAGCCAGAGTCCCTTTTGAGTAAGGAAGCCGCTATGTCTAAAAAACGAATTCTCACGGGACATCGTCCCACCGGACCGCGTCATATAGGCCATCTGGTGGGAACATTGGAGAACTGGAAGCGTTTGCAAGACACGCACGAGTGCTTCTTCCTGGTGGCTGACCTGCACGTACTGACGACGGGCCATGCGCAATCCGAACACATTCAGGAGAACATCCTGAACATGCTGGCTGATTGGCTGGCAACGGGTATCGATCCGTCACGGTCAACGATTGTGTTGCAATCCATCATCCCGGAGCACGCGCAACTCTCGTTGCTGTTCAGTATGCTGACAACGGTGGCCCGGCTGGAACGCATGCCGACTTACAAAGAACAGATCAAAGAGTTGAACTTGCAACCCTCGCTTGGCCTGTTGACGTACCCGGTCTTGCAGGCAGCGGACATCCTGCTCTACAAAGCCCAGGTCGTGCCGGTAGGCGAAGACCAACTCCCGCATATTGAACTGGCGCGCGAGATCGCCCGGCGTTTCAACCAGACGTACGGAGAGACTTTTCCGGAACCTGAAGCGTTGCTTTCCGACGCGGCGCGCCTGCCCGGTGCGGATAACCGCACCATGCACACATCTTACGGAAACGCGATTTATCTGCGCGACTCGGAGGAAGAGGTGGAACATAAGGTGATGTCAATGTACACCGACCCGACACGCATCCATGCCACGGACCTCGGGCATGTGGACGGCAATCCGGTCTTTGCCTATCATGACATCTTTAACCCCGATAAAGATCAGGTGGAAGATTTCAAGATCCGCTACCGAGAAGGTAAGGTTGGCGATGTGGAAGTCAAGCGCCGATTGATTGAGGCGCTGAACGCCTATCTTGCGCCATTGCGCGAGCAACGCGCTGAGTATATATCCCACCCCAAGATGTTACTTGAAGTGTTATTCAGCGGCACTGTAAAGGCCAAATTCATCGCACAGCAAACCCTGGAAGAAGCTTATGAAAAAATGGGGCTTCTGCACAGTCAGTCATTTAGCGATAAGGTGCTCGCAAACAATATCGCAGGAATTTTTTGCTAAAACGAATTTGGAGGTTTATATGTTTTTGCATATCGCTTTTCACCCGCCTTGAAGGGAACCACAGACTACAGATGTACACAGATAAACACAGATAAGGAATAGATTTGTAAGCTGTTCCTCAGTAATCGATGACAACCGTAAATCTAGATTCAAAATCGTAAATCACCATTCGTAAATTTTATGGAGGTTCCCATGTCCGAACAAACCCGTTTCCTCTTGAACCAATCTGATCTGCCGAAATCCTGGTACAACGTGATGGCAGATAGTCCGGTTCCACCTACCCCGGTGTTGCATCCTGGTACGCTTGAACCAGTCACACCCGATTTCCTGTCCGTGCTGTTCCCAATGGAATTGATCATGCAGGAAATTTCCACCGATGCCTATATTGATATCCCCGAAGAAGTGCGCGATATCTACAAACTATACCGCCCTACTCCCTTGATCCGTGCCACCCGCCTGGAAAAAGCTCTCGATACTCCGGCCCATATCTATTTCAAGAATGAAAGCGTCTCCCCGGCTGGCAGCCACAAACCTAATACTGCCATCGCCCAGGCCTTCTACAACAAAGCTGCCGGGACCAAGGCTCTGACTACCGAGACCGGTGCCGGACAATGGGGCTCGGCGCTTTCGCTGGCCTGTAATTTCTTCGGGCTCGATTTGGAAGTGTACATGGTCAAGGTTTCATACCAACAAAAGCCCTATCGCCGAATTATGATGCAAACATACGGCGCTGAGATATATGCCAGTCCCACAGACAGAACCCAGTTTGGACGCATGATCCTGGAAAAAGATCCCGACTGTAGCGGCTCGCTTGGCATCGCCATCTCGGAGGCGGTCGAGGTGGCCGTCACTTCCGAAGGTAAGAAAAAATATAGTCTCGGTTCGGTGCTCAATCATGTACTGATGCATCAGACCGTAATCGGTGAAGAAGCGCTTAAGCAGATGGATTTAGCCGGTGAATACCCGGATGTGGTGATCGGCTGTGTGGGCGGTGGTTCAAACTTTGCTGGTTTGGCCTATCCGTTCCTGCGCCAAAATCTCAAAGACGGCCAACGCGCCCGCCTGGTAGCTGTTGAACCAACTGCCACTCCGTCCATTACAAGAGGTGTATATACCTTTGATTATGGCGATACTGCTAAAATGGCTCCCATCGTCAAGATGCACACACTCGGGCATGACTTTGTCCCGCCTGCCATCCACGCTGGTGGATTACGTTATCACGGCATGGCGCCCAGCATGTCCGCGTTCTGCGATGCGGGCTTGATCGACGCAGTATCCGTCAAGCAGCGCGCAACCTTCGAAGCCGCAGTGACCTTTGCAAAAGCCGAAGGCATCATCCCCGCACCGGAGACCGCACATGCCATACGCGTTGTCATCGATGAGGCGTTGGATGCCAAAGCCAAAGGCGAGAAACGAGTCATCTTGTTCAATTTCTCCGGTCACGGTCACTTCGACCTGGCAGCATACGATGTGTACCTGAGTGGTAAATTGGAAGATTACGAGTATCCTGCTGAGGCTATCCAAGCAGCAATGGAAAACCTGCCGCAGGTAAAAATTCCCGCATAGGCGAAAAGCTGTCTTCCCTATAGTGGAAGCCCGGCTCATGGAGCCGGGCTTCTTATATCTCACGTTAGAAATTTACTTCTGTTTTTCTTCCCCAAACAAAACCACTACAATGTGCTGGTTCAAAAATCCCGGGGCAGTAGTATCCTTTCCGGGGATAATTTGTCCCAACGTATAACCTCCGGCTATGGGAACGTTCTCGCCAATGATTTCCTGTATAGCGGTGATCTCTACACCGGGGGTGGCCTTAAGCAGCATTTGCCAGGCAATGTCCACCAACACAAGCGCAAATGCCGGTTTGACTCCATCCAGTTCGCGCAAGGCCTGCTGAGTCGCCTGCTGAGCTGCTTTGTGGCAACTCGCCCGGCTACCGACCAGTACAAAAGCATCTGCGCCATCGCGAACGGATGCATTCATGCGGAAACTGCCATCAGCTTCAACGCGGATTGGTGCGCGAATTATTAGTTCGTCGCCTTGTTCCATCCCAAGCGGATACAAGCGCGCCATATGGCTGAGAGGAGGAAAACTCCACTCGCGGGCTGGAGAACCAAACAGTTCGGCATAGGTTTCAGACGCAGGTCGAGCATCAAGCGTACGCAGCCAGAAACCGCGTGAACGTGTAACGCGCATATGGCTACCAACAGGATCCCAGCCATGAGCGCGGCCAACACCCATCCGCAAATTATGGCTGAAGATCAACGAGGCCAACGCACCGGTACCGGTCTGGTTGCCGGCAATTTGGTATGTGTTTCCCGTATGCAAATCACCGGATGACAGCCCACCTACTATTCGAAATGCCTTTGAAGATAACGAGTTGCAAAACTGTTCTGCATCTCCATTGAATCCATCCGCAAAGCAAATGATGTTTTGTGCCTGCTTGCCAGAAAGCAACATTTCCAATTGAGTGGCTGTCTCGCGGCTGCTCTGGGCATAGCCAGGTAACCAATGCGCTTTGGCTTCGATTTCCTCGGTACTGAGAATAGCCACAACTACAGAGTGTGCATGCAACCCTTCTCCGGTCAATCCGGCTGGCGTGCTAAAGCCAATCAACGGAGCGTCACCGAGTAAACTCGAGGCGCCACTGGCAACATCACGCGCCTGGTATTGATGGGATGAAATCACAATCCCCAGCCCAGGTGCAACCGCACCAAGGCGGTTCAAGGCTTGATGTGTGGCCTGTAAGCTGGCTTCGCGGCCATCCAGGGCTTGCGCCTGTCCAACAGCAGCATGAAACGTCATGGTGATTTTATTCCTCTGCCACCGGGATGGTGAAATGGAAGGTCGTTCCTTTACGGTATTCGCTCTCAAACCAGATCTTTCCCCCTTGCATTTCCACCAGACTCCTTGTGATGTTCAAACCCAGGCCACTACCCGGCACCTCGCGAGCTTTTTGATCATCGGAGCGGAAAAACTTGCCAAATATCTTCGGTTGATCTTCCGGGCTGATGCCAATCCCGTTGTCTTTAACCCAGATATGCACAACCTGCGCCGCGCCACCGGGATCCCATTGATTTGCAGCCACCGCAGCGCCGAAAATGATCTTTCCGCCTTCAGGCGTGTACTTGTGGGCATTGCTCACCAAATTCGTCAGTATTTGACCAATGCGTGTGCGGTCGGCCCAGATATGGGGCATCGTATCAGGTACATCTAGTTGGAGTTCTTGCTTTTTATCCTCAATTTGGCGGCGAGTGGATCGGACCACCTCATCCACCACATCGTGTACATCCACAGCCTTGTATTCCAGGCGGAGGCGTCCGGCTTCGATTTTGGCGTTGTCGTTCAAGTCCGAAACGAGCGTCGACATACGTTCCACATTCGAACGGATTGTAGTCAAGAAATTGGTCTGCATTTCATTAATCGGACCGACTGCGCCAGCCGAAAGCAATTCCGTATATCCCTTAATGGAGGTCATCGGATTTTTAAGTTCATGTGCCACAAATGAGACAAACTCACTCTTGGCATTGTTCGCTTGCTGAACCTCTTCATATAATTGGGCATTCGAAATGGCTATAGCGGCCTGGTCACTGAGCCGATTGAGGAAAGCGACATCTTGTTGCGTGTCACTTACGCTTTCGAGGAACAACAACCCGATAACCTCCGCCTCGCGCCGAATCGGGATCACAATCTGGGTGTGCGTCCCGGGTAGAATGCTCCCCTCGGCATCGGACTGCAGAGAGACTTGCTGAGGTTGAGCCGTTTGCATTGCAGACTTTACAGTGGGTATATCCAATGGCAATAAACCGTCTACAAAGTGTTCCTTCAGGTCACCGTATCCTTGTTCGGCCATGACACGTAACTTTTCGTCCGCCAGCATCCCGATCAACCCGGCTTCTGCTTTTGACTGGCGCATTGCCCATTCCAATGTAATGCGCATAGCGCGATCGGTTTCAAGGCTGGCATTCAACTCGCGACCAATACGCTGCATAACCGAAAGTTCTTCCACACGGGCAGCCAGTTCTTGGTCGGTAAGCGTAAATAAGCGGGCGTTCTCAATACCCACCGCTGCCTGCCCGGCGAAAGCGGACAGCAAAGTTTGATCATCTTCGACGAATGGTATTCTATCCTTACGGTTGATCACTTCAATCACGCCAATGACGTGGTCCTTATATAACAGAGGCACAGCGAGCAGGGATCTACTGGTAAAACCAGTTTGTTGATCTGCAGCAGTAAAACGTGCAGTAGATGTTTGTCCCTGGTTCTCCACGATTGGCTGACGCGTTTGCGCGGCGCGACCAACAATCCCACTCCCCGCCGGAACGCGTTGTCCGATCAATTCAGCCGAGGTAGGCGGCCCAACCGTCACTTTGAAGACCAGATCATCTGTCTGTTCATCAACCAGGAACAGGCTACCCGCTTCACAGTTAAGAATGTTGACCGCATTCTCCAAAATGTTTTGCAGTAAAGGCTCCAACTCAAGTGTAGAGGTTAGCTGTCGTGTCAAATCGTTCAAGGTCGAAAGCTGGAAAGCGCGCTGCTGTGTCTCTTCCAGAAGGCGAGCTTTGACAATAGCGCCAGCGGTCTGGTCAGCGACAGCTTGTAGCAAGTCAAGTTGTGCACGCGAGTAGATAACACTGGCATCACGGCTGCCAATCCCCAATGAACCAATTGTTTCTGCGCCGGCATTAAGCGGAACACCCATCCAGGCAAACACATTCTGAAATGCAGGCGTCACATTGCGAGCCTGGCACTCGCGCAGGTAGTCTTGCGTTAAAATCGGGCGACCCTTACTGATCACTTCTTGCCCCAGCCCTAGAGTTACAGGTAGAGGAATATTCTCTCGTTCCTCCAGGCGCTCCCTGTTGTCTACGCAGAAGGCATAATAGTAATAATCACCAGCTTTGCTATATAGCGTGATGTGGAATTCACTAGCCGGGATGATTTGTCCGGTCTGCGCGAAGATCAACTCCATGACATCGTCAAAAGTTAATGTAATATTGACGCCCTGGGATACGCGCGTCAGGGCGTTCATTTCCTGGATGCGGCGTTCCAGATTGGCAACAGTCTGAACGCGTCCAATCGCGACCGAAGCCTGGTCTGCCAGGTTCTCGAGAAAGGTCAAATCCTGAGGCGTGTAAGGTTGCCTGGACAAACGCTGGCCAAGCGCCAACCAGCCTGTTGGCCCGTCCTTTCCGGCCAAACCAACGAACAGCTGAGCTCCAAGTAATTTCAGCCGTGATTCTTCCGCCTTTAAGTTTGGTGACAAGGTAACGCCATCTAAATACAATGGTAAACGCTCACTAGTAAAGTATTGCGCCAATGAACTTCGTGCTGAAAAACGTACATCGCTGCTGGGGCGACCGTCAATATCTGGCAGGCTGACGTATTGATCACTGAGCGAGTCAAAAGTGTAGATGTGAATATATTCCGGCGCAAGCGTCTCCATGATCTGCTGGCGCAGAACCAGGCCTATGTTCTGAATATCCAGGGCGCTGGTCATTTGGTGACTGAATTCACGCAGGCGCTGGTCAAAGACACGTTGCCCCCGAAAGAAGGTATTATCAACCAGATTGAGCACACGCTTCCGAAATGGATCCAAGACAACCGCTAAAATGAAGACTAAAGCACCAATCACGTACGGATTATTAGCTGGCATGGCATCTTTGAAAATCAGGCTGAAACCGGTCACCAGCAAAGCATAGCTGCTAACTGTCAGGAGGGAAAGAATAGAATAGACCAATCCCTGTCGCACCCAAAAATCAGTCCGCACCAGGCGATAACGCAATATGGTGTAACCAATGGTCAGGGGAAAGAAAATGACCGAAAAGAACAAGTAAGGGGAAAAAGAAACCAGTCCAAATGGGAAAAGCACCAGCCAAATCCCTACTGGTCCCAAAGACAGCACAATTCCGATAAGCACCACACGCGCCTGGCTTCTCACAACTGGAGATTGTGCCGAGGTACCGCGGTAAACAGTTACACCAAAGTGAAACAGTATAGCCAGCGCATCAAAGAAGTATGAAGCGTACCAGGCCATGAAATAAGCTGTCGGTTGTTCCAAATTAGACATGCTGGCATAGGAATATCCTGCCAGACCAAGCGCAACTGCATAACCTCCCCAGCGAAGATAGGGGCGTCCTATCACAAAACGGGCTTCCTGTGGGAAGGAAAGCGTCAAATCTACCAGTGCACCGCCTGCCAGGGGCAAGGCTAGTACCCAGAGATATGAAAACCGGTGGGATGTGTAAAGGTCAAAAAAGGTACCGACAACAATTGCCATTGAAGAAGCAAAAATCGTGAAGGCGCGCCCAGCCGGTTCATTGCGACGCAGGCCAAAAATCCACAGGCTGAGCGCAAAGAAGGCGATACTGACAAGTGAAGGAATAACCAGGTATGCGGTGCGGTCCGGGACAGGGAAACGGTGCAATGTCACATCGTAGGTTTGTAATTCTCCTTCTGTTGACCAAAAGACCACAGGTATCGTCTCCCCCGGAAAGTAACCTTCCAGCACATCCTCGACATCCCGGGCACTGCGGATTTTCTCCCCCGCAACGGAGATTAGCTGGTCGCCGTGTTGCACGCCCTGGTTCACCAACTGCCAGGCCTCGCTTGGTTTTGTAGGCCCGGCATCATTGCGGGTCATGGTTGGTTCAAAAAATGCACCCAGGAAAGGTTGTTTTAGCCAGGCGTCTGCGAAATAAAGTGCAGCGATGAAGACCACCACGGCGACTGCCTGATAAACCAGAACTATGAACTGCAAAACCTTGTTCAGCGTTAGATTGAAACGTAATGACTGCAACATAAGAATAGAAATTAATGAAAGTTTTTGAAATCAGCCTTCCTACAAGCATTTTACACTACCTTTAAGGTAGATTGAGTGGTACTTTCATAACAAACCCATAGAAATTAAGAAAAAAAGACCAGCTTTAGGACTGGTCTTTTCCACTTATCAAGAACAATTAAATATCCAGGTTACGTACGCTGCGCGCATGGGTCTGGATAAAGCGTTTACGTGGATCAACCGCATCCCCCATGAGCATGTCAAAGGTCCGGTCTGCTTCGGCGGCATCTTCTACGGCAACCATCAGCAGGGTGCGGTTCTCCGGGTTCATCGTTGTCTCCCATAACTGGTCTGGATTCATTTCACCGAGACCTTTATAGCGCTGCAGATTCGCCTTCTCGCCGCCCAAAGATTTTACCAACTCTTCCCTTTCGTTCTCCGTATATGCATATTTGACCTGGTTTTTGTGCGCTATCCGGTAGAGCGGCGGCTGGGCAATGAAGAGATGTCCTTCCTCGATCAACTCCGGCAAATAGCGGAAGAAGAAAGTTAATAGCAACGTGCGGATATGACTGCCGTCCACGTCAGCGTCGGTCATGATGATGACGCGCCCATAGCGCAGACCTTCCAGGTCAAAGCCTTCTCCAATGCCAGTACCTAAAGCCGAAATGAGCGATTTGACTTCATTGTTACCCAGGATTTTATCCAGGCGCGCACGCTCGGTGTTCAAGATCTTGCCGCGTAAGGGCAAAATCGCCTGGAAGTGACGGTCGCGGCCTTGTTTGGCTGAACCTCCAGCCGAGTCGCCCTCAACGATATAGAGTTCTGTCTTGGACGAATCGCGCTCGGAACAGTCGGCCAGCTTACCGGGCAGCGTAAGAGACTCCAGCGCCGACTTGCGGATGACCAGGTCCCGGGCCTTGCGGGCTGCATCACGGGCGCGGGCTGACGTCAGACACTTAGCAATAATAGCCTTGGCTGCCGATGGCGTTTCTTCCAGAAAAGTATTGAACGCTTCGACCACCACTTGCTGGACGTAAGTCTGCACCTCGGCGTTCATGAGTTTGACTTTGGTCTGCGACTCAAACTGCGGGTCCGGGTGCTTGATCGAAACGATAGCAGTCAACCCTTCACGAGTATCGTCACCGGAAAAGTTCGGGTCAGAATCTTTCAGCAGATTGTTCTTGCGCGCAAAGTCGTTGATCACACGCGTCAACGCACTACGCAGGCCAGTCAGGTGCGTACCGCCATCGACCGTATTGATTGTATTCGCAAAAGAATATACCGACTCGGTATAAGAATCCGTGTACTGGATGGCAGCTTCGATGCCAACTCCGTCAAGCTCTTTTTCGACCGAGACGACTGGATGCAAGGGCTCACGATTACGGTTCAAATAGCGGACGAATGAATTGATCCCGCCCTCGAAATAGAATGTCAACTCCCGGCTGCTGCGCTCATCCCGAAAATGGATCGTGGTGCCGCGCGTGACGAACGCCATCTCACGGAAGCGTTGAGCCAAGGTATCAAAGCGATAGTCGATATTATCCTTGAAGATTTCCGGGTCGAATTTGAACGTGGTCTTGGTACCGCTTTCATCGTCTTTAATCTTGCCGCTTGCTTTCACCGGTCCCTGTGGGTATCCACGCTCGAAGCGTTGACGATGGATTTGTCCATCACGCTTGACTTCGACTTCGCACCATTCCGAGAGCGCATTGACTGCGCTGACGCCCACGCCATGCAAACCACCGGAAACCTTGTATCCACCTCCGCCAAATTTGCCGCCTGCATGCAAAGTAGTCATAACCACTTCCAGTGCAGACTTCTTCATTTGGGGGTGTATATCCACGGGAATGCCGCGGCCATTATCCTGAACTGTCACGCTGCTATCGGGGTGGATCACAATATCGATGTGTGTGCAAATTCCAGCCAAAGCCTCATCGATGGAATTATCCACAACTTCATAGACGAGGTGGTGCAAAGCCTTGATGTCAGTTCCGCCCACATACATACCTGGGCGGCGGCGGACAGCTTCCAATCCTTCCAGCACTTGAATATCTTTTGCTTGATAACTGATATTACTTTGAACCACAAAGACCTCCGAACAAAGATAGAGCTAAGCTTTCTTGGCTGGTATATTTGCCTTTAACCTATCAAGGACAGTTTGTAACCAGACCTGCATGTCGCGGTAATATATAAAACTGGCAGCTAAAAGCGATGTCGTAATGAACGCATGCCCGGCTATTCCCACCAGAGTCATCCACGAATCGGGCGATGGGATATTCCAAAGAAAGTTCAAGCCGTAAGCAATCAACAACACGCTCAACACAAACAGACTACTGGTGGGCAGCGTAAACCGCGCCATTCGCAGACTGGTGGAAATCGAGGTAATAGCATTTTGCTGGTGCATAAAAATACCATGCGGGGTAAAGAACACAGGCACAATCAGCCACATAGAGAGCAAACCCAGGGCCAGCAATAACCCTTGCGCCAGCAGCGGGCTTGCAGTAATGACCAATGCAATCACAACCACTAACGGCGTGCCAATCATGATTGCCAGCATGATGGATAACACAGAGAGTAATATTGTTTGTAAGATCGACTTGCTAAGATAAAATTGCACTGACAGAGGTGGATCTACCACAACCAAGGATACCCATCGAAAAAACAGTGCACCACTCACCCAGCCAACCAGAGTTAAAAATATGATCCATCCCGACAAAGTGATGAGAGAATCTACCTGGATGACAAGTGATGAACCAAGTGGAGTTTGGTTGGATATTCTTCCGCTCAACAGGCTGAAAACGCCGATCGGGAAAGTGCGCAAAGTGGTGAGCAAGTTATACTGTTGCAACTGCGCCAGGAATTGAGATGTGTTTTCTTGCAGAACGTTCACATCTGAGGATGATAAACCGCTAAATCTTGCGTATCGAGACATTTCTTCGAATAGAGGCCGGAAAAGCTGATCTACACGCAAGCGCGGACCCAGCCAGAGAAATAGATCCAAGGCGAGTGGCAGCAAGATGACCGACAGATTGGATGCAATTGCATCAAAGCCTGCCCTTAGCGAACCAACTACTCCAGGCGGTGGAGGAAGGGTCTCGATCTTGTCCATTTCCATAACCTACCAATTTTACCATATCGCTAACATTTACCGCAAATCTGTTCTATGACAGGACTTTCGCTTATGCGGGCAGGAAAGCCTGAATTCGTGGAGCAGCCAGTTCTGCCCGCAGGTAATCACTGAGTAAATCAGCT
>JAFGKO010000065.1 GCA_016928525.1 Anaerolineales bacterium | reverse complement strand
TGCGGTTCAAGTGTCAATCACATACAGTATACACCCTGACATTAGCCGGGGAAATTGTGCAGTTTACCTCTGCGCTGCGTCATAAGGTGACATTTGGATAAAGAACCATTCTCTTACCAGGGCCTTTCTTGATCTGTACGACATTTGTCTGTACAATAGAAGACAAATGTCGGAGGTGTAAATATGGGTTCCCTTACGATTGAAACCCTGTTGGGTGGAAGAGAAGTGATTGGACAGGCCATTCGTACTGAAATGGACCTGTACGAATTGGGCAAAGGCGGAATCCCCAAAAAGGCATTACTGGACCTGGCCGCTCAGACCAACATGTCTCTCAGAACCCTCACAAGTATTCTGCAAATTTCGGAACGCACACTTCAGCGGAAAAAGGATTCTGACCTGATGAGTAAGAGTATATCTGAGCATGTGATCCAGATTGCACAGATATTTTCGCGGGGGGATGAGGTCTTCAATTCTACTGAAGATTTTCAAACATGGATCAATACGGCCAACAAGGCGCTTGGCAATAAAAGACCTGTGGAATTGCTATCCTCCCGTTATGGCGCACAGATGATCCTGGATGAGTTGGGGCGAATCGAGCACGGGGTATTCTCTTGATGAAGGTATATCGCATTGCCAAGGAGCGATATATCAAGGACTTATCAGGTGAAGGAGCCCGCCGCTATGGTGGGAGATGGAACAAAAAAGGAACCAGCGTTGTATACACCGCCGAAAACCGTTCGCTGGCAACGGTGGAATATCTGGTGCACTTACCGATAGCGTTAGTCCCCGCCGATACCTACATCGCCGAGCTAACCATCCCCGACCAGATCGAATATGAGCAGATAAAAATAAGAGACCTGCCACGGCAGTGGGCAGCCTATCCAGCGCCACTGGCACTCGCTGACATCGGTGAAGCGTGGGTCAGGAAAGGCGGAACGCTGTTATTGAAAGTTCCTTCCTCAGTGGTCCGGGGAGAATGGAACGTCCTGCTCAACCCGCAGCACCGGTTATTCGGAGAGGTCGCGTTAACCGGTGTTGAACCGTACAGTTTTGATGAACGGCTGGTTAAGTCACGCAAGAAGGCGAACAGCTAACGGCGAGTATGACCCGTCGGGCCGGAGCGGATAGGACGGAAGACGGCAGCCGGATTATCGGGTTCAACTGCCGGTCAAGCCGTTACAGGGTTGAACTTGAGGGGGACGAATTTCTCCTCGGCGCGGCTCAGTATATGGTGCTAACTGATGGCAGACTGTTCAGGATCTAACCTTAGAAAGGTTGAGCCTTCCCCTGATCAATTTTCTGGCGACAAATAACCCCATCTTAGCATTGTCAATCATTTCTATCGGGTTAGAGAAAATAAGGAATCTGCGCATCATGTTTGGCACATTAAACGCTACGGATTCCCATGCTTTTTGATAACTGGATTGTATTTGCTCATCACTCAGATGAGGGTGCTTGAATACCACTTTCTGGCGGATGATGCTGTCGAGGTCTATATCTGAACCCTCTTTATCATAAAGCAGGTCAAATTCTTCAGCTATACTCCCAACACATGAACCCGGCATAGGCTTGCAGATAGAGATACTTACTGATGGTAACAAGCCACTTTTTGAGGCGGTTTTGATGAAGTCAAGCGTATCCTGGACTTGCTCAATGGTTTCGCCATCAGGCTGTCCATCTTCGCCATACCAGGCATGTCCGATAATAAACATGCCATGCGCAAGGATGTTGTGTTTTTTGAGAAGTTCAAGTGCCCTCAGATTTTCTTCCACTGTGGTTTTTTTCCGGATAGAATTCAATACTTCGTTGTTGCCACTCTCGATGCCTAAGGCGACGGCCTGACAGTTGGCCTGGCTCATGGTCTGGATGAGATGTTCGGGGAAGAGTTTTTTCGAGGTTCGCATTGATGCACTCCAGGGCAACTGGATATTATTGTCCATCAATGCCTTACAAATTGACTCGGTCCATTTAACGTTTGTGTTAAATTCATCATCTGCGAAGTAAAGCCCTCTGACTTTATGCAAGCTTTGATGACACCTTATTTCCTCGATCACACTTGATGGGCTGCGGAACCTTTGGCGTGGGCGAGCTTTATTAAATACAACGTTAGCACAAAAAGTACAATTGAACGGGCAGCCACGACTGGCTAATACCCACATTTGAGACTGAACGCCGAAGAAGAAGCCCCGAGGTGTATACGGTGACCAATCTTCCACCAAATCCCAGGCCGGTAAAAAATCAATATCGGCCAAATACTCAGTATTGACCATTAATCGTGGAATTTCCGCGCCGGATTCGTAGAGATGAAGAAACTTCTCAAAAGCAAGTTCTCCCTCTCCAGTAATAATGTGATCCACATTGGGATATGAATCGTCTGGTCTTGCTGTAACATGAGGCCCACCAAAGATTACCTTGCATTCCGGTAGTGTTTCTTTTACCAATTTGGCAAGTTTCAGCGCCTGTCTCAAATAGGGGGTGAACGTTGTCATACCTACCAGGCCTGGTTGATTGTCCATCAATATTCTTTTTTGCTCTTCTTCAGACAGCCTTAGTGCCGTCCAATCAGCAAACTTAAACTCATATTGGGGAAATCTTTGGCGTATATAGGCTGCCAGAAAAAGCATCCCCATTTGAGGGCTGGCATTGGCAGCTTCTTGCACCAAAGGATTGATGAACATAATTTTTCTATTTACCATCTGGTTCCTCTCTACGGAGCACGAGTCAATCACGCCGGAGGGTGACACTATACGCCCGCGAATTGGTGGGGGAAATCGCGCAGCTCTCCATCGTCCAGTGAACGGGGATCGGCAGGTTGCCGCAGGTGAAGGTCAGTTCTGCCTCCTCGATGCGGTCTTCCCCGGCAAAGGTCGCCACGATCTGAAGCGAGCCACCCTCAAGCTCGGTGATCTCCGGTTCGCCATAGAGCCGCGTGCCGGGGATGGTCTCCCACTCTTTGATCGCTGCGACCGCATTGGCGGTTCGCCAGCGCAGCCTGGCCCCGCCGAAGAGCGGCTCAGCACTCTGCTTGATGCCGATCACAAATAAGGCGGCTGCCACCCCAAACAGCACCATGATCAGGCTCCAATTCGGCCCGGCGCGGCGTGGGCGTGGAGGGGCAGGTGTGTCTGGCGTTTGCGGGGGTACTTGCTCGCTCATCATCACTCACCTATAGAAAACTGGAGGGATTCACTTCCTGGTGGATTCTGTTTTTTCGGTGGCCTGCGGCTTGCCATCCTTCTGATCGCCAACCTTCACGCCAGGGGAGGGCATGTCCTTCGGGGCGATGGGCAGCGTGAACTTAAACGTGCTGCCGCCTTCTGCGTTATCTTCGACCCAGATTTTTCCCCCGTGCGCCTCAACCGCCATCTGGCAAAAAGCCAGTCCCATACCGGAACTGCGGCGGCGGCCTTTCTTGCCGGGAATCTGGGCGAAGCGGTCGAAGATCATTTCCTTGTATTCGTCCGGCACGCCGCTCCCGTTGTCGATCACCTCGACGCAAATCATGTCTTTTTCTTCCTGGCGGCAGGGTGATGCCCGCAACGTGACCAGCGACCCAGGCGGGGTGTACTTCAACGCGTTATCCAGCAGGTTGAGGACGACCCGTCCGAGCATGTCGTGATCGACCGGGCTGTCCGGCAGGTCTTTGTCGGCTTCGATGCGGATGACGGCGTTCATCTCCTGGGCCAGCGGCATCAATTCCTGGGCGGCTTCGCGCAGGATGGTGGTCGCCGATTCGATCTGGGTGTCAATCGCGATTTCGTCGCGTTCCAGCCGGTCGAGGTCGAGCAGGTTATTGACCAGGTTCAGCAGCTTTTTGACCGCCCGCTGGCTGACCTGCATGGCCTGATCGAGCACCGTGTCCTTGTTGGGGACGACCTCTTCGATCAGACGCATACTGCCCATCACTGCCTGCAAAGGTGAGCGCAAGTCGTGGACGATCATCCCGGTCAGGTCCTGGCGGGCCTGTTCGAGTTCTTTCTCGTTGGTCACATCACGGAAGAGCAGCAGCAAACCGACAAACTCCCCGCCCTCATCACGCACTGCCGACACCGTCCGCTCGACAAAACGCTGGCGTTTCTGACCGGATGGACGTGTCCCATAGAGGTCGGTCTTGGGCTTCATACCGGGGTTCTCGACCGCCCGCTGGAGCAGGGCCTGTAGTTCGCCCTTGCCATAACCCAGGCCCTCGCCCAGCACGGTCAGCGGATCGGCCAGGAATTGATCCGGGGAACGCGGGGTGAAGTCCTGCCGGGCGAAGTCCCAGAAGGATTCCATCCGGGTGTTGGTCATCACGATCCGGGAT
>JAFGKO010000064.1 GCA_016928525.1 Anaerolineales bacterium | reverse complement strand
CGTTCAACTGAATTCTTTCCGAAACGACGCGAGAACCATGGTCACCGCACTCTGTCGTGGCGCTTCGGAAAGAATCCTTAATGTTGGTGTAAATTTGGGCACCAATGAAAAATGCGCCGCGAAAATAGAGCGTCCTGTGAAAAATTGGACAAATATTTGTGATGAGAGAATCTTTGGCGCTCACCTAAATTCTCTCTTTGAGGACATTTGAATTTGTCTATATATTACAGGGTTTGTTTTCCTCTATGGTGACTCGAGTGAAAATCGAGTCTTAAGAATTATCACCGATTTAGAGATACAGATTCCACCTACACGGGATATCTCCACACAAAGGTTTCCTCTATTAGCATTTTGTTTTTTTGGAGTGGGGAAATTATCTCTGCACAACCAGGGGAATTCTGATGAGTGCTAACGGTGATGCTCAGTGCTGAGTCCCGGCTATTGACTTAGCTTTACCAAAATTATATATTTGAACATATCGGTCAATTATTCAATATTCTTCGGGAAGAAGATTGCTGGAGACTTGCATGGCAATAAAAGGCGGACGCAAAAAAACTCTCATTGTTGAGAAAGCACGCACATTGTTCGCACGCTACGGGCTGGAAAAGACGACAACAGAAGACATTGCCGGTGCCGTAGGCATGCAGAAAGGCGCCCTTTACTACTACTTCCGAAGCAAGGAAGAAATATTTACCGAAGTCATTTGTGCGGAGATACAGAACCTTAAAGCCCTCATTCTTGAGCCTCTCAACGAACAGCAAAGTGCAAGAGAATCGCTGACCGGTTTTGTCATGACCCGTATGAAATACCTGCGACAGAAGGCCGACGAATACACAACGGTCAAAGATGAGTACTTGAAACACTACGAATTCATCGAGAAAATCAGAGCCCGGCATTCCAAATGGGAAATCGACACACTCAGATCAATCCTTGACAAAGGGGTGTCGCGCAATGAATTCAGCGTTAGTAATACCCGCCTTGTTGCGGAAACGATACTCTTGGCCTTGAAAGGTCTTGAGTACACATGGGCAACCGGTCGTACTCATACGCAATTGTCGAAACAAATGCCCATTTTGCTGGATATCCTGTTCGAGGGTCTCAATTGCAGGCGGCTAAACTGTGCTATAAAGCACGCATGTGAGAGAGTATGAATCGCACGGAAAAACTTGCCGAATTGGTTGTCGGGCGTCCGAAAACATGGCTGAGTATCATTGGTATCATAACCATCTTCCTTGGCTATCAGATCCGAAACGCGGATATCAACGACAACATACTGAGTTACCTCCCTGCAACCGACCCCGAAGTCCAGTTTTTCAAGCAGATCGGGCAAACATTCGGCGGAACGGAGATCATCGTTATCGCGCTTGAGTGTGCCGATGTTTTCACGCAGCAATCGATTTCCAACATCAAAGGATTGACTGACAAGCTCAAGGAACACCCGAACATTACACATGTAACAAGCCTTACCAACATAATTGACATACGGTCCACTGAGTCGGGTTTGGAGGTGGCAGAGCTGATCGACAAAATCCCGTCCCAAAACGATGCGCTGGAGCGGCTGCGAAACAGGGTGATGGGTAAGGACCTGTATGTGAACACACTCGTTTCAAAAAACGGCAAGTTCGCCGCGGTTATATGCAAGGTGCGCCAGGGAGCCGACCACAATGTCGTTTCTCGGCAGGTAAAACAAATTTCACGGGAATACGAATCCGCCTTTGAAAGTCTTTATTTCTCCGGCCAGCCGGTGATGGAAGATGATATCACCTATTGGATCAAACGGGACATGACAGCACTCATTCCCTTTGTGGTGATACTGGTGATTTGTGCCCTCTACTGGAGTTTCCGCAGCTGGTTTGGCGTCGTGCTTCCCTTGCTTACTGTTGCCATATCTGTCGTGTGGACCATTGGCCTGATGACTATTTTCGGTTACAAAATAAACATGATAACCGAAATAGTGCCCGTCATACTTATTTCCGTCGGAAGTGCCTATGGAATCCATGTAGTAAACAGGTACCTGGAAGAAAGACGAATTGAGCAATCCAACCGGGACGCCGTTGCCGGGGCGCTAAAGCAAATTGCGCCTCCGATAGCAATGGCAGGAGTGACGACTATACTGGGCTTCATTGCCCTTATCTCATCAAGCTTGTCGCCAATAAAGGAATTTGGGGTCTTTACGGCCATCGGCGTCTTCGCCGCGCTAATCCTGTCACTGGTTGCCATTCCGTCCGCGTTGATTTTCATCAGAGTCAGCGAGAAGACGTATGCCCGTGCCGCCGATGATCAAACGCTCATCGGCGGCTTTCTGAGCTTCCTCTACCGGTTCGTTCTCAAAAGAACCAAAACAATTTTCTGGGTGTTCGCGGCGTTGGTCATCATTTGTATAGCCGCAATCCCGGGCATACAAACCGAATCCGACTTAAGTAACTATTTTAAAGAAGACAGTCCCACCAGAATTGCAGAAAGAATCATCGGCGATAACTTCGGCGGCGCACGGCCAATTCAGATCGGCATAAAAGGCGACCTCCAAAATCCTCTGGTCCTGAACGAGATTAAAAAGATGCATGATTTCATCGATTCGATGCCGATAGTCAATACACCGACATCGATAGTCAACCTTGTCTGTGAGATGAATGACGCGATGAATAGCCGCTACCGGATTCCCGAGACCAGACACCAGATTGCCAATCTTTGGCTTTTTATCGAAGGCAACGAAATTCTGGAGCAGATGGTGAATCCTGACAGAACCGAAGGTGTGCTCCAGATAAAGATACCAACCTTGAACTATTCTGAAATCTCAGAACCCATTGATCAAATCAGGAGATACATCAAAGAGCGGTTGCCGCAAGAGTTTATCGAGGTGCTTGCCGATACCGTTACACACACCGGGTTGCGAAACCATATTATTGAGACGCGTGTCGAGCATATCGCACAGCAACTCCTTCCGATATTCGGGAATGCGGGTGTTGATATCCCGCTGCAGGTTTTACGGGATAAAACAGCATTACATGCGGCACCTTCCACGATTGAGTCTCTTGAAGAGCAGATGATAATTGCCGATGCGGTCAGGACCTGCCTGGCGCGTACAGATGCCGAACCTGCGCTTGATTCCGGCGCTGCCCGTGCTGCTATTGAGGCAATCGGGGTCTCAATATTGCCATTTCTATCGGAGACTGCGATTGTCACTGCACTCGGCCGTGTGTTTCCCGCAGAACTGTACAAAAACGACATGGAAGTACTGCACGACCTGGCAACACGCGTGCATCAGGTGGTAACGGCGGCCCGGCGGGAAATGAACATCCTGCGTCTGCGAGACGATCTGCGAAACATGACAAACGAGACAATATGGAATAGTGAGTTCGACAAGAATTTCCTCACCATCGCCGAGACATTGAATAACAGGCCGGCACTGGTTCGCCTTGCGGACTATACCAGGATCACCGGTCGACAAGTGGAAAAAGCGGACATTCACCGGCTTGTGGCGCATGTGACGGGATTCCCGGTCATTATGCAGATTATTGACCGTCAGCTTGTGCGAAGCCAGTTGCTGAGCCTTGTCTTTTCGCTTTTTTGTGTGCTCGTGCTCGTTTCACTCCAGTTTGAATCCATACGATGGGGACTCGTGGCGTGTATCCCGATAGCGTTCACCATAATTACCAATTTCGCTCTCATGCGCATCGTCGGCATCCCGCTTGATATCGCTACCACCATGATAGCGAGTATCGCAATCGGCATCGGTATCGACTACACCATACATTTCTTGTCCCGCTTTCGTGCCGTGTCTAAGAAAGATAATCATATCGAGAGAATCCTGCAGTGCACATACCATACGACGGGCCGTGCCATCGTGTTCAATGCAGTTGCTGTTTCGGGTGGTTTCGCGGTGCTGGCCTTCAGCAATCTTGTTCCTTTGCAGGCATTCGGCCTGCTTACGGCATTGACCATGATCGTCAGTGCACTGAACGCCCTGATTTTGCTGCCCGTTCTCCAAATAACAATGCATACGGCATTCATGCAGAAACACTAACCGGGGAGGTTACCAATGAAACACAGACTTGTAACAGTAATCGCGATTGCTCTGGCATCTATTACCACGGGCGCAGAGATGACTGCCACCGGGATTCTGCACAAGGCAGATCAGGTAGAGTCAGCTCCAAAGGACCAGACATATACCATGTCGATGGTTCTCGTGGACAAGCAGGGACACCGCAAAGAACGGGAAGCCAAAATGATGCAGAAAGGCGATTCGATGCGCTTGTTAAAGTTCCTTTCTCCAGGCGACATCAAAGGGGCGGGAATCCTCACGTTGCCCGGCGATGTGATTTACTTCTACATGCCCGCCTTCAACAACACCCGGCGAATTGCAGCACACGTTAAAAACCAGAGTTTCATGGGAACGGATTTCACCTATGATGATTTCGGTTCCATTACATATGGTGAAGATTACAACGCCGTGGGCGTACGTGAGCAGGACGCCCATTATGTGCTTGAGTTAACGCCGAAGAAGGAGGCAGACAAGGAATACAGCAAACTCCTTCTGTGGGTAGACATGTCGAATTTCTATAAGGTAAAGACCGAATACTATGGGAAAAGCGGGGAATTGCTTAAAGTCATGGAACGTGAAAACATACGGAAAATAGGCGAATACTGGGTTGCTCATACGATGACCATGAAAGATGTTAAGAAGCAGCACCGTACGATCCTGCAACTGACAAATGTTGAAATTGACAAGGACCTGGGAGACGAACTTTTCTCACAGCGATACCTGCAACGCAACTGAGCTAGTTAAGCCCGGGAGGCACCGATGAAAAGAACGGGACTGTTCTTGCTGATTTTGGTTTCGGCGACAGCCGCTGAAGTGGAGAGATACGGGTTTGTTGAAACCGATGTGCGGGTGTTGACAAACACACCACACAGCTTCAGTTTCAGCAGGAATACATTCAATGCAGGTCTCAGAACACGCGATGCCGTAAAGGTGGGTTTTCACGGTGAACTTGAGGTCGTTATTCAGGACATCCATAATGTGTCATCACTGGCGGATCTTCAGGACCTCCGGAAACTGAACGACATATGGGTTGAACTCCGCGGCATATACATTGATATGTATGGGTTCATCCTGCCCGGTCTTGACTTGCGAGTCGGGCATCAGATAGAGAAATGGGGTACGGCTGATCTATTCAATCCTACGGACTATCTCAATCCTTACGATTTCTCCGATCCTTTCGATTTTGGACGCAAGCTGGCGAACACCATGTTCAAGGCCACGTACTACTTTAAATCATTGAATATCGCCGCGGTGGTGATACCTGTATTCAAGCCTGCCCGGCTGCCGGATGATGTGTCGCTTATCATGTCTTCTTCGGAAGTTTCGCCCATTCCCGGCATGTCGCTTGAAACCGGTAATCTTACGGTGGATTTACCTGATAGACGCGCAAGCAACATGGCAGGCGGCGCGAAGATCGGGCTGAATGCGTTTGGGATCGACTTTTCGACGAGTTACTTCTACGGACGAGAACAAGTGCCGCTACCGGTGAGTGGCCATGCTGTTATGGCCTCTGCAGTGGTTCCGCCTGTACTGAGGCTTGACCTCACTCTTGAATATCCCAAAATCCATGTTGTGGGGCTCGATTTTGCCGGAGCAATCGGTAACATCGGAGTTTGGGGTGAGGGAGCTTTGGTCATTCCGCATGGCAAAACCGTGACTGAGATCGTGATCACAACTCCCATGGGGGATATGCCTTATCGCGACACAGTTCTTGACGATGAACCATTCCTCAAAGGTGTTCTTGGACTTGACTACACCTTTAAATGGGGCATCTACACACAAATACAGTATTTACGGGGATTCATTGCGGAGATGGGGCCCGACAACATCGGTGACTACGTGATGATCGCGGCTGAGAAGAGCTTTCTGCATGATGAGCTGACACTTCGTCTAGCTGGTGGTATCGAAATCAGGGAAGCAGATAAGGTTTCATTCTTTACTTTGCCGGAAATCAGTTACAAACCAGGTCATGGGCTTGAGTGCGCCATCGGTGCCCATATCATTAAGGGGCAAAAAGGCACTACATTCTTCAGGTGGGACGATAAAGACGAAGCCTACCTGAGGATCAATAAAAGCTTCTGATATACGGGCGTGACCGCATGACAAAACCACGCAGGCAAAGCAGAGTGGTCGGCTCCTTAATCGCGCCATTGACAATGCGGGCAGATATTTACAACAGTCTGAATGCCGGGCGCTCCATTGAAGATTGTTTGCCAAAGGAAGAAGAACCAAACGAAAATGCGGCGCAAAGACGAAGAACGGTGCCCAAACTCCCACCAACAACGGCAAGCCAAAATGCCTGCCGCAGGCGCAACACAGGCACTTCGGCTGTGCCGCAAACGTTGGCTGCAATATGCTTTGGCCATGTATAACAGAAGAAATATTATAGTTGGGCGGGGTAACAAATCAAGAAAGGACGGTACCATTGTATTCTCTTTACAGCAAGATTCAGAAGCAGGATGTCTGGGAATTTTGTTGGATTGAAAATGTATCCCTTTTTGGATGCAATCAAGGTTTTATACCTTGGTTACTACAGAAGTCACTTCTTGGCGATGCAAATGAGCCATACAATTGGCATATCAACATCGCAACGGCACTTGGAGCGAATGAACATCTAAATAGAGCATTAATAATCAATCTCAAACCTAACTCTAAGACACCGAACCTATCGTTATATGAATTAGCTGACGTCTGGGGGCATTCCTCAAATGGCTGGACACCAATAATGATACGGCTTCGTGGTATTTTCATTGATGAGAATCCAGACAGATATGATGCTAAAAGTTTTCAACGACTTGAAACCGACATTGAAGATCCGATATTCTCAATGCTGTATCTTGATGGCACAATTATGAACGGAAGTATTACTGGCAAATGGACACCCCCAAGAGCAAGCCCTACGAATTCCGTTCTGCTTTGGCCTGATGTTTTCGAATATTTCTACCAACAAACAAAATATCTTAAATTTTAAGGAGTGTTTCACCATGAAGCTTGGAATTTTTATTGTTATTTCTCTTATATTGGTTGCCTCTTGTGGACAAACAAAAATTAAGAATGAAGAAAACAAGCAGTTTAAGCAAAACACTAAGTACACTTGTCCTTCGCCGAAATATGCAGACAGTGAAAATTCAAATTGGTTTTCATTTAAGACTATTGATGACATGTGTGCTATAAAAAATGCTTTCCCAAGGTGGCTTTACAATAATGTAATTGTGTGTACTGGATTTAACAGCGACTACATTCTATTAACACATGTAAACCCCTTTATTGTCTACGCAGATTTCAACGGTGATTGTTCCTTAGACGCAGCCTTTTTTGTTTGCAAAAGGCATGACAGTGCTACGAAATTATGTATTGTCCACCCGAATTCTCAGCAAATTTATCTTTTAGAAAAATTGTCTGATGATTTCTCTTGGGTAGAATATCTCGAGATAAATGTAAAGGAAATGGGTCTTCCTTTCGAAAAGAATGCCCCTGAACTTATTGGTGATGCGTTACTCATAAGAAAATGTGGTTCCGGTGCCGGTGGATTTATTTATTGGAATGGAAAAGACTATGATTTTATATACACCGAAGCTGAAATGGAAGATGGGGAAGTCGATTCTACTGATATTATTGAGAATTTGAGCGTAATTTTCCGATAATATCCCCGCCCAGGGAAGAAACATGGCCAAATCATACAGACAGCCAACAGCCGCGTTACGCAAGGGCCTTCGGCCACATGGCCGGGATGACAAGGGGAATCTGCATTGTGTCATGTCGGCCTGTCATGTCACCCGGTGTACCGGGTTCCGTAAGGCCTCCGTCACAATGCAGGTTTGTAGCCCGGCCACGTCGTAACACGGCACACGTTATGCGAAACAAACCGGGCACTCACATGTCGCGGAGCAGAGCAGCAGGCACTTAAGAGAAACTCATCTGTCATATACCATCCAACTATCAGGCCGAGGAGGCAATCTATGCTGGGGTATCGCACCTTCTTGTTGATCATCTTTTGCTTGTTGACCAATGGTTCTGCCGCTGGAGACGCCATGTTCGGTCTCAAGTGGGGTCAATCACCTGACCAGATTCGGCAGATGGGCATTGCGTTGACAAAAGAAAGTTCTCGCAACAATCTTCACATGTACAAGACGGACTCGTTGCCAAAGAACCTATCACTCTCTGAATCGTATGTTCTGATATTCGCCGGCGACACGGCACTCGTCAAGATCACAATGGCATCTCGAACGATAGCTGAGGACCCATACGGAACTGAAGGAAAGTCGAAGTTCGACAATCTACAGAAACTGTTGAAACAGAATTACACGATGGGCAAGTCCTTCTGTTCAGTTGGTCACAAACTCTATGAGGATTCGGATGAGTTCTACGAGTGCCTTGCCTATAAGGGTTGCGGCATGTGGACTATATTCTTCTCGAGCGACAACAAGACAATAATGCTTGAAATTGAGGGCATCAAGCGAGGTACAGGATTCATAAAGATGTCTGTTGAAGCCTCGCCAGAATTCACCGAAGCAGTCAAGGAGTACAAGGCGCTCGAGACCAGCAGCGATGCTGATGCGCTCCAATGAATACATCGTTGTGATGACACTCACATCGCTGGCCGCGATAACTAGTCTGACGGGATTCCCGGTTTGCATCGCACAACACGCCCATGGATGCCATGCCTGCACCGGGAGAAGACAATGAAAGCGTTCCGGGTCCCGTCCGTGGGCAAGACGTGTGCCTCAGGCACACTGCCTTGTCGCGCGTCCAGTACGGCCGCGCTCCGTCACGGCCGGAACCCGAGAGCCATCCGGGCCTACGAGAAGGCGGGTTTCGTCAGGACCCCCGCGACACCAGAGCAGATCCTGGCAGAATGGGGAGGAGTTGATGGAGACGACGCCGTCCTCATGATCAGAAAGGAAGAGGACACACAAGCCATAGACGGCGATTGAGCTGGCACCGCGCGATTTCAGCGCACGGCTTCCTCAGCGCGTCGTGGCACACGCTATGGTTCAAGAGCCAGGAATCAGACCAACGGTCTTACAATCACGATTGGAGACTGATTTATCCGCTTTGGGTGTGGTATCTGGAGACACAGTCATGGTGCATGTGTCTTTACGCTCAGTAGGGCCGATTAATGGCCGTGCTGAGGCATTGGTAAGGGCGCTTCTTAAGGTGCTCGGTCCGAACGGAATCCTGAGTGCCTATGCAGACTACCAGCCAACAGATGAGATTCCCTATTTCGATCCTGACAGATCGCCGGCAGTGCCCGAGTATGGTGTATTTCCTGAAATCCTACGTAATTGGCCTGGAGCTGTTCGGTCCCGCAATCCCGGCGCGTCAATTGTTGCCGTGGGTGACCGAGCCGGTTGGCTGTGCGAGGGGCACTCTCTTAACTATGGATACGGCGAGGACTCTCCATATAAAAAGCTTGTAGAGATAGAAGGAAAGGTACTGCTTCTTGGATCTGAGTTTGAGCATGTAACCCTATTGCATCACGCTGAGCACATAGCCCGCTTGCCTGATAAACGCGTGATTCAGGTTCCTACAAAAATCCTATTTCAAGGCCGGATAACTGAAGTCACTATTGAGGAATATGACACCAGTAGGATGGTGTTGGACAAGATGCCTGCGCACTACTTCGGGGAGATTGTGCAGGCCTTTATAGAAGGGCAAGGCACGTTTTCTGGACTGGTCGGAAATGCAAAATCCTACATCCTCCCGGCAAAGGCATTTATTGAATTTGCTGTGGACAGGATGGAGCGCGAATTTGGGACATAGCAACAAGATCAACTGATGAACTGGACGAGTCCCCGCGAGCGAAGATGCGCTAACTATCGACACCATGCAATGGACACAGAAGAGAAACGCCAGGCCCTAACAACCCACAACAAGCCGGGCGTGCCATTGCCGCTTGACACTGTGGAGTCGCCGCCTGGTCATGTCGCAGAAAGCGCTCCGTCGCGGCGGCGAGACTATAGGCGGCAACAGCACACGTCGGCCAACGTTGGTGTCAATGTTTGCGCCGAAGAAATGAAAGGCAGATATCATTTCAAGACATAAGGAGTACAGAATAGAAGTTCAATCAGGAAGGAACAAGTCTCTATTATGGCAGGAGGTCACGATGAAGGTAAGATTCTCATCAGTCGCAGGGCTTGTGCTGTCGGTCTGCGCCGCAGTGCTTTCCGCGGACACCATTCCGGGCGGCAACGTATCCGGCACCTGGTATCAGGCGAATTCACCCTACTACATTGCAGGCAGTATTACGATCCCGGCAAGTGATACCTTGGTCATCGAACCGGGTGTGGAGGTGGAATTCCAGGGAGATTACAGCCTGACTGTCAACGGCTACCTGGAAGCCATCGGTACGGAAGCTGATTCCATCCACTTCACAGCCAGCACATTCTGGAGGGGCCTGAACTTTTCCAATGCGCCCGATAGCAGTAAACTGGCCTTCTGCACCATCCTCCACTCTGGAACATTTTTCACCGGTATGGGCGGGATAAATTGCACCAACTCCAATCCTGTGATCACTCATTGCCGCATTAGCGATAATTACGCACACGGACAAGTCTCTACTTATGCCGGCGGTATTGCCTTGAACAATTCTAACGCGGAAATTTCCTGGTGCG
>JAFGKO010000063.1 GCA_016928525.1 Anaerolineales bacterium | reverse complement strand
TGGATGTCGATGCGGTCGAGCATGGGGCCGGAGATGCGTTTCTGGTACTTGGTCACTGTTGAATGGGAACAGGTGCAGGGTTTTTGTGCATCACCGTAATAGCCGCAGGGGCAGGGGTTCATAGCAGCGACCAACATAAAATTAGAAGGAAAGGTCAGCGATCCCTTAGCCCGGCTGATGGTGACTACTTTGTCCTCCATCGGCTGGCGCATGACTTCCAGCACGCGGCTGCCGAACTCGGGGAACTCGTCCAGGAACAGGACTCCCCGGTGCGCCAGCGAAATCTCCCCCGGATGCGGGATGTTGCCCCCGCCCACCAGCCCGGCATGGCTGATAGTGTGGTGCGGCGCGCGGAACGGCCGGTGCCGGATGAGCGGCGTACCGGGCGGGAGCTGGTCGGCTACCGAGTAGATGCGGGTCACATCTAGGGATTCTTCGATGGACATCTCGGGCAGGATACCCGGCATGGCGCGCGCCAGCAGGGTCTTTCCGCTTCCCGGGCTGCCGGCCATAAGACAATTATGTCCTCCAGCCGCGGCCACTTCCAGGGCGCGCTTGACGTGTTCCTGCCCTTTGACTTCGGCAAAGTCGGTCGGGACGAAGAGGGGCGCAAGGTCATCGCCGGAGGCCTGGAACGGCTCGATGGACTGGCGACTGGTCAAATGGTCGTAAAGCTGCGCAAGCGTCTGCACCGGGATGATTTCCAGGTCAGGGATCAAGGCCGCTTCGGCAGCGTCCACTTCGGGCACAGCCATGCGCTTATATCCGTTGACGCGGGCAGCGGCAGCCATGGGTAGGATTCCGCGCGTGTGACGGACAATGCCGTCCAGCGAGAGTTCGCCAACCACCAGGGTGTCCTGCGCGGCCTCGAGCGGCAGTCGCCCACTCAGGATGATGACACCCAGTGCAATCGGCAAATCGTAGGCCGGACCTTCCTTGCGGACGGAGGCGGGGGCTAAATTAACAACAACGCGGTGACGGGGGAAATGCAAGCCAGCGTTCTTGACCGCAGTTTGCACACGCTCGCGGCTTTCCTGTACAGCCGCATCCGGCAGGCCAACGATGGTCATGCCAGGCAATCCGTTGGTGTAATCCACTTCGACTTCGACGATGACGCCATCGAGACCAACAACGGCGCAAGAATAAACGCGAGCAAGCATGGGGGTATTTTACATTGAAAAAAGGGAGACTGCCTAAAACCACCTGTACAGTTTTGATAGGCAGATTTCTATGTTCGGGATGTAGTTGAACTGCATCCCGAACAAGGATGCTAGCCAGGCACGGCCAGATGGCAGGTATCGTTCAACCTTTTGAGCGAAACATACGTTTCAGCGATCAAGGCTTCCGAGAGACTGGCATTTTCCATCTCGAGATACCAGCGTTTCTCGCGCGATAGACCTAGCACCACGCGCAAGACCTCACTCAACGGACCGCCGTGCGCGACCAGCAGCACGGTCTGCTCATCATGTTTGGCTTTGAGATCATTTAGCAAAGAAACGACACGCGCGTTGAACACGTCGATTGTCTCCGCACCCTGCGGCGACCGATTGAAATCCTCTAACCAGGCGTTGATCATCTCCGGGTATTGTTCCTGCGCCTCGTCAAAGGTCAGCCCTTCCAGGACACCAAATTTCAATTCTCGCAAGCGCGGCTCAGACATGACCTGCAAGCCGCTCTTTTCGACAATGATTTGGGCCGTCTCCCAGGCACGTTTCAGGTCGCTGGCATAGACAGCATCGATTTTCTGACTGGCGAGCCGCTCTGCCACAAGCTCCGCCTGTCGTCTCCCCAACTCCGACAACAGGACATCCGATTGCCCCTGGTAGCGGCGCTGGGCATTCCACTCGGTTTCACCGTGACGAACCAGGATCAAATGCAACATCAGAGTATCTCCTTGAGCGCAGACAGCAATTGTGTGTTCTCTTCCGGTTTTTTGGTAGCAACCCGGATGTAATCTGGGAGGCCGAAAGAGGCGCAGTCACGCACCTGGATTTTATACTCCAGTAATCGACGCCGAAATTCCGCCGCGTTCCCGACTTTGAGGATGAAATAATGTGTCGCGGAAGGGATTGGGGCCAGGCCGAGGGCCTGTAGTCCGGCAAGGAAATCGGCTCTGGCAGTGCGTAAATGGGTCAGGGATTGGGATAAGTGGTTATCATCCATAATAGCAGCTAGCCCAGCTTCCTGCGCGACTGCATTGACGTTCCACGGTGGGCGGACCTTCGCAAGCGCTTCGATCAAATCTATCGGTCCGGCGGCAAATCCCAGGCGCAGTCCAGCCAGCGCATAGTCCTTGGTCATCGAGCGCAGCACCAGCACATTTGGCAAGGCGAGAGAGATACAAGACTGCAACCCCGGCGCGAACTGGATGTAAGCCTCGTCGATCACGAACAAAGTAGTCGGATGCGCGCCTGCGAACTCACCAAGTGTTTTTATGGAAAGCGTAGCCCCGGTGGGATTGTTCGGGTTGCAGATGAACGCCAAACGCGGCTCTATTGCATGGAGAGCTTCACTGATGATTTCAGGGGTAAAGCTGAAATTATCTTCCTCGCTAGCCCAGGTCGATTCAACATGCCCGCCCATCAAAGCGACGCTACGCGCGTACTCGCCAAAAGTTGGTTTCAGGATCAATACCCTATCTCCCGGCCGGACGAAGGCCAGCGCAAGCAACCAGAGCAATTCCGCCGTGCCGTTGCCGATAAGGATTTGTGGGAGATCGAGGCCGAACTTTTCAGCCAACGCCTGGCGCAAGGCCAGCGATTCGCGGTCAGGATAACGGTCGATCGCCACCTGCCGGAGAGCTTCACGCACAACCGGTGAGGGCCCAAACGGATTGCTGTTGACGCTGAAATCGATGATCTCGTTTGGCGCAATCCCCAAGCGGGTCAACTCCGCGTAATCCAGCGCACCATGCTGGTCGGCGGACGTGGCCTGTACTTCGGGGCGCGGCAGGATACCCTCAGGCATGTCTTTTTCGCCTCAACAGAGAAACGATCCCGAACAAGCCCGCCGCAAGGAAGGCGGTCGTACGCATCAGGCGCACTGCCTGGCCGATGTCACCTGCCTGCGGAGGGCGTTGCCCTTCCCCCAGCCTGTAGTGGCCGACTTTTTCAAGCTCGATCCCCAATGCGCCCGCCCCGGCGCTCATCGGATAGCCTGCGTTCGGACTCTCGGTTTTTCTCCGATCACGCCGCCAGATGGTAAACGCGCGCGTCGCATCGTCGCTATCGAGCCAGGTCACGAAGATGAACAACAAAGCTGTCAGCCTGGCCGGGATCAAATTGAGCAGATCGTCCAATCGTGCTGGAATCTTCCCAAGCCACTCGCGCTCCGCGTCGTGGTAACCGAGCATGGCATCGGCGGTGTTGGCAAAGCGGTACGCAAAAGCGCCCGGCAAGCCAAACAGGGTGTAATAGA
>JAFGKO010000062.1 GCA_016928525.1 Anaerolineales bacterium | reverse complement strand
GTATCGTCCGTTCTCCATAGAAGCTTTCATCGAGAGTCTGCCTAAGACCGTGAAGTCCATCGCCGTGCTCGACCGCACCAAGGAACCCGGCAGCGCTGGCGAACCGATGTACCTGGATGTAGTTACCTCCCTAAACGAAGTTATGCACAACGGCGGCGCTCCCTTTGCCCAAATGCCTAAGATCGTCGGCGGCCGCTATGGTCTTTCTTCCAAAGAATTCACCCCCGCCATGGTCAAAAGCATCTTCGACGAACTGAGTAATGAGAAACCAAAGAATCACTTCACCATTGGTATTATCGACGACGTCACCCACACCTCACTCGAATACGACCCCGAATTCTCCACCGAAGACCCCGCCACTGTGCGTGCCGTCTTCTATGGTCTGGGATCCGATGGTACCGTAGGTGCCAACAAAAACTCCATCAAGATTATTGGTGAGGAAACCGACAACTACGCGCAGGGCCACTTCGTGTATGACTCGAAGAAATCCGGCGCCATGACCGTTTCGCATCTGCGCTTCGGCCCCAACCCCATCAAATCCACTTACCAGATCAGCAAAGCCAACTTCGTGGCCTGCCATCACCCGCCCTTCCTCGAGAAGGTCGATGTGCTGGCATCTGCCCAGAAGGGCGCTACGTTCCTGATGAACAGCCCCTACGGGCCGGACGAAGTCTGGGATCACCTGCCCAAGCAGGTTCAACAAGAGATCATCGACAAGCAACTCAAGTTCTACATGGTCGATGGCTACGAAGTTGCCAAGAACACCGGTATGGGTCGCCGCATCAACACCATTTTGCAGGCCTGCTTCTTTGCCATCAGCGGTGTCCTCCCCCGCGACGAAGCGATTGCCAAGATCAAAGAATACATCAAGAAGACTTATGGCAAGCGTGGTGAAGAAGTTGTCCAGCGCAACTACGCCGCCGTCGACATGGCGCTCGATTATCTCTTCGAGATCGAAGTTCCCGACAAAGCCACCAGCGATAGCGAAATGCTGCCCGCAGTTCCGGAAGCCGCTCCTTCGTTCGTCAAGGACGTTCTGGGCCAGATGATCGCCAAGAAAGGCGACGATCTGCCCGTCAGCATGCTGCCAAATGATGGTGTGTACCCCACCGCCACCACGCAATGGGAAAAACGCAATGTTTCCTTGGAAATCCCAATCTGGGAACCGGACATTTGCATCCAGTGCGGAAAGTGCGTTTTCGTATGTCCGCACGCTGTCGTCCGTGGTAAGGTCTACGATAACAAACACCTGGCCGATGCCCCCGAAACCTTCAAGCACAAAGATGCTCGCTTCAAGGAATTCCCAGACATGGCTTACACAATCCAGATCGCGCCCGAAGACTGCACCGGCTGCGGGTTGTGCGTGGAAGTTTGCCCCGCCAAGGACAAGAGCCAGGCGGGTCGCAAGGCGATCAACATGGGCGACCAATTGCCGATCGTTGAAAGCGAACGGGCCAACTGGGATTACTTCCTCAGCCTGCCCGAAGTCAACCGTGACGACCTCAAGATGGGCACAGTCAAGAACGCCCAATTGCTGCGCCCACTGTTCGAATTCTCCGGAGCCTGCGCCGGATGCGGTGAGACACCATATGTCAAACTGCTCAGCCAGCTCTTCGGCGACCGCGCCGTGATCGCCAATGCTACCGGTTGCTCCTCCATCTACGGCGGCAACCTGCCGACCACCCCGTGGGCACAGGACGAAAATGGCCGCGGCCCTACCTGGAACAACTCCTTGTTCGAGGATAACGCCGAATTCGGTTTGGGCATGCGCCTGACCCTCGACAAACAGAACGAATACGCCCGCGAACTGGTTATGGCCCTCAAGGATCAAATTGGCGGCGAGTTGGCAACCGCCCTATTCGATGCCGACCAGACCACAGAAGCCGGGATCAATGCCCAGCGCGTCCGCATAGTTGAACTAAAAGACAAGCTTGCCAAACTGGACTCGCCCCAGGCCAAAGACTTACTCAGCCTGGCCGACCAGCTCTCCAAGAAGAGCATGTGGATCCTCGGTGGTGACGGTTGGGCTTACGATATCGGCTACGGCGGTCTCGATCACGTGCTGGCTTCCGGCCGCAACGTGAACATACTCGTCATGGACACCGAAGTCTACTCCAACACCGGCGGGCAAGCCTCCAAGGCTACCCCGCGTGCCGCAACCGCCAAGTTCGCTTTCAAGGGCAAGGACATGCCCAAGAAAGACCTCGGCATGATCGCCATGGCGTACGGCTATATTTACGTCGCCCGAGTAGCAATGGGTGCCAGCGATGCCCAGACCCTGAAGGCCTTCATCGAAGCAGAAGCTTATGACGGCCCGTCCCTGATCATCGCCTACAGCCACTGCATCTCCCACGGCTTCGACCTGCGCAAAGGTCTCGAACAACAAGACCTGGCCGTCAAGTCCGGCCATTGGCCACTCTACCGCTACAACCCCGACCTGGTCAAGGAAGGCAAGAATCCGCTCCAGATTGACTCGCGCGATCCAAAAGTATCCATGGAGGATTACGCCTACAATGAAACTCGCTATAGCGTGCTTCTACAGTACGACGAAGAGCGTGCCGAAAAGTTGATGAAACTGGCGAAGTCTGATGTCAAAGGCCGCTGGAACCTATACCAACAGATGGCCGACATCCACTACGAACGTGAAACTTCGAACGGAGACGACGCAGAGGCCTAAGGCCTCTGCCCTGCTCCTTCCTGGAAGGATTATGGGTGAAAGGAAAATCACATGGTTGACTTGAAAACAAAGTACCTGGGTTTAGAATTGAAGAACCCGTTGGTGGCCTCTGCTTCACCGCTCTCGGAAAACGTAGCTACAGTTAAAAAGCTTGAAGAAGCCGGTGTCGCTGCGGTGGTAATGTACTCACTGTTCGAGGAACAGATCATTAAAGAGAGTCTGGCGCTCGATCATCATCTGGATTACGGCACTGAATTCTACGCCGAAGCTTTGAGTTATGTTCCCAATTACGGGCGCTACAACATCGGCCCGGAAAAATATCTGGATCAGATCAAGGCCCTCAAAGACGCCGTCAGCATCCCCGTGATCGCCAGCCTGAACGGTGTCACCACCGGCAAATGGATCGAATACGCCCAGAAAATGGAAGCAGCCGGTGCGGACGCGGTCGAACTCAATATGTACAGCATGCCGAGCGACCCCGACCAGACCGCCGCTGACCTGGAAGAAGGCTACATCAATCTGGTGCAGAACGTGAGTAGCAGCCTGAACGTGCCGCTGGCCGTCAAGCTCAGTCCATTCTTCACTTCTATCCCCAACATCGTGGCCCGTCTGGCAGATGCTGGGGCGGACGCTTTGGTGTTATTCAACCGCTTCTACCAACCTGATTTCGATCTGGAAGAACTGGAAGTGGTCCCCAATCTGGTTTTGAGCACTCCCGATGAGTTGCGCTTGCCGCTGCGATGGATTGCCGTCCTGTACGGTAAAGTGGATGTTGACTTCGCGTTGACCTCCGGCGTACACGGCGTAGAGGGGGTACTCAAAGCCACTATGGCTGGCGCCAATGTTTCGATGATGGCATCCGAATTGCTCAAGAACGGCGTCGGTCGCGTCGCTGAAATTCTGACAGACCTCAACGCCTGGATGGAAGAGCACGAATACGAATCCATCGAGCAGATGACCGGCAGTATGGCCCAGGTCTCCGTCGGCGAACCTTCCGCCTTCGAACGGGCCAACTACATGAAAGTATTGAGCGATTTCAAACTCGCCTAGTACAGATACAAAAAGACTGCCTTACGGTTAAACCAAAACGGGCGGGAGTTTTGCTCCCGCCCGTTCATTTATTTCATTCAGCAAAAAGAATACAAATTATTCCCCTTGTTTTTTGATCGACACGAAGAATTTATTCTTCGCCAGATTCCTTTTCTTCTTCTTTCTCTTCTTCGGCATCCGGGTCTTTCACGGCATTGCGGAACTCACGAATACCACTCCCCAACTCCCCACCAATCTTCGAAATTCTGCCCACCCCAAACAGAATAATTACAACTAAAAGAATTCCAAGAATTTCTGGCAATCCGAGATTCATTTTCTACTCCTTAAATAACTTCCATTGCATTGTGCCATGCTAGATTATGCCAATTATAAAGCCCTTCTCGCTTTTTATAAAGGCCAATCGTTTGGTTGCAACAACCATTTTCCTGACCAAATACACAATCCTCTGCGGATAGAATATAATTATGCAATTATCAAAATTCAGAACAGGGGAACCTGGGGCGTGTATACAAACGACAAATTCAATATTGATACCATTACAACAGCAACCAAGGCAGCTTTGCGCGCCATCCAAGCAGGACATTTGCCACCCAAAAACATGCTTCATGAACTCTGCATATGCAAAGCAACCGAGCCTGCTCCCGCCGATCAATCCAATCAAAATGTGAAAGACCTGCTGGAGACAGCCATCCAGACGCTCGCGGGCTGGAATCCGACCAGGGCGGAAATTATATCGCGCCGCTTCATCCAAAACAAAACCGCGATGAACCTCGCCCATCACCTGAATCTTAGTGTGGATCAGGTTAACCGCCAGCAGCGGGCTGCTATCGAAGAACTGGCACAAATCATCTACGAGCGGGAAGCTTACATACGTGAGCAACTTGCTCAAAACCTGTTCGCACGCTTCCCGCCACAAAGTTATTCACAATTATTTGGCATCGATTCGGAAATCGAACAACTCAGCAGGCAGTTGACATCACCCGATGCACCGGATGTACTTGCGGTGGTTGGCCTGGGCGGCATCGGTAAAACCAGCCTGGTAGATTTTGTCGTTCGGATAATCGTTACCGATTTCCACTTCGCGGATATTCTCTGGCTGCGCATCAACACAAGTTACCATCCGAAAAGCAAACGCCAGCATATTTTCGGGGAAAGTGAATTAATTACTGACCTATCAGATCACCTTCTACCCAGTGGCATTCAAGCCCACGAACGATTGGCTCTCATCCGCCAGAAGCTCAAATCCAGCCCGCACTTGATCTTGATTGACAACTTGGATGACGAACTAAATAACCCGGCATTGCTCCAGCGCATCATCGATCTTTCTACCCCTAGTAAGTTCCTATTGACCTCCAGGGTCAGGCCGCCACGCACACAAGAAATTTTCCTACACACGCTCAACGAGATCAAGTTGGAACATGCCACCACCTTGATGTGTCACCAAGCCACCCAAATCGGACTAGAAACAATGCTGCCCGAAATCAAAGCCCATGCAGACAAAATCTATGGCATCATCGGGGGCAACCCCCTGGCGCTCAAGCTGGCTATCGGGCTTTTAGACGTGTTGCCTCTTTCCAGCGTACTCAGCGATCTTACTCACAGCCGTCCCGGCGATATCGAAGCGATGTACCATCACATCTATTCAAACGCCTGGGATATGCTAAGCCAGCAGGCACAATCTTTTTTGCTGCGCATGCCCCTCGCTCCCCCGGACGGCACTACCCTGGAACATATCCAGACGCTAAGTAAACTCACCGATGCCGAAATTCATAGCGCAATCGAGGAATTATTCAAACGCTCGCTGCTCGAAATGCGCGGCACACTCGATGCCCGGCGTTATGGCATCCATCAGTTAACGGAGACTTTCTTGAAAACGGATATTATCCAATGGCCGAAATAAACACCCCCTGGTCGCAAGTCTTTGCTCAAACAGTCGCCAACAATCTGGATTACTGGCTGGCGTTCCTCCAAAGCGGGGATAGCCCCTCGGAAAGCCAATTACGGGAACACGATACCATTTTACGCGCTGTAGAATTTGGCTTACAGCTTACGGCCACCCGATCACAAGCCCTGAAGCTTATACCAGCCGCCTTCCCTTTGATCGAAGCCCGCACTAGCTGGTATTCCTGGATTGGGCTTTTGATCTGGGTAGCCGAAAACTTTACGGACGGCAGTCCAGGCGCACACTGCCAGCTTCTCAATCAACTGGGTGCCTTGAATCTATCCGCTCGCCAATATCAAACCGCTCTAAATTACTTTCACCAGGCGGAAACGCTGGCATGCACTGTGGCCGATCCCTACCTCATAGGCAGCATTCAATTGGGTCTCTGCCAAACTTACTGGCATATCTCAGCATATGCCCAGGCGAAGAACTACGGGGAATCGGTGTTAGCGCTATTAAAGCAGGAAGGCCTTAATTCAGAGCAAGTTGCGGCCTGCCTCAATGTACTCGGCATGTTAGCACATACGCAGGGCGAGTATAAAAGTGCGAAGAGATATTGGAAACGCGTCGTGACTATACGCAAGAAAACCGGAGATACGCAACGCCATGCGCAAGCATTGCACAACCTGGCAATGACGCAGAACGAACTCGGTCAATACAAACACGCCTTAAAAAACTGCATCAAGGCCAGTCAACTGTTAGATCATGCCGCGGAAAGTTTAGATCGGATCAAATTGGACATTTTACGCGGCCAAATCCACCTAAAAACCGGCGACTGCAATCTGGCAGGATATTTCTTGCAGCGCGCTGACAAACCAGCCCTGCGCAATTCCGCGGATTTCACATTGCGCGCCCGTCTGGCTACCCACCAGGGCGATCTTGCTCAAGCGAAGGGGAACTGGAAAGTCGCCCGCTTTTATTACGAGCAAGCCGTTCAATACTGGGAACAAACTAATGAGTGGCAGTCTCGGGCGAACACATTGATCGCCCTGGCAAAGACCTATAAAATTCTTGACGACAACCAGGCGGCCGGACAGCGCCTAAAAACTGCCAATGAAATCATTCAGGCTAACCCCATAAGCCCGCAAACGGCAAAGCTGCTTAGGCGAATTGCCAAAGCCAGGAAAGTTATCGCCAGCTAACGTCTCCAAACAGTTCGGGCGGTAAGTCTTTGGCAACGAACGCTTCGAAATCCGGGCGCTCAACCCCCACCGTGGTCGCATCCCCATGCCCGGGATAGAGCTGCACAATATCTTCCCAGACAAAAACTTCCCGCTGCAAGGCATCCAACAAGGTTTGCAAAGCGGCGTTGTCCACCGTCTTACCAGGACCACCGGGAAAGATCGCGTCCCCCACGACAACCCACGAGAATCCTTCTTCTTCAGCCAGGATAAACGCCACACTGCCCGGCGTATGTCCTGGAATGAATACAACCTGCAAGTGGCTAACCCCCACGGGGATTATGTCACCATGCTTGAGATCAAAATCGGCATCTAAGCCAAAATGCACCTGGTCAGCCGGATGGATACCTACCGGCACATCTAACGCTTCTCGGACTGCCTCCAGCGCGCCAACGTGATCGAAATGGCCGTGCGTCAGCAGAATGCGCTCGACATCCACATGCTCAACCCACGCCAAAATCTTATCCGCCTCCTCGCCCGGATCAATCAACACGGCCCGGTTTGTAGCCTCATCGACCACTAGATAGCAATTCACCGCCCAACTCCCGACCACCAATTTCTTCAATTGCAGCATACGTCCTCCCGCTATTCCCTTGATTGACCTGAGTTTACCATACCCCAACCATTTCCCAAAACAGGCGTTCACTTTAATTGTCAAGCTACTTGACAGATGAGAAAGCTATCAAGCCGCTTGACTTAATAGAATATTTGTTCTATTATGAAGTTGAAAATGAATCCAACATTTATCCGTTTCCTTGTTGAGAATTCAGGTAAGTTTTTGAGGATAAAAACACCAATTCTCCCCTGATAGGAGGCACAAAATGGCCATCAGAACAAATTCCAGGAAGTTCGACAATCTGCTCCCCAATCTTTCTATTAACCGCGGGATAGTATTCGGTACACTCATCATCACCGCCCTACTGGCCTTCGAGGTCTTTAACTACAGCACAACCGATTTTGCCATGTCCGATCTGCTGGGCGATTTGAAATTCGCCGGTGTTCGTTGGGCAACCATCCTGGCCATCGCGTTTTGCGGGATTGACTTTGCCGGGATCGCCCGCCTGTTCACCCCCGAGCAAGGCGCAGACGAACCGGCCGAGGTCTGGTATCTGTTCGGAGCCTGGCTGCTGGCTGCTACCATGAACGCCATCCTGACCTGGTGGGGCGTTTCCATCGCCATCCTTAGTCACCAGAGTCTGGGTAACGCCGTGATCGACCGTGAGAGCCTACTCAAGATCGTCCCAGTCTTCATCGCCGTTATGGTCTGGTTGATCCGCGTATTGATCATTGGCACGTTCTCTGTCGCCGGGGAGCGACTGTTCACCCAGGCACACACCACCCCGCGGCCCAGTGCAACCCGGCAACAAGCCCGACCAAGCAGCAATGTGCGGCCGCGCAACCAGCATTCAACCCCGGCCTACTCGAGATCGTTCCGGCCTACCCAACCAAAATCACAGCCCGAGCCGACCTATCATCCGGTATCCGCCAAGCCAAAGAGCAACTCCCACCAGCAAACCATGTTCAGGCAGTAATGACTTCCGGTTTCTTCATTCGATAAAGCAAAAGCGACCTTCAATATTGAGGGTCGCTTTTGCTTTATTATTGATAGCAAGCATCTTCCCCCGATCGACAACAATAATAATTTCACCGATCATCCATAAATCAAACTAAGGATGATCACACTTTATGCTTGGTAGAAAATTCGCTTACTTGCGATTTTCCAAGGTGCGGGCGAGGAGGTTCTCGATTTCGTCGGAATTGCCCGACTTCTTGTTCTTGGCTTTTTCAGCCGGGACCTCTTCGTCAACCTGATCCATTGCCTTGCGTAAAGCAAGCTCCATAGCCGTTGGCGCAGGCACATTGTTGACTTCCTCTTCCTCATCCTCTTCGATCTCTTCCACCTGCAAGGCTTTCAAGCTCAGCTTGATCTGGCGCTTGCGGCGGTTGACATCCAGGACTTTGGCTTCGACCTCATCACCAACGGTAAGCACATCATTGACCGAGCGGATATAATCCCGCGTCAGTTCACTGATATGCGCCAGACCAGGGCGTTCCGCGCCGATGTCAATGAAGGCGCCGAAGTTTTCGAGACGGGTAACCGTTCCAGAAACAACCATGCCCTTTTTGATCTCGCGCCATTCCAGGTCCAAAGGCTCGATCAGGGTCAGTTCAACACGTCCCGTGCGCTTATCAACACGCCGGATCCAGGCCTCAACTTCCTGGCCTTCTTCAAGGACATCCTCAACCTTTTTCACAGGCTCTTCGCCCAGTTGAGAAATGTGCAGTACGGCTGGCTGTTCCTGACCGATGTCCACAATGGCCCCTGCCAGTGTGACCTTAATCACACGTCCGGTTATTTTTGTCTTTTTTTCCAATTCAGGTGCTGTTGTAACGTCGCTCATAGCAGACCTCTCCAATCACTTGTAATCTTTTTCACACAAACGACAATTTTACCCCATCTGATATCATTTGTAAAGTTCGCCTCGTTTCGATTCTTGCCCTTTCCTTTATTGTACCACCACTAAAAACAAGAAATCAGCCCAATTTGCTCGCATCTAGACTTTGACGCTGCAAGACCTCCATCTGCCGGTACAAGCCATCACGCGCAATCAATTCCGTGTGCGTTCCCCGCTCCATGATCCGCCCAGCCTGCAAGACCAGAATTTCATCCATCGCTTCTAATCCAATCAGACGATGCGTAATCAACAATGTGGTCTTGTTTTCAGCCAGCGCCAGTAATTGTGCCATCACAGCCCGCTCGGTCAGCGCGTCCAGATTGGCCGTTGGCTCATCCAACAACAAGACTGGTGCATCTTTCAACAAGGTGCGCGCGATTGCCAGGCGTTGTCGTTCACCGCCACTCAAGCCCAAGCCGTGTTCGCCCACCCAGGTATCCAGGCCGTCCGGCAGACTCTGAACAAAATCGAAAATTCCGGCGCGGTGCAAGGCCAGCTCGATTTGCTCTATGCCAGCAGCCGGGTTGGCGATCAACAAATTCTGACGTACGCTGGCATTGAACAGGTAGGTGGACTGCGAAACCACGCCAATTACTTTGCGCAATTCAGTCTGGGGGAACATCTTGATGCTGCGACCACCCAACCTAATCTCACCCTGATCGTAATCCCAGAAGCGCAGCAGCAAATTAACCAACGTTGATTTTCCGGCCCCACTTGGCCCCACAATCGCGACTCGGCCACCCTCAGGCAGGTAGAATTCGATATCCTGCAAGACGAATGATTCCTCTACCGCATACTGGAAAGAAAGGTCCTTTACTACAAGACCATACCCATCGATCTGCACCTCGGAGGCGACTGCGTTTACCACTTCCGGCTCAGCATCCACGATTTCGAACAAGCGGCGTCCAGCCTCCAACGAGCCTTCTAGATGCTGAGCGGTTTCCGGCAGGGGCATTACTGCCTCGAAGCTCGCTAACGTCATTAACGCCAACGTTGCCAGGTAGACGCCGTCGACTGCCCCCTGCCCCGCCAGCCAAACACCCAGTACCAGCACACTCCACATACCCAGATGATGGAGCAGTACGCCCAGCCCACTCCCCAAACCACTGATCCAGGCCATGCGGCGCTGTGCATTTGCCAGCTTTTGCGCCGCATGAGCGACTTGAGCTTGTATGCGCTCCCCTTGTCCGTTGGCGATCAGGTCGGCCATACCCTGCACAGCGTCCACCAGCAGCGCCTGTAAATCCGTGCGCAGACCAATCAACCGCCTGGATGTGCCGCCGCCTAAAATGCCGGTAAGCAGCGGTACACCTATCCCGGCGAGCAACATAAACGCCAACAGAGCGAACACCAATACCGGGCTAAATTCACCCAGATACACGCCAACCAAAACGGCCACCAGCAGGGCCACCACCGGCGGGGCGACTACCCGCACGAAGAAATGTTCCAGTGTCTCCACGTCAGCTACCGCGCGGCTCAATAAGTCACCACTGCGATACTGCAATAGGCGGGCTGGAGCCAGCGGTTCCAGGGCAGTATAGAACCACACCCGCAAGCGCGCCAGCAGCTTGAAGGTTACCGTATGTGAAACGTAACGTTCCAAATAACGGAATACACCGCGCGCGATCCCAAATAAGCGCACCGCCACAATCGCGGTCTGCAACACGGCAATCGAGGGTTGCAAAGCTGCCATCGAGATCAAGAAAGCCGACGTACCCATCAAAGCCACACTGCTGCAAATCGTCAATGTGCCAAGCAGCACCGCCAGCGCCACTTGCATCCAGGAAGGTTCCAAGAGGCGAAGCAAGCGCCTGACCACATCGATGCCACTCATTCTACTCAATGCCGCCCCCATACGCCGTAACCAGGCGCTGATATGGTCCAGCTTGCTCGATCAGGGCAGCATGTCGCCCACACTCGACCACGCGCCCACTTTCCAGCACAACGATCTGATCGGCACTAACAACCGTATTCAAACGGTGGGCGATCACCAATGCTGTGCGCCCAGACAACAAATGCTCGATGATTTCCTGGATTTCAGCTTCCAGCTCCGGATCCAGGTTAGCACTCGGTTCATCCAGGATCATGAAAGCCGCATCCTTGAGGAAGGCACGCGCCAGCGCCAATCGCTGCACCTGCCCACCGCTCAGACGCACGCCGCGTTCCCCAATCTGCGTCTGGAAGCCATCGGGCAGCCCCGCAACAAATTCATCCAGGCGCGCTTGCCGGGCAGCCTGCTCAACCTCAGTCTGGGTAGCTTCCGGCTTTGCCAGCCGAATATTGGCCGCCAGCGTATCGTTGAACAAATACGGTATTTGTGGCACCCATGCAATTTGCTTACGCCACGCCCCCATTGATAACTCAGCCTGCGGATGGCCATCGACCAGCACCTGACCGGTATCCGGCCTCAAGAAGCCTAACAGCAAATTAGCAATCGTACTCTTCCCGGCTCCGCTTGCCCCCACCAACGCCACTTTGCCGCCTGCCGCGATTTCGAAACTAACCCCATTCAACGACGGCCGTTCTCCATCCCGGTAAGCGTAGTGCACATCGACCAGTTCAATGCCAGCTTCCAGCAGCGGCACAGTCGGTGAAGCAATTTCAGATTGGATAGGCAAGGGCGTATCCAGGATAGCAAAGATACGCGCTGCCGCGGCAGTGCCTTCCATCCCAGCGTGAAAACGCGTCCCCAACATGCGCAAAGGCAGGTAGAACTCCGGCGCCAGGATCAAAATGAATAACGCTTGCTCGAAATCCAACCGTCCATATAACAGGCGCAGGCCAATCTCTACCGCCACGATCGCCGTGCTGATCGTCGCCAACATTTCCAGCACCAGCGCCGACAGGAACGCCACCCGCAGCACGCTCAAGGTGAGCCGTGCATAGTGGTCGCTAAATTGCTCGATCGTCTTCGCCTGCGCTTTGGCCTGCCCCAACATTTTCAGCGTAGTCAATCCCTGGAGCACATCCAGGAAATGGGCGCTCAAGCGGCTGAGTAGTTTCCATTGGCGCTGCGTCAGCGTTTCGGCCGCCCTGCCGATCAAAACCATGAACAACGGGATCAATGGTGCGGTTACCAACAACACCACACCGGATAATACGTCTAAGGGAAAAATAGAAAATAAGATTGTCAGCGGGATCAGCGCAGCCAGAGCCAACTGCGGCAAGTATTCCCCAAAATACGCCTCTAAAGCTTCCGCCCCCTCAATGATCGTATTGGTCAATTCACCGGTACGCTCGGCGCGGGCATGCACCGGCCCCAAATCCAGTAAGTGCGCCAGCAGGTGTTCTCGCAAATCCAGCTTGACGCGGACGCCGACCAGATTGGCTGCCACATCCCCACCGCCCACCGCCAACGCTCGCAGCACGATCACCCCCAACAGCAACCACAACAAATCCCAGACCGCCGTCAGGGATTCGCCACCCAGGAACACGCGCCCAATCACCCCGCTCAACAAGCGCGCTTGCAGCACAGTCAACACCGCCGCAGCGAACCCTAGCAAGATCGCCAGGAGTAGCAACAGGCGACTGGCAAGGGCTTCTTTAAGCAAACGTTTATCGATCAAAGTGTAATCCTAGAAAACAAAGCGGGGCAAGCATCCAGCCTTGCCCCATCATAAACACTATCTAAAACCTTGGTAAATGCGCAAAGTACCTTCTTGAATAAAACACCTTACTTGCGCATTTACCTAAAGGACTGACCATTCATAATTTTTGGAATATCTTTATGCAGTTCCAAATGGTCAATCCACCTAATACTCTAAATGCTTTGGATCGGTGGTCAGGCGCCTGCGGAACGTCCAGTACGACCAGCCCTGGTACGCCAACATAACCGGCGTAAAGATCAGGGCAATGATCGTCATCGTGCGCAAAGTATACTCGCTAGAGGCCGCGTTGAAAATATCCAGGCTGTTTGCCGGAACCGTAGCAACCATCACCCGGGGGAACATCGCCCAGAAGAAGGTAGCCAACGTAAAGGTAATTGCCAGCACGATCATCGTAAAGGCCCAGCCTTCCCGCTCACGACGTAAGAACAGTCCCGAAAGCAAGAACAGCACACCCGCCATGATCGGCACGATGCCCGGGTTGATCCCGAAGCGCATCAAAATATCTGTCGACAAGTACGTGGCAACCGTAAAGATCACATACAGTACCAACGTAATGATCCATAGCTTATTCGCAAATGCCTTCGTACGAGCCAGCACATTGCCGGAAGTCTTCAAACTCAAGAAAATTGCACCCTCCAGGATGAAGGTCACTACGGCTGTAGCGCCGCCGAGCAGTGCGAAGGGGTTGAGCAAGTACCAGAAACCGCCCGTGTAGATCATATCGGCATTGATCGGTACGCCGCGAATCAGATTTGAGAAAGCTACACCCAGCAGCAACGCAGCAACCAGGCTCCCCCCAGCAATCGCCCAATCCCAGAAACTGCGCCAGGTCGGGTTATCATCTTTGCTGCGAAACTCAAAAGCCACGCCGCGCAGGATCAGCGCCACCAGCAGCAAAAACAACGGCAGGTAGAAGCCGCTGAACATGGTCGCATACCAGTGCGGAAAGGCCGCAAACGTCGCCCCGCCCGCCGTAATCAACCAGACTTCATTCGAGTCCCAGTGTGGCCCAATTGTGTTGATGATCATGCGGCGTTCTTCGTCCTTCTTTCCCAAGAACGGGAGCAGCATACCGACACCAAAGTCGAAGCCTTCCAGTACAAAGAACCCGGTGTACAAGACCGCAATTAGAATAAACCAGATCATGTTGAGAGTCATTTCTTATCCTCCTCCATTAGCCTTCGGGAACCAGGGTTGGTTCGACCGCTTCGACCGATCCCGAATCTTCGCCTTCCGGCCCCAATTTAGCATACTTGGTCAGCAGGTATACATCAGCAACCATCAAGACACCGTAAATCAGCACGTACCCAATCAACGTGGTCAACAATTGGCCGCCAGTCACGTTCGGCGAGACCGCATCTTCCAGTTTGAGCAGGCCGTACACCGCCCAAGGCGCGCGCCCAACCTCCGCCATCATCCAGCCGGTGGTGTTGGCAAGATAGGGCAGCGCAATCGCCCAGATGTAGAATTTCATCAACCTTGGCAGACGCACGTACGACTCGCCCATCACCATGAAAACCGCATATCCCGCCAATAGCAGCATCAGCATCCCTGCACCAACCATGATGCGGAAGGACCAGTACATCAATGCCAGTGGCGGGATATAATTGCCAGCGCCATATTGCGCCGAGAACTCAGCTTGCAGTTCATTCAAACCCTTGACCTCGCCATCTAGCTGGTTATAAGCCAACAGGCTCAATACCGATGGAATCCGGAGCGAGTAAATTTCTTCTCCTCTCAAGTTGCCAATTGTCAAAATCGAGAAAGAAGCTGGGTCTTCGCTCTCCCACAACGCCTCGGAGGCCGCAATCTTCATCGGCTGCACTTCCACCATGTGCTGAGTTTGTGTGTGACCGTTGGCGATCACCATAAAAACGGCGAAAGCGCCAATGATCGCCGCGATCTGAAACGAGCGCTGGAAGAAATCCTTTTCGTTCTTGCGCAGCAAATGGTACATGCTAATTCCCAGCACGAAAAATGCTGCCGTCGTCAGCCCAGAAAATAAGACGTGGGGAAATTGCACCCAGATGTTGGGGTTGAATAGCACTGCAAAGAAATCAGTCATTTCAGCCCGGCCGGTCGCTTCATTGATCACAAAACCAACCGGCTGCTGCATAAAGGAATTGGCGATCAAGATCCACAATGCAGAAATGTTCGCGCCAACCGCCACCAGCCAGATCGTAACGGCGTGCATCCCTTTGGAAAGCCGATCCCAGCCAAAAATCCAGATTCCCAGGAAAGTCGATTCCAGGAAGAAAGCCAGCAGTGCCTCAATTGCCAGTGGAGCACCGAAAATATCACCCACATAGCGCGAGTATTCCGACCAATTCATCCCAAATTGAAATTCCTGCACAATGCCGGTCACCACACCCATCGCGAAATTGATCAGGAAAAGCTTCCCCCAAAATTTCGCCATGCGCTTGTATACCGGATTATCCGTCCGCACATAGATGGTTTCCATCACAGCGACCAACACGGATAGCCCTAGCGTTAGCGGCACAAAGAAAAAGTGATAGATCGAAGTGGCGGCAAACTGTAAGCGCGCCAAAAGCAGTGTATCCATAGATTTGTCTCCTCAAAAAGAATAGTCTTATACGCCGAGGAATTGCCCCTCCGCAGTTACACCTTGCACAATCAACCGTTTGGCATCCTCGACCAGGTCCTGAAATGTAGTGTTTTCAAGTTCTCTTCGCATCATCGCCTGTAGTCCACCAATGCGCGTCCGCACCGGGCAGCCCGAACCAAGTGGACATACCTCCGCCCCACACAAGCATTCCGAAAGCATGATCGGCCCGTCAATTCCTTCCATCACCTCCAACATATTGATATTCACCGCCTGTCTAGCGAGCTGCAGCCCGCCGCTCGGCCCCGGGATGGTCTCGATAATCCCCAAGCGGGCCAGATCGGCGACGATACGCGGTACATATGAGCGCGGGATGAGCATTTCTTGTTGAACGGCATCGGTGGAAAGTCGGGTGCCTGCCGGGCGCTTAGCCAACGCCAGCACAACCCGGACAGCGTAATCAGTTTTTCGGTTGATCTTTAACATACCATTACCCTCGAATCCTTTACCAAAATAGTAAACGTTAATCAACTTTAGTATAGTCAGGAAAACATTCCGCAGTCAGGTACACTTGTCCTTTCAAGTATGTGACATTTGTCACATCTTAAAGCAAAATGGAGCCGAAAACGACTCCACTCTCGATTTTATTCAATTTACGCTCCCCCTCCCAAACTACAATGTCAGCAGACTTCGGCGTCAGATTTCGATGACCGAATCCTCACTCCCGAACTCATTCGGCAGATAAGCGTCCGCCTCCCAGTCATTTTCCCAACGCTCATCATCCAGCCAATATCGGAAGCGGTAGTTTCCCGGCGACAGCGACATCGTCACTGAAAAGTCACCCTTCTTGAGTTTGCGCATTGGATTGGCCGCTTTATCCCAGTCGTTGAATTCACCGACCAGACTGGCCTTCTCAGCATTGACATCTTCAGGCAGCTTGAACGTTACCCGGCAGGTTTTGCCATCTTTAGCATACGATTTCTTCAACATAACATCCTCTCCTGTAAAAACGAGTAAAAAGCCCTAAAAACAAACGAGCTTATACAAATTGCGATAAGCTCGGAAACTGCTATGGATCTACGTTGGAGCACCTACTATTTAGGGGATTATAGTATCCTTTTTTACAAAAAACAATATTGCGATTGATAAAGTTCCGTAAGAATAAGTTAATTTCGCCAAATAACCACTCAGGCCTTACTCTTCACCACTAACCAATTCATACCCCGCCTGCCCCCAGGCATTCAGTCCGCCATTCAGACTGCTGACCTCACTATATCCGGCCTGGATCAAAAACTCACGAGCCTGCATACTGCGGTTTCCGAAACGACAAACCACAACGACCTGCTGGTCGCTGGGTATTTCACTGATTCGGGCTGGTAATTCATCCAGCGGTATGAGCGTTGTCCCCGGAACATGATGATCCTTCCACTCTTCGGGTGTACGTACGTCCAGGAAATACACACCGTCCTGATATTCCCGATAAGCCTGTTCCACAGAGATTTCCGCCGGAAGTGTCTGGTCCGGTACGATCTGCGTGGAACGGAGGAACCAGAAACCGGCAAAGCCGACCAATACGACGATCGCCGCGATGATCCATGCTTGTGGATTCGAATTCGATTTGGACTTTACTTTTGATTTGGATTTTTGCCTACTCTTTGCCATTGGATTTTTCCTTTTTTGTACCAGCTTTCCAGAAGTCTAAATCGCTCGCCCAAGGCTGTCAAGTGTAGAACTGATGGATTGTATATTCAGCCCAGCTTTATTGAGATTTACTTCATTTGGTTTATAATACCAGAGAATTCATATAGAGATCTCAAATTTACTATTGCAGGCTTTTAAGATCATCAAGTTTAGGTAAAAGAAAAGAAAAAGGAGCAACGAATATGTTAGTGAGAGAACGTATGTCCAGCCCAGCGGTCACCACTACCCCCGACACCCCCATGCAAGAAGCTCTCAGCGTAATGCGCGAGCAAAACGTCCGCCGGCTTCCGGTTGTGGACGCATCCGGTAAACTCGTCGGCATCGTCTCCGAGCGAGATATCCTCCAGGCGTCGCCGTCCGGGGCCACCAGTCTGGATGTATGGGAACTCACCTATATGCTCAGCAAGATCACCGTTCAGAAAATCATGGAAGCAGACGTACTCACCGTGCCCGGTGACACGCCCATCGAAGAAGCTGCCCGCATTATGGCAGACAATTACGTTGGCGCCCTCCCCGTTGTCGATGACGGCAAAGTGGTCGGCATAATCACCGAAACCGACCTTTTCAAAGTTTTCGTGGAATTCCTGGGTGCGCGCCAACCGGGTATTCGTTTTACCGTGATCGTTCCGGCAGTCAGTGGAGAGTTGGCAAAGATTTCTAACGCCATCTACGAAGTAGGCGGCAACATTATCGCCGCGGGTGCATTCGACTCCGAGCGCAAAGAATTCGGAGAGATTACATTCCGTGTTGAAAATGTTGAAGCTGGTAAACTTAAAGCAGCTATTGAACCCTTGGCGGAGAAGGTCGTCGATTTCAGAGAAGTAAGTTAAAATGCCCGCCTAAGACCGGGCTATGGTCTTATCAATCATTATCGCGAGGTAAGTGTTCATTATGTTAAAAGCATTCTTTGAGCCTGCATCAGTTGCAGTCATCGGCGCTTCAACCGATCCAAATAAACTCGGGTACGCCGTAGTCAAGAATTTAATTGATGGCGGTTTTTCTAAGAAAGGCCAGGTCTACCCAATCAATCCAAAAGCAGAGAAAATCCTGGACCTCAAAGCCTATCCCACCGTGCTCGAGATTCCTGACCCGGTCGATCTGGCCGTGATCGTGATCCCCTTCAAATACGTCCCCGATGCACTGCGCACCTGCGGAGAAAAAGGCATCCCGGCGGTCATCATTATCACTGCCGGGTTCCGCGAATCGGGTATGGAGGGGCTAGAGCGCGAGCGTGAGCTGATCGCCATCGGCAAAGAATACGGCATCCGCATTATCGGGCCAAATTGCCTTGGTGTGATCGACACATTCACGCCCCTGAACGCCTCCTTTGCAGCCGGATCACCGCCCTCTGGGCCAATGGCCTTCACGTCGCAATCCGGCGCATTGGGTACCGCCATCCTGGACTGGGCGCAGGCCGGACACCTTGGCCTCTCGAAGTTCGTCAGCCTGGGTAACAAGGCCGACGTCAGCGAAATCGACCTGCTAGAAGCCTGGGAGGCCGACGACAACACCAAAGTGATCCTGATGTACATCGAGGAATTATCAAACGGCCAGCAATTCATTGAGGTCGCCCGCAAGGTTTCCAAGTCCAAACCCATTGTGGCAATCAAATCTGGTGTTACCGCCTCCGGTGCCCGGGCGGTTTCCTCGCATACCGGGTCGTTGGCAGGCTCCGAGCAAGCCTACGAAGCGGCCTTCTACCAGGCCGGTGTGATCCGCGCTGCCTCGATGGAAGCGCTCTTCGACCAGGCGCTGGCCTTTGGCTACCAGCCACCGCTGATGGGCAAACGGATCGCTATCGTCACCAACGCTGGTGGCCCCGGCATCCTTGCTACCGACGCCTTGGAACACGCCGGGCTATCGCTCTCAACCTTTGAAGTCGACACCCTGCATTGCCTGGAAGCCGAACTTCCCAGCGCAGCCAGTGCAGCCAACCCGGTCGATGTGCTTGGTGATGCGCGTGCTGACCGCTACGCTTACGCCCTCCAACAGGTTATCCAAGACCCCAACGTGGATGGGCTGATCGTGATCCTCACCCCGCAGGCCATGACCGAGATCGACGAAACCGCCGAGGCCATCGCTAAGATCGCCAAAGAAACCAACAAGCCGATACTGACCTGCTTCATGGGCGAAGCCCGCGTCTCATCTGGGATTGACATCCTAGTCAAGCACAATATTCCTAATTATCCATTCCCCGAACGCGCTGCCGCATCGCTCAAAGCCATGGCGGAATATCAAGACATCCGCAAACGCGAAACCCCACAGTACACACAATTTGAAGTCGACAAACAGGCCGTGGCCGACCTTTTCGATAAGGTGCGCTCTGAAGGACGCCTTTCCATTGGCGACTTTGAAGCTCGCGCTGTGCTAGAGGCTTACGGTATGAAAATCCCCAAATCGGAAATCGCCGCTACCCCTGACGATGCGGTGCGCATTGCCGGCGAAATCGGGTATCCGATCGTATTGAAAATCGCCTCTCCAGACATCTTGCATAAAACCGACATGGGCGGCGTACGCGTTGGCCTGAGCAGCGCTCAGGAAGTGCGTGATGCTTTCGAATTAATGGTCTACCGGGCCAACCGTTACCTACCAGAAGCGCGTGTATTGGGTTGTCTCGTCCAGGAAATGGCACCTCCGGGCCTGGAAATCCTGATCGGTATGAACCGTGACCCGCAATTCGGACCGCTGGTCACATTTGGTCTGGGTGGCATTTACGTCGAAACCCTGAAAGACGTCACCTTCCGCATTGCGCCTTTCTCCCGCAAAGCAGCCACCAATATGCTCACCGAGATCCGCACCCACGCCCTTTTGGATGGCGTGCGCGGCAACCCTCCGGTTGACAAAGAAATCATCATCGACACACTTTTACGCATCGGCCAATTGGTACAGGACTTCCCCGAAATTACCGAACTCGACATTAACCCATTGATCGTTTATGAAGAAGGTCATGGCGGTATCGCCATTGACATGCGCCTGATCCTCGACAGAAAACACGACCAGGAATAGGAGAAACCGTGAAATCTTTATATATAACCTCAGTTGAACAACATTCTGGAAAAACAGCAACCTGTCTGGCCCTTGGCAAACGCTTCCAGGCGGATGGATATAAAGTTGGTTATCTTAAACCACTTAGCATGCAACCCTGGCGAGTGGAAGGCAACCTGGCGGATGAAGACGCTGCTTTTGTCAAACAGATCCTCAATCTAGAAGCGCAACCCTGGGAAATTTCCCCGGTTGTTTTGACCAACGAAGTTTTACGCACTTACCTGCGCGGCGAAGAAGGCATGGGCTTCAAAGACAAATTACAAGCGGCATACGATCGCGCAAAACAAGGTCGCGACATCCTGTTGCTGGAAGGCGGAGGCAGCATGCGGGAGGGGTACGGGGTAGGCATGCCCACCCCTGTGATCGCTACTGAATTCGGCAGCGATGTCCTCGTGGTCGTGAAATACAAAGATGAGGTACGTCTCTTTGATGATGTCATCGCCGCCTCCGAACGGCTGGGCGAAAAATTCTTAGGCACGATCATCAACCGCGTTCCCGATAGCGCCGCCAGCTTCGTGAAAGACACTGCCATCCCGTATCTGGAGAAAAACGGGGTTACCGTTTTTGGCTACCTGCCCGCTGTGCACGGACTTGAAGCACTAACCGTTATGGAGCTGATCCAGACATTGAAGGCCAAAGTGCTGACCGAGAACTTCAATCCCGAAGCACTAGTCGAGAGCCTGACTGTCGGCGCCATGACCGCCG
>JAFGKO010000061.1 GCA_016928525.1 Anaerolineales bacterium | reverse complement strand
CGCTCAACCAGGCTGCCTCCATTGGCGTAATCGGTGCGATCGATGGGCCGACCTCCATTTTCGTGGCAACCAAGCTTGCGCCCGAGTTGCTGGCCCCAATTGCGGTAGCAGCTTACTCGTATATGAGCCTGATCCCCATCATCCAGCCGCCGCTGATGCGATTGTTGACCACCAAAAAGGAGCGTATGATCCGTATGGACTATACGCCAAAACCGATCTCGCAGCGCACACTGGTCATCTTCCCGATCGCGCTCACGGTGGTGGTGGGTCTGCTGGTGCCGGAAGCCACGCCGCTCATCTCGATGCTCATGCTCGGCAACCTGCTCAAAGTCTCGGGCGTGGTGGAGCGTTTGAGTAAGGCCGCCGAGAACGAAATCATCAACATTGCCACCCTCTTCCTGGGACTGGTGGTTGGCGCAACCATGACCGCCGATGCGTTCCTGAACTGGGACACCGGCAAGATCATGCTGCTCGGCCTGCTGGCCTTTGCGCTGGATACGGTCGCCGGGTTGCTGTTTGGCAAACTGATGTCCTTCTTGAGCGGCGGCAAGATCAACCCGCTGATCGGCGCGGCGGGTATCTCCGCCTTCCCGATGGCGGGACGTCTGGCGGCGCGCGTCGCCCAGGACGAAGACTTCGACAATTTCATCCTGATGCACGCCATGGGTGCAAACACGGCCGGTCAGCTGGGCTCGGTGATGGCAGGAGGGATTCTGCTGGCGATAGTGAGCAAATTGATTTAGTATTACGGATCGAAATTTAAGGAAGTGCCACGCTCTAGAAACAGCGTGGCACTTCCTTTATTTCAGCGGGAAAATAATCTGTGTCTGTAATTTCTCCTGTGGCGTCTCCCCAGGATCGTTCAGGTAGAACTCGTATGCGACGCCGGTCGGCTCGTAACCTTGCTCTTTCACATATTCCGTCAGGTATTCATACGCCGGGGCAATCGCGCCATAAGGGCCTGTGTGCAGCGCATAGCCCAGCTTCCCGCCTGGGACCTGGCCCGCCTGGATATCATCTTTTCCAGGTAGCGCTTTCGACACAGGGAAACCGATCTCCACATCCAAATCTTGCATGTCCATGTTGTAGTAAGCCGCGAAGGGCGCCCCGGCTGGTCCTTCACCCAATTCGGCCAGGTACCCGGCAATCTTGCCGTATGATTCGCCCAGTAATTGCGGCAATCCGTCCACGGGTGTGCGTGCACGAATTGACAAGGTAGGTTGGGGGTCCTGTTCCTTGATCTCACATTGAAAGTCCATGATATCCTCCTCAACAAATATAGAATATTTGTTCTATTATAAACGAGGTTCATCCAAACGACAAGGTTATTGGGGGAAATTCAAACAGGCGTTCTTAAAGTCCCCGCTTTTCAATCAAAGCACTCAAGAGATGTCATGCTGAGCCCATCGGCTTCGCTCAGGATGAACTCCACGAAGCATCTCAAATACTGTGTGAGAGACCCTTCGACTAAACTTGTCAAAGGGATTGTAATGGAACAAATTGCTATACGAAAGATTACAGATAATCCCTTCACACGGATTGCATCACAGTATCGGGAACCTTCCTGAGTAACCGATAGGCGATTTCTTTTCCCAATGGATATAACGGCAGCAAATCGGCGCGATAGCCCTTGCCCGAATAGCCTTGCATACATTGCACCGCTCGACGCAACACATCCCGGTCCCATCCCAGCGGCAGGCTCATCAGCTCCTCGATCGCGGGGTGCGGGTAGCGGCCTTGCAACCTGTAATAGACATTCCATTCCAGTTGCCAGGCATCCAATTCACCATACACCGACAATGCAGTCAAAAAACCCTGTTGCAAGTGTCGGACTTCGTGAATGATCAGTGTGAATACCCGTGTGTCGTTAAGCGCTATCTCATAAGAAGGATAATGGTGGGAATTCAGATTGATATTTTTAGCAATCGTCCACCAGGCGCTGACGCTCGGTTTGGTCCGTTTGAATGCAACTCTGGTACGGCGACTGCGCAAATATGCAACCGCGGCTCGCCCTTCATCCCCATATTTCTCGAGGTTCTCAAACAATAAATTCAACCAGATTGAATGTTCCATTGCTACCTCAAATTCTACCAATAAGTAAGCTCAGTAACCTTTATAACACACTTGCTGAGAAAAGCTACGATAGTTTTCGATAGTCCCTGATAGCACAATCGGGTAGAATCTTATAAACTTAGGACTTACGCAATTCGCGAAAGGATACCGAAAAACTCATAGAGGCAATATGCGACAAGTCGCTATTTTAGGCATCGGACAGACAAAAGTAGACGAACACTGGGATAAATCCCTGAAGGAACTGGGCGGCGAGGCCTGCTTTGCCGCCCTGCAAGATGCGGGCATGAACAAAGTCGACGCGCTTTTTGTCGGCAACATGCTCTCCCCGCTGATCAACGGGCAAAACCAGCTTGGCGCACTCTTTTCCGACTGGATCGGCCTGTGGGGCCACGAAGCTGTCAAGGTGGAAGCAGCCTGCGGGTCTGGGGCGGCTGCGTTCCGGGCCGGTGTGATGGCGGTCGCTTCGGGCGAGATCGAGTCCGCGCTGGTGGTCGGTGTCGAGAAGATGACCGACAAAGCCGGGCACGATGTCACCGCAGCGCTGGCGACCGCGGCCGACGCCGATTATGAAGTCGAGCAAGGCGTTTCTTTCGTAGGCATCAACGCGCTGGTCATGCGGCGCTACATGCACGAGCATGGCTGGAAACACGCTGATTTTGCACCCTTTTCTATCAATGCCCACGCCAACGCCCTGCACAACCCGAACGCGCGCCTGCATATGAAGATCAGTCTGGAGCAATTCGAAAGGTCGAGCATGGTCGCCACCCCTATCAACTTACTGGACGCTTCACCGATTGGGGACGGGGCCGCGGCTGTAATCCTTGTCCCGGTCGAAAAAGTGACATCCGTCCCCGGGCGTCCGCGCGTCGTTCTTTCCGGTTCCGGAGCTGCCACCGATACCATCGCCGTTCACTCACGAAAGGATCCGCTCTTCCTGTCTGCGGCCCACATCTCTGCCAAACGCGCCTACGACATGGCCGGCGTCACGCCACAGGATATCGACCTGTTCGAGTTACACGACGCCTTCTCGATCATGTCGGCGCTCTCGCTGGAGGCCTGCGGCTTTGCCGAACGCGGCCAGGGGCCGCGCCTCGGCTTGGATAACGAGATCAGGCCGGAGGGCCGCTTGCCCGTCTGCACGCGTGGCGGATTAAAGGCCCGGGGTCACCCGGTCGGCGCAACAGGGATGTACCAGATCGTGGAAGTCGTGCAGCAACTACGCGGCGAATGCGGCCCAACCCAGGTAGATGGAGCCAAGATTGGCATGGCGCAAAACATAGGAGGCAGCGGCGCAACGGTGATCACCCACATCCTAAAAACCGGGTAAGTAGGTAAAATACCCCTTACAGATTACCCATGTCCTGTATAATGGAAAAATAATACAATTAGGCAAAAACTGTTCTATAATTAAGTTGAATTGGAGGAGCTTTTTAGAGGAAAGGAACTGATATGGACGAGCGCAGACAACGGGACCGGAAGGAATTTTCCTACTACATGCGGCTTATCGATAGTGAAACGCAAGAGCTTGTTGGGCATCTGACTGATATAAGCACGGGTGGTTTCAAGATGGACAGCCAGAAGCTTATTCCAATCAACAAAGACTTCAGATTTCGCATGGACTTGACCAGCGAGGTAGCCAATAAGCCGTCGATGGTTTTTTTGGCGCGCAGTAAGTGGTGTGAAGTCGATCCACTTGACCCTTTCACATATAACGTTGGTTTCCAACTCATCAGTATTGCTCCCAGTGATCTGGCAATATTCAACCGGATGATGGAAAAATACGGAACAAAGCCCGATGATAAGCGGGTCGACCCACGCCGTACCAATCGCTGGTAGTTCCCATCTACAAAAATGATAAAGGCTCCCATGTTCTAACCACTGGGAGCCTTATTGATTGCTGAGTATGCCAAACACCCGATCTGAACGCTACAGCCAGAGAGTGGAGGTTGTCAATTACCCGACCAGAGCGGATAGGTCAAACTGGTAATCAAGAGAAAAAGATACAAAAGGATGGGAGGCGCAAAGGAAAGGCCAGAAAAAATGGCAGAGAGCGTATTTTTACGGCGCGCAAAAGCAATCCAGGCCCCAATCACCATGAGCAGAGGGAAAATGGGATAAGACCAGACAACAATTACAAAGGTCCAGGCTTCCTTCGTCACGCCAGAGTCGAATGCCATGACAGACAGGCCAGCGACCAAAGTCCAGATGAGCAGGGATGCTACCGCAAGCAACTGGGAAAGAATCAACCAGATCACTAAAGTCTTGCGCGATTTGGGGTTTTCAGCGTTTTCAGACATTATTTATCTCCTTTTTCCTATTCTAATCTGATTCGCGTTGCAACATTGCAACAATTGACATAAAATTACAGGATGCGAGCTTTCCTACGTTGGCTTATTCGCTTCGTCATCGACCTGATCGCCCGCGTGGAGATACAAGGCTTCGAGAACATCCCAAAAGAGGGCGGCTTTGTAATTGCTACGAACCATCTTGGTCGCCTGGATGTTGCCCTGCTCTTTTATACGCTGGAAGGTGACTTTATTTTGCCCGTGGCCGAGAAATACGAGCACCACTGGCTTTTTGGCCCGATTGGTAATGCGATGGGTGGCATCTGGCTGGACCGTTTCAACGCGGATGTCGGCTCGATCCGGGAAATCCTGGCGCGGATGAAGGCGGGCGGCATCCTGGTCATTGCACCGGAAGGGACGCGCTCAAAAAGCGAAGCCATGGCCGAGGGAAAACCGGGCGTAGCCTACCTGGCGATGAAAGCAGAGGTGCCTATTGTACCGATTGCGCTGGCGGGAACCGAAGACCGGCTGGTGGTTGACCGGTTGAGACATCTCAAAAAATCAGAGATCAAAATAGTTGTCGGGCCCTCCTTCAGACTCCCACCAGTTAAAGGCAGGGACCGCGACGCAGCCTTGAAGCAATACACCGACGAAATCATGTGCCGTATCGGTATTTTGCTGCCGGAAAAATACCGCGGCGTGTATGCGGAACATCCACGACTGAAAGAACTCCTGACCTGACCCACCGACAAAACCATTATGCGCTACATCCTTCGCACCCTCATCCGCCTGATTTTCAACCTGGTCGCCCGCGTAGACGTAAGCGGGTATGAGCACCTGCCCACCGAAGGCAATTTCGTCATCGCCACCAACCACCTGGGAATTGTGGACGCGCCGCTGGCCTTTTATGCCCTCGACCGCTGGGACCTGTTCGTCCTGGTGGGCGAAAAGTGGAAGAAGAAGCTTTTCTTCAGGTGGCTGGGCAAATACTTCAATTTCATTTTCATCGACCGCTTCAACCCGGACATCAAAGCCCTGCGCAAAGTCATGGCGTTGATGGACGAGGGAAAAAATCTGGTCATCGCACCAGAAGGGACCCGCAGCCGGACCGGCGCATTGATCGAGGGCAAGCCGGGCGTCAGTTACCTGGCAACACGCCTGGGGCAGCCGATCATCCCGGTAGCGATTGCGGGGACGGAAGACAAGGTCATCTTCGGCAATCTCAAACGTCTGCGGCGCAGTCACATTGTGCTCAAGGCAGGTCCGGCCTTCACCCTGCCGCCCCTGACAAGGGAAAACCGAGACGAGGTTTTGAAACAGTATACCGACGAGATCATGTGCCGCATTGCCGCTTTGCTGCCAGAGAAACACTGGGGCGTATACAAAGATCACCCAAGACTGAAAGAACTGTTGAACTCATAATGCACCTTATACAGACCGTCCCGAAGGTTTGAGTACAGTATATGCCTGAATTATGGGAACCTTCGGGACGGTCATAATACAGCACATAAATTGAGAAGAATGACTATGGAATCAAAATTTTCCTTGCAACAGCTCGAGCAATTCATCGTCCAGGCCAAGGCTGCAACCTATGTCGGTGATGGCGAGAAAACGGCATCATGCAGACCTGGATCACACGATTTGAAGTTCCAGGAAGGCCCATTTTCCTACCTGGACAGTTATTTCGGGGGCACCGATTTCATCGGACAGGAAGTTGTCTATTACGAGAACGAGCCAGTCTGGGCTATGAATTATTACGGAAGAATCATCGAGCCGGAGAAGATCAGCGCGGCAGAAGCAGGACAGATTATCAAAGAGAGCCTGTCGCTGATGTATCAGAATGGACGTTTTCTAGGCGGGTTCGAACATGAGACCGGGAACGGCACGTACACAGATACAAGCCAGGGTAATCTGGAATCATTTACGGGGCTGGAATGGATCACCCAAGATCACGTCAGGGTGTATGAACTCCTTTACCACGGTGGGCTGATTAAACCATAGGCAGCGGGTCTGCGTGCACCCATCCGCTGCTACTTCTAAATAAGAGAGGATATACATTATGGGTTCAAGCAGATTGAAAAGTTACAAAAACAAAGTGACATTGCGTCCGATAACCCGCGACAACTGGCGCGAGGTGGCAAAGCTCCAAGTGGCCGAGCCGCAACGGGAATTTGTCGCCGAGCCGAGCTATTACCTGGCACTGTGCAGTTACGGCGGGCTTTGGCAACCGCTCGCAATTTATTTAGGCGAGCAGGTCATTGGCTTCATGATGTGGGCTGTAGATGAGGCGGATGGAAGTTGCTGGTTGGGAGGCATCCTGATCGACCAAAAACATCAGCGTCGAGGCTATGGACGGCAGGCAGTGCAAGCAGCAATTAGGATGCTGGGAGAACAAAACGACTACCAAAGCTTTGCGCTTTCTTATTCACCAGATAACCCCGCAAAACATCTCTATCACAAACTGGGCTTCACAGAAACGGGTGAATGGGAGGATGACGAAGTGGTAGCGCGCCTGTCAATGGCAAAGGAAGACGCGCCTCAAATTCTTGTAAACGTGAATTTATCCAAGACCCACTAATCCCGAAGGGATGGAACAATTTTGGAACAAAGATTGGTATTTCTTGCAACCCCAAAGGGGTGTCACAAGATGTGAATCATGTCATCCCTTCGGGATTTTTTCACTACCACCTACAACTTTGCCGCTATACCATCACAAAACCATACCCTCTCCGCGCTTCAAAAACTGACCTCCACCCCGCTTCCCCAGCCATTGCTCCCCATCCACAATCAACTCGCCGCGCAGGAACACCTTTTCCAGGTAGCCGACCAATTCCCAGCCTTCGTACAGGTTATAGTCGGTGCGGTGCTGCGCATGTGCCACGCCGTATTTCACCTTTTTTTCCGGGTCCCAGATGAGGATGTCCGCATCCGAACCGGGGAGCAGCGCACCCTTGCGAGGGTACAGGCCGAAAATCTTGGCCGGGTTGGTCGCGTTCAACGCCACGAACTGGTTGGCTGTCATCTTCCCGGCGCGCACGCCATAGGTCCACAGCACCGGCAGGCGGTCGCCCACGCCGGGCAGCCCGTTGGGGATCTTGGTGAAATCGTCCGCGCCCAGTTCCTTACCGGGGATGGCGATCTCTCTCCCTTCGTACATAATTGGCTTCATCCCGTCGAAGAAAAACGGGCAATGATCCGTGCCTATGGTTTGGATAGTACCATCCGCCAGGCCTTCCCACAAACGCGTATTGTCGTCTGCCGTGCGCATGGGCGGCGAGCAAATCCACTTGGCGCCATCAGGACGGCGCAAATGGTCGATGGTGAAGAACAGGTACTGCGGGCAAGTCTCGCCCATCACTTTGACGCCATGCTCGCGCGCGTACTTAAGCATATCGACCTCGCCGGCCGCATTCATGTGGACAATGTAGAGCGGCGCATCCGCCACAGACGCCATGCCTGCCACCCGCAAACCGGCCTCGGCTGCGCCCCAAGCCGGTCTCGTTAGCGCGTGCCACTCCGGTTGCCAGTGACCAGCGTTCAGTGCGTCAGTAACCAGTTGCTCGATCACATCCCCGTTTTCTGCATGCAGCATGACCAGCATACCGTTTTCTTTGGCTATCCGCAAGGCTGTAAAGATGCTGCCATCATCCAGGCGCAGACGTCCGTTGTAGGCGGTGAAAACTTTGAGGGTTGTAATACCCATCTCCACCAGGGATGGGATGTCCCTGGCTACATTTTCGTCGAAATGCGTCAGATTCATGTGGAAAGAGTAGTCGATAGCGGCTTTCTCGGCCTTTTGGAACCATAAATCCACAGAATGCTTGAAGCCTTGCGGCTCCTGTACCACGAAATCGATCACCGTGGTCGTGCCGCCAAAGGCTGCCGCTTTATGGCCGGTGTAGTGGTCGTCGGATGAAACCGTGTCGAACATCTCCAGGTCGAAGTGCGTGTGCGGGTCCACGCCGCCGGGTAGGACCAGCTTGTTCGCAGCGTCCACAGGCCCGGCGTCCGGGACATGAAGCGATTGGCCGATCTCCACAATCTTCTCGCCATCGACAAGTATGTCCGCCTGGAATGTGTCGGAGGCGGTGATGAGCGTTCCATTTTTAATGAGCTTTTTCATTCTTCCTTCTCCAACGGCATGAAGCCCTTCCCAAATACGCCCCGCGCCGGGATGACCACCACAAAGGCATTGGGGTCAGCCTCGGAAACCAAAGCCTTTAATTGCGGGATTTCTGTAACCGTAAGCGCACACATCATCACAGAATGTTCCTGGCCGGTATAAGCGCCCTTGCCAGAGATCATTGTCGCGCCACGGCTCATTTCCTGCAGAATACAACTGGAGACTTTTTCAGGTTTATCGGTGATAATCAATGTCAGAATTTGCTGGCGTTTGCGCGTCAAACGATACCAGGGAGCGCCTTCAATAAAAGATCGGGGGGAGCCGCCAAAAATGCCTTCAGGAAGGCCATAACGGGGCAAGACTTCACCTGAGGAATGCTGCAAACCAACAGTAAGAATACCGATGGCGATAGCCCCAATTAGCATTACTATCACAAACATGATCACCCATTCTCCGCGAATAGGGCCGATTGCGGCACGAGGCGCATACTCTGATAAGGAATAAGCTGGAACGGGAAATAGCGCTATCTTGGCAATCCAGGCCAGCGTTATGGTGGTGTAGATCCAAAGGTAGTTACGTCGCAAACGACGCCCAAATGCTTCTAGCTCAGAAATCGGGAATTGGGGATGTAACAAACTCTCAGCCAGCGATTCGGCCCAATCCCCCGATGGCCGAAACGGCGGAACGAGCATGGATGAAAAGAAGTCCGTTTCCATCAGCCGCACACGATAAGACCAAAGTTCGTAATAACGATAACGACGCGCCTCGATCACCAGGAACATGGTTACCAGGATCAGGTCAAGTAAGATGACAACGTGCCCATATTGCGCCTGTGTGAAGGCAAATGATATGACTGCCCCAGTTGTCACGACTGCCCAGTTAGTGGTCGCATCCAACCGCTGTCGCCAGACATTGGCGCGCGACACTTCAGCGCGGAAGAAGTGCACCATCGCCGTGGTGAACTCGCTGGCTTTGAGCTGGTAGCCGCGGTAGGTCCAGACGGGTTCTGGAGGAGGTTGCGAACTTTCATCTCGTCTTTCTGCTACCATTCATCCTCCTTTGTTCCATAATCTGCCTGCAATTCTTTTATTCCCAACAGCGCGATCAAAACGGCCGGATCGATATCATCCGGCATGTCCACTTTGTATTGCTGATGCTGCTCCGCCCGCTCGCGCAGGGATTGCCACAATAAAGCCCGCTCATCGGATTGGACGACCAGGTCATTCAAGGTCTGCGCCTTGAGCAAATACTCCCCTGTTGTATACAAAAAGGTGAGCCGTCGCCACTTTTCCGCAACGATGGGCCTGCTGAGGCGTTCCAGCGGGCCGATCTGCACTTTGAAGTATTCCTCATTTGCACGCGGATGGTCTGCCTCGTCTTTGAGCAACTCGGCGCGGTTAACCAACTCATGACCCTGAACTGGAGCGACGAACTCGACCCTGCCGGCGCGTTCGCCAAAACTCCCGGGTTGATAAAAAGCCAGATAGTCCACAGCCACAACCTTGGGCGCGGTGCGCAGCGGGATACGATACCAGCCCAGCAACCGCGCGATTTCCATATCCCGCGGCGATGGCAACAAGCAGACAAGAACTAGGTCTGTTTTTGAAAGCATGACTATATTATAGCCGCAAGCGTTCTGATGTTTCGCTTTGTCCCACTCCAGCTTGGAAGTTTATTCGAAAAACGGGAGCAGGTGCTCCCGTTTCAAGCTTGCTATTTCACCTCGACAGACGCTGCCGGGCTTATTTTCCGGATCTTCGCGATGATCTTTTCCTTCTCGGCTTTGTTACTCGTCTCCGCCAGGCGGGCACGTAGCTTCTTGAGCTTGGCCTTGCGGTGCCGGCGGCGATTAATCTCACTCTTTCGTTCACCTGCCATTTTTACCTCCTAAAGTTTATTTTGTCATCCTCTTTATAGAATGAGAGACAGGAATTGTCAAGGCAAATTTACCAGTAGGCCCCGGGCAGGTCTAAGACCCGCTCGAAGCATCTACGTCCTACATCAACCCAACTTCTTTGTTGAATTCCACGATCAACTCGTCGATCTCATCAGCCTGCTTCTGGACGCCTTCCCAGTAGTTCGGCTGGTACCACATTTCCTGGATCTCATTGTAAGTCTTGCCCTGTTGCTCGACCCAGGTGAAGTATTTCAGATTGTGGATGCGGCGGCGGTCCGTGTAGCGCAGCTCTTCCAGGTTGTCGGTGCTCTGGCCGTGCAGGTAACGCGCGAAGTCGGCGGCGGCAGCTTTCTCGGTGTATTCGCCAATTTCCTGGTGCATCTCAAGCAGGCGCGAGCGGTACAGTTCCATCGAGTCGGTCAGCACGGTCAGCATGATGTCGTTCTCGCCCATCTCGTAGTACTTGGCAGCTTTGATCGCTGACAGTACGTTGGAGATACTAGAGAATCCGAGCAAATCAAGTTGACCGACGATCCCTTCCGGCACGCCCTGCTCGACCAGGAAGGCGCGCCCGCTCTCTTCGTTGAACAGACGGCTAAGATTGACCACAGCCTGGTCATCAATCGCTACAACCATGTCGGTGTTCTTGGAGTTATGAATCCAGGGCACGTGCTTGTCGCCAATCCCCTCGATACGGTGCGCGCCGAACCCGTTTTCGAGCAGGGTCGGGCATTGCAGGGCTTCGCTGGCAACGATCTTGCTATCCGGGAAAAGTTGCTTCATGTAATCGCCGCTGGCAATCGTCCCGGCCGAACCAGTGGCAGAGGCCAGGCCGCGATAACGGTCATTGGGACCCATGACCTGCTGAAGCACTTCTTCCATGGCGTGGCCAGTCACTTCGTAGTGCCACATATAATTTCCAAACTCGTCAAATTGATTGAAGATCATCAAGTCTTCGCCAGAGTTGCGCAACTCCCAGCACTTGTCAAAAATTTCTTTGACGTTCGATTCGGAACCGGGCGTCTTGATGGTCTCGCCGGCGATATTCGCCAGCCACTCAAAGCGTTCCTGGCTCATTTCTTCAGGTAGGATGGCAATCGATTCGCAGGCAAGCAGGGCCGAGTCATAGGCGCCACCACGGCAATAATTTCCGGTAGACGGCCAAACTGCCTTTTGGGTGGTTGGGTCGAACTGGCCTGTCACCAGCCGCGGCACGAGGCAACCGAAGGCCGCCCCAACCTTGTGCGCGCCGGTCGGGAACCACTTGCCCACCAGCACGATAATGCGCGCCGGGACGCCCGTCAGCGAGGAGGGCAGCTCAAGGTAGTTAACGCCGCCAAAGGTCCCGCCCGAAGCGACCGGTTCGTTCTTCCAGGTAATGCGGAACAGGTTACGCGGATGTACGTCCCATAAGCCAATGTTTTTGAGTTCTTCTTTGACTTTGGCCGGAATTTTGGACGGATCTTTCATCTGGGCATAGGTTGGGATGACGATATTGCGCTCGCGGGCACGCCGGATGGCACGGGCGCGACGTTCTTTATGGATGGTAAGATCGATTGTAGTCATTTAGGGAAGCTCCTTGTAAAACGGAGGAAGTTGTCTGACAACTTGCATTATATCGCACAATCAAGAAAATTACATAAAGTTCTATTGTTTGTTTGCAATGGATCGCACAAACGTAGGGGAATCGTTTACAAATTTGACGGTAATTTTTAATGTAAATTTTATACTTTTAGTGTATGATAATTACAGATAGTCGCTTCCCTATCAGAAGGAGGTGCTCATCGAAACATTGATTGAAAGCTACAACCGAGGAAAGACTGGGACCCCTTAAACCGGCGAAGAGCACTTAGCTTTCGAGCCGAAAGTCCCTAGCGACGATAAGCGTTTGGTTCCTCTCTTTCCTCCACATAAGCACGAAATGCAAGTTGGCGGATGGGTAACCCCCATCCGCCTTTTTGTTTAGCGATTTTCAGGCTTTTGGAAAGGCCGCCTCATAAGCAGAAATGATAGTATCCCAGAGTTGGTTGGCTTCATCATCAACCGTCTGGCGGGAAGGATCGGCTTCGAACCAGGCAACCGACCGGCGTACGCCTTCGGCCCAGGGCACTTTGCACTCGAAATCAGGCACAAAGCGTTTGATTTTGCTGTTGTCGAACACTACACTGTTGGCCTTATCGCCGATCAGGCTGCCGAGGGCATGTTGATCGTATTTGGCAATCAACTCAGAGGGGATATGCACTATATCCAAGTCCACTCCCAGCGCGCGTCCGACTTCTTCGTAAGCCTGATTCCAGGTCAACACCTCATCGGAAGTGATGTGGAAGGCCTCGCCAAGCGCATCTTTATTTCCCAACAGACCGAGGAAGCCTTTGGCAAAGTCCGTATTCCAGGTGAAGACCCATAGCGAAGTGCCATCGCCGGGGACAATGATTTTTTTGCCCTGTTTCATCCGCTCGAGCGCAGTGTAGGGATGCCGCCAACTGCCCATGCAAAGTGGGATTTGTGACGAGCCATAGGTCAGCGAGGGGCGCACAATAGTGACCGGGAATCCATCCTGACGCCAGGCCTGCATCAGCCGTTCCTCACAGGCGATCTTATCCCGCGAGTATTGCCAGAAGGGGTTTTCAAGCGGCGTTTCTTCCGTGACCAGATAGTGGGCGGGCGGTTTCTGGTAAGCACTAGCAGAGCTGATGAAGACAAATTGGTCCGTCTTTCCGCTGAAGAGACGAATATCCCGCTCGATGTCTTCGAGGGTGAACGCGATCCAATCCACAACTGCATCGAAATGATGACCCTCAAACAATGCGGATATGCCGCTCTCATCCTGGTGTATGTCGCCCAATAGAAGGTGCGCGCCTTCGGGCACAGGATATTTTGTAGTTACTCCGCGATTGAGAATATAAAGTTCGATCCCGCGCTGGATGGCCAGTTCGGAACAGGCCGAGCTGATCAGGCCAGTGCCGCCGATAAATAAGATTTTCATAGGGATTCCTTTCGAGGCAGTTTCATCGGATTGCAAGCCCGACCTATGAGTCTTTTCTTGCAACCAGCACGAATAGTTCCCGTTGGGAAGGGTTTTCTTTTCCCAGGAGCGATGGATAGATATCGACTTCAGAAAAACCGACCGTGCTTAGCATCCCTTTAAATTGCTCTTCCTCATATGCCTGTGTGCTGGCAGAGTAGCGGGTTACCTCCCCACTGGCAGCATCCACAATGTAGTAACGCTCAATAGCAACAGAACCATCATTATCCCAAAAGGACTCCATCAGGCATAGATGGGGTTCATCAGCAAAAAGCTCGTTTTCGGCAGAATACCAGATAGCAGGTTGGTTGCCGATCTCATAAACGGTATCGAAGGTAGTTACTTCGAGAAGCAATTTTCCACCCGGATTTAGAGCCGCTCGTGCCTTTCGCAGAATCAAGCCCGCATCATCAGGTTTGAAAACATTGAATTCACCGAAGATGAGCATGACCAGGTCGTAACCAGAACCAAAATCCGTAAGGCGGATATCGCCGAGGGTATAGCTGCAACTATCAGGCGCACGTTTAACAGCGTACTCGACGGATGCTGGAGAAAAGTCAATTCCGCGACAAGCATGCCCGAGCTTGGCGAGACGCGCAGAGTACAGGCCGGGGCCACATCCCAGGTCGAGGATGCGCGAGGGTATCCCGCCCAGAACAGAGCTATGGATCCAATTCACATGTTTTTTGATGATCGGCGTACGACGGCTGGCGGCATCATGCTTCTGTGAGAGATGCTCTTTGAGCATGCGCCGGCTGAAATCCGGGTCGTTCCAAGGGATCTTTTCGCCCTCCACCCAGGGTTTTGGGGCCATTTCGCGGCGAACCAAGTCTATCAATGCGATTTTGTCCATGTATACATTGTAACCAAGAAAAGTCAAAACAACATCCACAAAATGTCGCCACAGTGATATACTCCCCGCTCGCTGGTGGCCCACAGGAAAAAGACATCGAAAAGGAATATCATTGGTATGCCCCTAAAAAAGAAAAAACTTCTTCTCTGGTTGTTTTTCGGAACTTTGCTACTGACAAGTTGTAGCGCCCCGATCCAGGAACCGACACACGCGCCTGTGCAAGCGGGAACATTGAACATCAGCCTGCTCTATCCAAAGGAAAGTTCAGAGATCAAGATGGGACAAACCATCAAAGCTATCGTGCGGGTAACGGACGAACAGGAACGCCCCGTACAAGATGCCAGCGTGACCGTGTCTTTCAGCAACCCAGATGGGCAGGTGATTGGGACAATTCCTGCCGTGTTCGGTGATGGCGATGTATACCGCAGTGATTCCTGGACGGTTCCGCATCGCATGCAAGAGGGACTCTGGGCAATCAAAGTAGAGGCAGACACAAACGAAGGCCACGGTCAAAGCCTCAATCAGCTTAGGGTGATTTTCTCGACCAGTGAAGAGCTTTATCACAAATACGGATTCTGGTTGGATGCACCAACCCTGCGCGGTATCCAACCTATGCTGGCAGCGGAACGCGGCGATGCCGAGAATGGTCTGCTGCGTTGGGGCGGGATCATCCCCTCACAACACGTCTTTCCGGAAAACTGGGTAGAAGTCCAATGGCGAAAGGGAGATTTCAAGCTCGACAGCCCGGAAGCAGTGCGCAGCTTTATGCTGGCCGATATCGGCGATCTGGGCTTTACACCCGTGCGTGAGATTGGCGCCTTCGAGCGCACAACGTTCAAGCGCTGGGGTGCCTGGGAAGCTCCGGCGCGCGGCCAGTATTCTTACTACGAGATGAAATGGACAGTTTTCTATGCCCCGGAAGTCGACAAAACTTACGCCATTGCAACCACCGTCATTTATCCACCGAGCAATATCGATGCGCATACAGTTTTATTGGAAAATTTTGATATTGATTCCAAAGCGCAGGTCAATGGCGTATCGCCCGAACCGCTCATACCACTCTTACCTCAACCTATCTTGATCAACCCAGAGATGGGCGCACGTTTTTCAGGACTGGGACAACCTATCGTGCTGACCTGGGAACCGCTCAAGGAATTGGCAGATGACGAATACTACCAGGTAAAAGTGGATTTCAACTACGGCGAGGACAATATCAAGGTCAGGTATGCTACTCGCGAGACCCAATTCACGCTCCCGGAGGCGCTTTATCACCAGCCGAATTGTGCTGTGTTCAACTGGCGTGTCACTTTGATGCAGCAGAGTGGGGTCGACAAAGAGGGGAATCCGATTGGGAGCGCACTCAGTTACGATAGTCTGTACAGGTATATTCGCTGGTTTTACCCATTGGACGAGGAAGCGCCTTTCGATCCGCTCTGCCCAAACGCGCAGTTCTAATTGCTGCTCATCAGTGTACTTTTATATGCCTACATTTCCGCTTCGCGCAGGGACAAGCGAAGTCAAGAAGTCCTGACGGCAAGATAAGTCAATTTGTAAGTCAGCGATACCCCTAAAATAGCGAATCACGGATACGGTCTAAAGCGCCCTCCAGCATACTTCGTGGACAGGCAAAATTCAAACGCACAAACCCCTTTCCACCAGGACCAAACTCATAACCGTCATTCAAAGCCACTTTTGCTTCGTTCAGGAAAAATTCGAATGGAGAACCTGAGATCCTGCCAGATCCAAGCAGGGGATTGCAATCCAGCCAGGACATGTAGGTAGCGTCGGGTATCGTCAGGTGAATTTCCGGCATATTTTCCTGCATATAGTTAGCTAGAAAATCCCGGTTGGCAGTCAGATAGACAAGGACTTCTTTGAGCCAGTCGTCACAGGCTCCGGAAAAGGCGGTCTGTGCCGCAATTTGGCCCAAGCTATTGACGTGCAAGGTCATCCCGCCAACGGCTTTCTGGTAGCGCTCGCGCAGCTCCGAGTTGGGAATGATCGCAAAGCCGCAGAACAGACCGGCGGTATTGAAGGTTTTGCTGGGCGCGAGGAGCGTTATGGTTCGGTCGGCGATTTCCGGGGACAGCGTGGCAAGCGGGATATGCTGCGTTCCACCAAGTAACAGTTCGCTGTGGATTTCGTCAGAGCAGATGACCACACCATGCCGTAGACAGATTTCAGCCAGACAGGACAGTTGCTCCTTTGTAAACACAGTGCCGATCGGATTATGGGGATTGCAAAACAGGAACATACGTGTTGGCGCATCATTCGCCCCCATAGCTGCTTCAAAAGCATCGAAATCGGTCTCATACCGGAGGATGTTCCCGTCCGTCACCTTGACGAGCGGCGCAAACTGACGTGCCAGTCCCAGGTTCTCATGCATAACTAAAAACGGGAAATAAACCGGCGGCTGCATCAAAATACCATCGCCTGGAACGCATACCGTCCGCGCGGCGGCATTGAATCCACTGACAATGCCGGGGGTGGCGACTACCATCCCCGGGTCAATTTTCCAGCCATACAATCCTTCCATACGGGCGACAACGGTTTCAAACAAAGAGCGGGACGGAATCTCATAGCCCAGCACCCCACGCTCAAGCGTAGTTCGAAGCGCGTCCAAAATTGGCTGTGGGGTCAAAAAATCCATGTCCGCCACCCAGAGCGGGATGACATTTTCAGGATATTTGGTCCACTTAATGGAATTTGTGGAGCGACGATCAATAATGGTATCAAAGTTGTATTTCATTATATTGACTTCCCTGCCCAAGAGTTGTTTTTTACAAACAAAGCGCAGCACCTTTTCCAGCCAGGAGTGTTTTATTGTATCGTAACATTACTCTTCCCATCATGGAGATTATCTTATGAAATCAGCAAAGACAGGGGCAGTCTCAGGTTGCATCCTCTGGGTGCTGGTGTTTAGCATCCTGTGTATGTGCCTGTTGCCAGTGACAATGGTGGTCGGCAGTATCACCTCCACTGTGACAGGCGATTCTGTAGCGCGTATCCTGGGTCCCAGATTGTGCCCTACCGGCAGTACGGCAGAGATATTTACGTATGAAACCACGACCATAGATGAAAACGGGTTCGAAACCCCATCCACCGCCTATGAAATGCGCTGTGTGGACGCTAGCGGGAACATTGTTAAGGACCTTGGCCCAACCTACGCTTTTATCTGGATGGGTATCCTGGGCGGGATCGGCCTGATCCTATCTGCTGTTCTGGCTTTTTTCCTGGCTGCGCCCGCAGGTGCGTTGATTGCCAGAGTTCTAAAGAAGGGATAGGCTGAGTAAAGAACAATCTCCCGTCAAATGGCGGGAGATTGTTTCCGAAATCAGGGGATTATTGTTATTAGGCCTTTACCTTCCACCACAGAGCAGGGATACGGGCAAGCTTCTCCCAGGCGCTCAGGCTTGCACGCTTATGGAAAACATCAAAACCATTGGCTTCAATGGCATCCAGGATACCTTGATAAAAGACGGCGGCCGCACCGATTGCCAATTGACCTTCGCGCTCAAGTGTTTTTACGCCCGGCCAGGCCTCTTCGTACAACTTGCGCGTGCGCTCGATCTGGAATTTCATGAACAAGCGCCAGGCGTCCGTCACGTTGCCCGCGGCGATGTCCGCTTCACGGATGCCGTAGAGCGCCAGTTCTTCCCGGGGGAGATAAAGCCGTCCGTTGCGGTAGTCTTCGCCCACATCGCGCAGGATGTTGGTCATTTGCAGGGCAACGCCCAGTTTGATGGCGTAGGGTACAGCGTCATTTGAAGTAAACCCGACAATATACATGCTCATCAGTCCCACCGTGGAGGCAACCCCGTAACAATATGTTGCCAGCTCATCGAAGTTCTGGTAGCGGGTCTGGGTCATGTCGCGGTTGACGCCGTCGATCAGTTGCAGGGCGTAGTGACGCGGGATGTGGTAACGGGCCAGGGTATCGCTCCATGCAGCGGCGACCAGGTCATCATCCGAGAAAGATGCGTTCTGCACCACTCCCCGCCAGTAATCGAGATGTGCGTCCCGTTGGTCCACAGTGTCTTCATCCACAATATCATTGACGGTACGGCAAAACGCATACAGGGCGCGCACAGCAGAGCGCTTTTCTTCGGGCAGCAATTGCGATGCCAGGTAGAAGGACTTGCTATGCTCGCTGGTGATTTCTTCGGTGCGGGCATAGGCTTTGCGAAGAACGGCATCCCCAGCCCAGTACGAAAAAAGCGGGCGAGTAGACGGATGGGGAACATTACCAGCCAGTGCGCGTAATTGATTTTCCCAGCGAGCCTGCATTTCCATGAGCTACCTCCAAAGATTTGGTAGCTAAATTATACAGGTATTATCTAATTTGTCAATATTTTGTTTAATTATATCTTGACAAAAACTAGACAATATGTATAATACAGGCAACTTATTCTGGCCCCCACCCCCTACTCCTCTCCTAGAAGGAGAGGGCATTGAAGGAGAACTATGACTCAAAAACCAACAGCAATTGTGATCGGCGCTGGCATCGGCGGGATCGCAACCGCTGCTCGTCTGGCAAAAAATGGATATAGTGTCACCGTGCTCGAAAAGAACGAGACCCCGGGTGGGCGTTGCAACCAGATCGTGAAGGATGGCCATCGCTTCGACATCGGCCCGACCCTGTTCCTGATGCCCGAAGTCTGGGAGGAAACCTTCGCATCCCTGGATGAAAGGATGAGCGACCATTTTGACCTGCGCCGCATCGACCCGACCTACAAAGTCCATTTCGAGGATGGCTTACAACTGGAGTTGACTTCCAACATCGGTGATATGCAAACCCAGCTCGAATCTGTGGAAAAGACTGCTTTTACCGGTTTCCTGAACTACATCGCTGAGGGCGCAAAACATTACAAAATCTCACTGGAAAAATTCGTTGGCCGTAATTTCTTCAACATTTTTGAGTATTTCAGCCTGAAAAACCTGCCGCTGATCTTCAAACTCAAAGCGCTGGACAAACACCACCGCAACACAGGTCGCTTCTTCAAAGACGAACGCCTGAAGGCCGCTTTCACCTTCCAGAATATGTACCTGGGACTTAGCCCATACGATGCCCCGGCCACATACTCCCTGCTGCAATACACCGAACTGGCTGAAGGCGTCTGGTATCCCATGGGCGGGATGTACGCCGGCATCCAGGCGCTTGTAAAAGTTGCCGAAAAACTAGGCGTGAAGTTTATCTACAATGCACCCGTCAAAGAGTTGAAAGTTGAAGGTTCAAAAGTCACAGCGGTCGAACTGGAAAACGGGCAAACGCTGGAAGCAGACATCTTCGTCGGCAACGCTGATCTGCCCTACATCTACAAGGAATTACTGCCCGATCCGGTCGAAGCTAAGAAACTGGATGAAAAGCTCTATACCTGCTCCACCATCATGTTCTTTTGGGGCGTGGACAAGCAATACCCGCAGATCGCGCATCACAACGTGTTCCTGGGTGGCGACTACAAGGCCTCCTTCGATCAGATCTTCAAGGACCATGACCTGCCCGACGAACCCAGCTTCTACGTGCACGCACCCACCCGGACCGACCCCGCCGCCGCGCCCAAAGACCAGGATACGCTCTACGTGCTGGTTCCGGTCGGTCATCTGGATGCAGCTTCAAAGCAGGATTGGGATGAGCGCGTCAACCGGGCGCGTCAAACCGTCTTCGAACGACTGTCCAAAGAGATGGGCATCACAGATCTGGAGAGTCACATCAAGTTCGAAATCGTGTACCAGCCTGAAGTCTGGAAAGAACGCTTCAACCTTGAAAAGGGCGCTGCGTTTGGCTTGAGTCACAATTTCTGGCAGGTCGGCTACCTGCGTCCACATAACCGTCACAAGAAATATAAGAATTTGTACTTCGCCGGTGCGTCCACGCACCCTGGCACCGGTTTGCCCATTGTGCTGCTATCTGCCAGATTAACGACAGAGCGAATTCTGCTAGAAAAGGGTACAATATCTGTACAAAATATGGTCAATGCAGTCGCCGCTGCAACCGATTAATCCCTTTTCTGGAGAAAAGATGTCTATCAGCACCACGCCTACGTTTAACTTGAAAGCCGTTATCAAAGAGACCAGCATCGCTGCCGACACCCTGCGCGCCTGGGAACGCCGCTATGGCCTGCCCATGCCTGAACGTACGCCCGGCGGTCACCGCCTGTATTCCCAACGCGACATCGAGATCATAAAATGGCTGATGGCAAAACAACGCGAAGGACTGAGTATTTCTCGCGCGGTGGACATGTGGAATGAACTGACCGGATCAGGCCAGGACCCGTTGCCTGCTCCCGCCACAAAAATTACAACTATCCCCAGCGCCAACCTGGACGCTATCCGCCAGACTTGGCTGGATGCCTGCCTGGTATATGACGAAAACAGCGCCGAACAACTGCTCAACCAGGCTTTTGCCACGCACCCGCTGGAAACAGTCTGCATAGAAGTAATGCAGCGCGGCCTGCAGCAAATCGGTGAGATGTGGTACCACAACCAGATCAACGCCCAGCAAGAGCATTTCACATCTGCCCTCGTACAACGCCGGCTGGATGCGCTTATCGCCGCGGCCCCGCCGCCCACTCGTCCTTACACGATCTTGATCGGTTGCACTACGGGTGAACAGCATGTATTTGTACCATTGTTACTGACCCTTTTGCTTCGCCGCCGTGGACTGAAAGTTGTCTACCTGGGCGCTAATGTGCCGATTCAGCGTTACAATGAAACTCTTCAATCTATCAAGCCACATCTCGTTATTCTGTCGGCACAATTGCTACAAACCGCTAATGACTTACGAGAAACAGCAGCATACCTCAACGCCAACGGAGGGCGTGTCGCTTACGGTGGTCGCATTTTCAATCAAATCCCCCAACTGCGTAACCGCATCCCGGCTCACTTCCTGGGCGAATCGATTCAAGAAGCAGTTCAGGCAGTGGAAACTTTACTAACTTCAGACATACCCCTGGAAGGCATTGTGCCAGTCGATGAAAAAGATAAGCAATTAAGCAGGTCGTTCATTCATAACCAGCCCATGATTGATATGTATACCTTGACAGAAAGCACCAAAATCGGCATCCCGATTGAATTTTCAACTATTGCCATTCAGCAACTTGGGAATAACCTGGTATCCGCTTTATCTTTGGGCAATATCGAGGCCCTGGAAGGAGAGATGGCATGGATCGAAGGTCTGCTACGTGAACACGATCAAAATATTGAAAGCCTGGATGTCTTTTTTGCAGCTTATGCAAAATCCATCGATTCGGCCATGGGCAAAGAGGGCCAGCCCATTTCGTCCTGGCTGAGAACACAAATCAACGGAAAGAATTAGGCTTATCAAGCCGTACTCATATAACCTGGTGGAGGAAAAATGAACATACGTATTGTTACCGATAGTACCTGCGACCTGCCTGAAGCCGTCATCGAAAAACACGGCATCACTGTTGTCCCCCTGTACATCAATCAGGGAAACGATTCCTACCTGGATGGCGTGAACCTGACCCGCGAGGAGTTCTACCGCAGGCTGCCCACCTTTCGCCCAGCGCCCACCACTGCCACTCCCAGCACCGAGATTTTTATAAATGCTTGGAACAAACTGGAAGAAGCGGGCGCTCAAGCCATCCTGTCCATCCACATCTCGGAGAAACTAAGTGCCACCATCAACGCAGCACGCGTGGCGGCCGAACAATTCACCCGCATCCCTGTCACAGTGCTGGATTCAACACAACTCAGCCTGGGACTAGGCTTTATTGTTGAGAAGGCGGCCCAATTGGCTGAACTCGGCAATAAGATGGAAGATATCCTCGCCAGCCTGGCCGACATGATGAAGCGCACCTACGTCTTCGCCTCGCTCAAGACGCTCGAATATCTCCGTCGCAGCGGACGGATGAACTTTGCGCTGGCACGCTTCGGGGAACTCTTGCAAATCAAACCCCTACTCCACATGAACCAGGGCAACCCCGTTGCCCATCGCGTCCGCACGCAAGGCAAAGCCACCGCCCGCATGCTCGAATGGCTGACAGAGTATGCACCTTTCGAAAAACTCGCCATTGTCCACGCGGGCGTGCAATACGAAGCCGAGGAAATGTTACAACGCATCAAACACTACCTGCCGAACAGTGAGATACCCATTGTCCAGATCACGCCTGTGCTTGGCACACATCTTGGCGTTGGCGCACTCGGTTTTGCCTGTGTATCCATAAAGGAGGATAACTCATGAAAACAACCGACCGCAACGCTCTCATCGCTTTTCCCATCCTGATAATCATCGGCTTCCTGGTTGCCCTGGCAGGCAGCCAGGGCGGCGCTATGCTCGGCGGCGTTCCGATATTCGCCATTTCGGTCGGACTGGCCTTTCTAATCCAGTGGCTGGTCTTCATCCCCTCGTATTTATTCCAGACCGAAAAATTCTTCGACCTGACTGGCAGCATCACATACATCTCCGTAGTCGGCGTCGCAGTCTGCTACAGCAGGTATAGCACCGTCTTAGATGCACGATCCATCCTGCTCGCGGCGCTGGTCATTATTTGGGCGCTGCGTTTGGGGACGTTCTTGTTCGGACGGATACAAAAGGCTGGCAAGGATGATCGCTTTGATGAGATCAAGCCTTCGTTCATCCGCTTCCTGAACGTTTGGACCATACAGGGCTTGTGGATCACCTTTACCGCAGCCGCCGCGCTGGTTGGAATCACCACCGTCACACGGAAAGATATAGATGTATTTGCCATCCTCGGTTTTCTCGTCTGGGCTTTCGGCTTCGCCTTTGAAGTGGTTGCCGACTCCCAGAAAAGCCGCTTCAATGCAGATCCAGCGAACAAGGGCAAGTTCATCCAAACGGGCTTGTGGTCGCGTTCGCGCCATCCCAATTATTTTGGCGAAATCGTTCTGTGGGTCGGCATTGCCATCACTGTTATCCCCGTTCTACAAGGCTGGCAGTGGGTTGCCATGATCTCGCCCCTATTTGTCACCCTGCTGCTTACCCGCGTCAGTGGCATTCCCTTGCTAGAGAAAAAGGCAGATAAAAAATGGGGCGGGCAGGAAGATTATGAGGCCTATAAAAAGAACACGCCCGTATTGATTCCGCGTTTGACAAAGGTAGGCAAATAATGAACATCCTCAAAATCCTTCAAATCATCGCCGTGATCGGCACCATCCTGACCGGCGTGCTCTCCCTGTTCTGGCCCAAAATGGCGGAAGGCTTTACCGGCTTGACAGCCCCGGGCGCACGCGGCATCACGGAAATACGTTCCATTCTCGGTGGCCTGTTCATCGGGCTGGGCATCGCTGTGTTCCTGTTGGGAACACGCGAAACCTATCAGATGCTCGGCATTATGTACCTGGCCATCGGCGCGGTACGCGCTGTCTCGATGGTAACAGACAGATCCATCGAACAGTCCAACATCATCAGCCTTGTAGTCGAAATCATCTTCGGGATCATTTTGGTGCTCTGATGAAACTCGCAAAATTTATTACATTTCTCGGCGTACTTGCCATGACCGCCGTCTTGATCTACGGCTTTACCGTCGGTGATTTCTTCGGCGAAGGCAGCCAATTGGCATCCATGCCCTGGGGTATCGTCTCGCTGGTAGACCTGTATGTCGGCTTCACGCTGTTCTCAGCCTGGATCATTTACCGCGAGAAATCCCTGCCTGTGGCCCTGCTCTGGACAGTCGCCATGCTGGTACTAGGCTTCTTTGCCGGCAGCCTGTATGCGCTCATCAACCTGTACACCAGTCGGGGCGATTGGAAGAAGTTCTGGATGGGGAAGCATGCCTGAAAATTGGACGCCCGCCCGGAACAATAAATGGCGCGAACTCCTGGATGAGTTTCGCCTTGTTCTGGGCAAAGGCAATCTGCTAGATACCATCATCCCGCCGGTTATCTTCCTGCTGGTAAACGGCATGTTCGGGTTCCAGGCCGCCATGTGGGCCTCCCTGGGCCCGGCAACACTGATCGCCGCCCTGCGTCTGTGGCGCGGACAATCCCTGCTGTATGCCCTGGCTGGGATCGGCAGTGTGGGTCTGGCCATTCTTATCGTCTGGCTCTTGGGGCGGACGGAAGGTTACTTCCTCCCCAATCTGGTCAGCGGCGGCATGACCTTTGCCTTGGCGCTGATCAGCCTGCTTATCCGCCGACCGTTTGTCGCCTGGACGAGTTTCCTCGCCCGCCGCTGGCCGTTGGAATGGTACTGGCATCCGCACGTACGCCCGGCATACAGCGAAGTTACGATTGCATGGACAATATTCTTCGCCGCCCGCTTGCTCTGGCAGGTTTCGCTTTTCCAAGCTCAGGCTGCAAACCAACTGGCATTCGTCAATGTTCTGCTGGGCTGGCCTGCTCTAATTATCCTGCTGGTGCTCAGTTACCTGTACGGTACCTGGCGATTGGGAAATCTAAAGGGACCAAGCGTGGAAGAATTCCGCGCACAGGCATCCCCGCCCTGGGAGGGGCAAAAAAGAGGTTTTTAATGGCTAAACGAGTTCAAATCGACCAACCTGCGCCTGATTTTTCACTTACGGATGCTAACGGGCAGCAAATCAGCCTATCAGATTTCAAAAACAAACGTAACGCGCTACTGGTGTTCAATCGTGGCTTTATATGACCATTCTGCCAACGGCACATGGCGCAGTTGCGCCGAGACTATTCGAAATTCCAGGCACTGGAAACCGAGATCATCGTGGTAGGGCCTGAAGACGCAGATAATTTCAGGTTGTATTGGAAGTCGCACAAACTACCCTTCATCGGTTTGCCCGACCCAACCCATAGCGTTTTGAAACGCTACGGGCAGGAGGTCAACCTGTTCAAGCTGGGGCGCATGCCAGCCCAGGTCATTATCGACAAACAGGGCATTGCTCGCTATGTTCATTACGGGCACGCTATGAGCGATATTCCCGAAAACAATGAAGTATTACAAATCCTGGAAACATTCGTTGACGAAGCAGCAATGTCTAAATGAGTCCAAAATCCGTTCATTTTAGAAATATGAGGAAGTTGCATGTTACTTGACACCGTCCGTTACGAACTCCCACCTGAAGGCATCACCTTACTGGGTTACATCGTCCGCCGCATGCACAAGACCGTCTGGCTGACCCCGGTTCCCGAACTACTTGCACGGGGACACAGCGCCAAAGCTCTTGAAAATATTGCGATATACACCGCCACATCTTCGACTTCTTACGGACGCGCTTATTACCAGCCCAACTTCAACGCCACAGGCGACATTGTCAGTGAACCTGATCCTGCTACCGGTGCAAATGTCACCGCCCGTCTTGACAGCCGTTCGCCGCATTATCACATCTCCTACAATGTCGGCATGTCCAACGGCGACGCTTTCCAGGGCAAGGAAGAAATCACAGGCACCACCGTCGGTTTGCGTGGATTGGGTATGCCCGCGCCATCCCGTTTCACCTTCATGTCCGGCGAATATATGGCTGAACTGACCGGGATCATCACCAGCGAGCTGGCGCTTTCATTACTCAGTCGCACACGCATCCGCGCCTATGGCTCGTTGAATTTCAAAGACAACCTCGGCAATGCAGGTCGACTGGAATTGAACCGTGACGGGACCCTGAACATCACCATCAACGAAAAGGTAACCCGGTATTCCTTGAGCGAACTCGCAGCCCCGGAATCTGCATGACAGCCATCTGGTGGATTCGCCGGGACTTGCGTCTGACGGACAACCCCACGCTTCAAGCCGCGCTCAATGCTGCGCCTGTACTCCCGGTCTTCATCCTCGACCCACACCTGCTTCAGCGCACCCCCTTGCGGCGACAGAACTTCCTGTTCAACGGCCTGCGCGCACTGGATGCTGACCTGCGAAAACGCGGCAGCTATCTGGTGATCCGCAGTGGGAAACCCGTTGAAATCCTGCATTCTCTGCTGGCCGAAGCCAGCGCGGACGCAATCTTTGCTGAAGAAGATTACACGCCCTACGCCCGTAAACGTGAAGCAGAAGTCGCCCACAAACTGCCATTGCAACTGGTGCTGGGGCAAGTCGTCCAGCATCCTGAATTCGTCAAAAAAGCGGATGGCGCGCCCTACACAGTTTACACACCCTACGCGAAGGCATGGAAGTCCCTGTTGCCAGACGGCATCAGCATCACACCAGCGCCTGAACATATTCCCACACCAAGAAATATCCAGACTGAATCCATCCCCGAGGCTCCTACCAGCGATTTGTTCCCGACAGGAGGGCAAGAAGCGCAACTGCGTTTAGATGTATTTGTTACTGAAAAAATATTCGACTATGCAGAAAATCGCAATCGCATGGACCTGGACGGCACCTCCGCACTATCACCCTACATCCGCTTTGGGATGCTTGGGCTGAAACAAGTCGTCCATAGCGCCCAGCAGGCCATAAGCAGGACCCTGAGCGGAGGGCCGAGTAGCGGCCCGCAGTCGAAGAACGCCGCAAATGATGCGGAGAGTCGTAAAGGCGCGGAAGCCTGGCTGAACGAACTAATCTGGCGCGAATTCTACATCCAGATCATGTATCATTTTCCATATGTGGCAAAAACCGCCTTCAATGCTACGCTGGCAAACATTTCCTGGCGCAACGATGAGACGGAATTCAAGGCATGGACGGAAGGCCGGACTGGCTTTCCCATCGTGGACGCCGCTATGCGCCAACTAGGTGAGACTGGCTGGATGCACAACCGGGCGCGCATGATCGCGGCTTCGTTTCTGGTGAAAGACCTGCTGATCAACTGGCGTTGGGGTGAGTGGTGGTTCATGCAGAACCTGCTGGACGGCGACCCGGCAGCCAACAACGGCGGCTGGCAATGGACGGCGAGCACCGGCACCGATGCCGCACCCTACTTCCGCATCTTCAATCCAGTGCTGCAAGCGCGCAAATTCGACCCGCACGGTGATTACATCCGCAAGTGGGTGCCCGAACTGGCACACTTATCCACGGATGTCATTCATGCCCCGTGGGAGAAAAATACTAACGTACCAGGTTACCCGGCCCCCATCATAGATCACCGCGAGGCGCGTGAACGCGCGCTGGAAGCATACAAGTTATCAAAGTTAGCATATGAAACAACAATTTGACCCTCAAACCGGCCACCTGGCCTTGCAATCCTTCCTGGAGCACAAAAACCCGCTCGGGCCGCTGCGCGTACTCTTCGAGCGCGTGGGCGGTTTTTTCCAGATTCCACTACCCGGCTTTAAACCGTTTGTAGTGGCTAGCCCGGAGGCCAACCGCAAGGTACTGGTCACCGAGCGTGACAAGGTGCTCTGGCGCAACCACGACCCGGTTACCGACCTGCTTCGGCGTGGCGTGCTGGTCACAGATGGCGAAGAGCACGACCATTACCGCAAACTGATGGAACCAGCTCTGCATCCATCACAACTTGATGGTTATGCGCAAATGATGTTGGCGCAGACCGAGCGGGTTGCTGCTACATGGGGTGATGGTCAGAGCATAGATATGCTGGTCGAAAGCCGCAAGATTGCCCTGCTGATCATCATGCAAGCCCTATTCAGCGTGGACGTCTGGGATGATATCCCGCGCCTTTGGACTCCCATCCTGAAAACCATCGAATACATCTCGCCGGGAGCATGGATTCTATGGCGCAAAATACCCAGGCCAGGATATAAAAAGCATTTGCGGGTTTTGGATGAATATCTGTACGGAATAATCAAGGACCGTAGACAACGGACAGCAGACGGTTGTTTGTCCAATACGACCAACGGTCCATCGTCCACAGTCAACGGTCCAAGCGATTTACTCCAGCATTTGATCGACGCCGGCCTCGACGACGGCATCATCCGCGACCAGATACTGACCATGCTGATCGCCGGGCACGATACCTCCACCGCCCTGCTGGCGTGGACCTTCGCCTTGCTTGGGCAACACCCTGACATTCACCAACAACTCGTAGCCGAGTTGGAACTCGATAACAGGCCGCCATTGCTCGACCAAGTCATCAAAGAAACGCTACGGCTGTACCCGCCCATCCATATCGGCAACCGCATGGTGGCGGAAAATATGGAATTCGAAGGCGGCGTTGTTCCGGCGGGAGCGCGCATGTTCTACTCGATCTACCTGACCCACCGCGATCCATCCATCTGGGAAAATGCAGACGGGTTCTGCCCAGCGCGCTTCGAACGCGGACGGAAAACGCCGTCCTTTTCCTACGTCCCTTTCGGCGGTGGGCCGCGGGCATGCATCGGCGCGGCCTTTGGTCAGGCCGAGGCGCGGCTGGTGCTTGCTTACTTACTCAAAACCTTCACCTTTCAAACTTTGAACTCCGGTCAAATCCGTCCCCACATGGGCGCGACTCTTGAACCGCGACCTGGGGTAATGATGAGCGTTACACGCAGAGAACAGAGAACGGAAACCAGAGAGTAGTCAACTTCTCCATATATCTACTGTTCTCTACTCCCTATTCAACTATTCTCCCCAACTATGACTTACTTCGGCTTTTTACTTCGTTTTCTGGTTATCCCCATCCTGTTCCTGCTTTTCGTCAATTGGCGCGAGAAAGATAAACCAACGTCCGGATTTAACGACGCCAAAATATGGCGTGGCATCCTGATCCATATCGTTCTGGCGGTAATCTACACCACCCCCTGGGACAACTACCTGGTCGCAACGGGCGTCTGGTATTACGACCCAGACCTGGTCACTGGGATCGTGTTCGGCTACGTACCGCTGGAGGAATACACTTTCTTCGTGCTGGAAACGCTGATGATCGGATTGTGGTGGTGGACACTGGCAAGAAGGAAAGCATCCATTCCAGATCATCCCTTAACGCCCAACAAATCGCTTCGAGCATGGTCCTTGGGCCTGCTAGCCGTTTTATGGGTAGTTTCGCTTTCCGTGCTGCTCTCGGACTGGGAACCGGGCACGTATCTCACCATCACATTGACGTGGGCGCTGCCCGCCATCGCCCCGCAATTGGCCTTCGGCGCGGACATCTTATGGCACTTCCGCCGACTGTTGGGAACGGTCATTTTAACGGGAGCAGGTTATTTGTCCGCGATGGATGCGCTGGCTATCGATGCGGGGATGTGGACGATCGATCCTTCTCAGTCCACCGGAATTTTTATCGGGGTTCTACCCATCGAGGAGGCAGTCTTCTTCGTTATCACCGTCGTCTTGGTTTCGTTTGGGATGACACTGTTACTGGCAGATGTCAGCCAAGAACGGCTAGGTGAACTCAAATCGCTTCTGGAACGTTTACGAGGTCGTGGATCCACTTCCGTGAGAGATAACGGCGCGTGATGATGAAAACCTTGACCAGCTCTTCGAGTAATACCAGCATATAGACGCCATAGACAGGGAGACGCAAAACGAAGCCGCCGATCAACGCAGCAGGCACACCAATCGCCCAGATGGAAAAGAGCTCCATGAACATGGCAAAGCGTGTATCTCCACCCGCGCGCAACACACCTACAAATAGAATGAAGTTAATGGAACGCAACCAGGCCGAAGCAGCAAAGATCAGCATCAGCCTGCGGGCGTTGTCGGCGGCAAGTGGCGAAATTTCGTAGAGACTGACCACCGGTCCACGTAAGAGCAGGATAATTAAACCAGCGAACAAAGCCACCAATACCGTGAGAATAGTAAAGCGGCGGCCATACTCGAAAGCAACCTCCTGTTCATTTGCCCCAATCTTGTTGCCCACCATGATCGCGCAGGCATTCCCCAATCCAATGAAGAACACAAAGGCAATTTCTTCGAGCGTCGCGCTGATCTGCACAGACGCGATGGCGTCCGTGCCAATGCGTGCATAGACCGCGTTGTAGATGGTGATGCCCACCGACCAGAAGACTTCGTTTGCAGCGGCAGGCAGCGCCGTTTTTAATACTTTACCTAGGAAAGGGCGGTCGAAGCGAAAAAACGTGATGGGGTTGGCTGCCAGAGGGGTTTTGAGCGCGTAGACCGAGATGATAATCAAAACACACTCAAACACCCAGCCAAAGGTGGTGCCAATGGCCGCGCCGCGCACACCCAGCGCGGGAAATGGCCCGATGCCGAAGATCAACAGGTAGCCCAGAGTCGTTTTTAGAATGATAGCTATTACACTGACAAAAACCGTCATCTTGACGAGTGTGATACTGCGTAAGACAGCAAAATAGGAGGTGGTGACTGCCATGAACATGTAGGAAAACCCGACAATGCGCAGGTAACTGCTGCCGAGGGCAATGACTTCCGGATCTTCGGTGTAGAAGCCCAGCACCGTTTCGGGGATAAGCGTAGCCGCGAGCGTAAACAACAAACCGACGGACAAAGCAACCGTCAAACAAATACCTAATACCTTGCGGATGTTCTCTTCATCCCCTTTGCCCCAGAACTGAGCTGTAAAAATCGCCATGCCACTGGTGACGCCAAACAGGAACAGGATCAACAGAAAAAAGATCTGGTTGGCAAGTCCCAGGGCGGCAATGGAGGCTTCACCCAACTGGCCGACCATGATCACATCCACCATATTCAGACTGGCAGTAATGAACTGCTGGAACGCCACCGGGATCGCCAGGGACAGCATGGAACCCATGAAGGATTTATCGCGGAGAAAAGAAAAGTCCATATTTGTTCAAAAAACGCGGTTCCTGGTCTCGATACACCCTTCGCCAGGAACCACTTCGAGAGGCTCACTTGTGCCTAGCTCAGGATAATTCAACCAGCGAACCGCTGACAACAGTTTATTGATAACTGATTACTGATCTTCCGGCGCTTCGCGGACGATATACAACGGCCTGCCTTTGGCTTCGTCATATAGGCGGCCAATGTACTCACCCAGAATGCCTAAAGAAATCAACTGCACACCGCCAAGGAAGAGCACCGAAATCAAGGTAGTGGCCTGACCAAAAAAAGCCTGTGAGCCAGTCATACGCATGTAAATGACAACCGGGATAGCGAGAATGGCAATGCCTGCCGCGACAAATCCGATATACGTTGCAACTTGCAATGGAAAGTAAGAAAAACTGGTGACTGCATTCAAAGCCAACCGCAACATTTTCTTGAATGGATACTTGGTTTCGCCTGAATGGCGGGCAGCGCGTTTGTACTCCACACCAATCTGTTTGAATCCCACCCAGGCAGACATCCCGCGAGGGAAGCGATGCCGTTCGCGCATGGTTTTCATCACATCCACAACTTTGCGATCCATCAGCCGAAAATCCCCCGTATCGAGCGGAATTTTTACATCCGTGATGCGATAGATAATGCGATAGAACAGGGAGGCAGTAAACTTCTTGAACCAAGATTCCCCTTCACGCTCAATACGTACGGCATAGACAACTTCATAGCCTTCTTTCCACTTCTCTGCCAGATCAAGGATGACTTCGGGCGGGTCTTGTAAGTCCGCATCGATGATTATCACTGCATCGCCACGGGCATAATCCCAACCGGCAGTGATAGCAATCTGATGCCCAAAATTGCGCGCAAAAATGACCGGGCGCACACGCTTGTCGGCCTCGACCAGTTCACGGATCTTATCCGTGGAGCCGTCCGTGGAACCATCGTCTACCAGGATGAGTTCCCAGGTATCCCCAGACGATTCCATTACTTCCCTGACCCGGCGGTAGAGTTCGGATAAGTTATCGATTTCGTTATAGATGGGGGCGACGATGGAATAAACGATTTTCATTATTTCTGTTCTTCCTTGTCCGCAGCTTTCTTGCGCCTGCGGCGGATCGATTTGGGCTCTTCGGTTGGCCTGACAAACTGGACCTCACTACCCTCGTCAAAGGCCGGCAGGCCAAGCACACGTCTGCGGATATATTCACCGATCACCGCCACTGTCGCCAGCACAGGCACAACCAACAGTGCGCCCATGATACCTGCCAGGATGGTGGCCGCCATGATGGCAATAAACACCAGACCTTCGTTCATGTGCACGCTACGGCCCATCACATACGGGCGCAGCCAGAAGTTCTTCAGGTTGATCAAAACCAGGTACGTGGCCAGCGTGATGCCTGCCACCCAGAAGTTCGGAAGCGGGATCCAACTGGAGCCTTCCAGCAAGGCCACGCCGACCGCCAGCGCAGCCGCCAGGAACGGACCGACATCCGGCACCAGCGTAAAGAAGCCAGCGACCACACCTAGCACCAGCGCGCCGGGAATGCCGATGATTGCCCAGGCAATCGTAAAGACCACGCCAACGATCAACATCAGCACGATCTGTCCACGCAAGTAAGCCATCCACACCTGACGAATGCGTCGGTAAAGCTCACGCGCTTCGTCCTGGTAGGCGACCGGCGCCAACCCCAGCAGCCAGTCGCGCATTTTGGGCCAATGCGAAAGGAACAGGTGCACAGCGACCATGATGACCAGAAACCACAACACCCCTATGGATGTGGATTCCAGTAATTGCAGCAATTCTTCCGGCAGCGGCGACAGCACCGTATTTTGCAGTTCTGTCAGACTGCGCCCCAATTCCTCGAAATGAAACTCGTAAGGGCCAAGCAACACCGGTTGCGATAGCGCTGCATTCGCTTCAGTCGTCAAATCCATCAAGTCTTGCACAACCAGTTGCGCCTCGTTGAAAAAGACGGGGGTCAATGAAGCGGGCAAGCCTACCAGCAGGATTAAAGCCGAGAAATAGACGATGTTGACCGCCCAGGCCCGCGAAAGCCGCGTCCGTTCGAGCAAGAACGACACCACCGGGCTAATCAAATAAGCTGAAAACGCAGCGATCACCAGGGCGCTCACCGCTTCATGCGCGTAGAATAAAAAGGCGACAAAGGCAACGAATGCCAGCGTTCCAATTACGTAACGAAACGGTAAACTCCAATCGGGTTTCATAACAGCTTCTTGACGGCCTCCAGCGTAGGTTCGATGACGGGCGCTTCGACAACAGCCTGCATGGCCGCCTTGACGTCTTTCAGCCCGCTACCTGTATTTAACACCAGGATGGGATCATCGCCTCCCACTATACCCTCGCCGGCCGCCTTGACCAACCCGGCATAGGACGCGGCCCCGGCCGGTTCCGCGAAGACGCCCACCTTGCCGAGTTCCGCAATCGCAGACAGGATTTCTTCGTCCGAAACGGTGATGTATGTCCCGCCGGTATCGCGCGCCGCACGCACCGCGCGCACGCCGTCGCGCGGCAGGTCGACGGAGATGCTGTCGGCCAGGGTGGCCGCCGAAACGGGAACAATTTCCTCGGTCCCCGCGCGAAACGCATTGGCCACCGCCGCGGAGCCCTCCGCCTGCACGCCAATGAGGCGCGGAATCTGCTCGATCCAGCCCAGTTCCAGCAAATCCTTGAAACCCTTGTGGATGCCGGAGATGATGTTACCGTCGCCAACCGAGACAAAGACTGTATAAGGCGCGGTACCGACGGCTTCCTGCATATACTCCCAAATCTCGAAGGCGGCCGTTTTCTTGCCCTCGGCGGTGAAGGGATTGTAGCCCGTGTTGCGACAGTACCAGCCGAACTCTTGCGCGGCCTTGACGGTCAGGTCGAAGGCATCGTCGTAGGTGCCGTCTACCAGCATGACCTTGGCGCCAAAAACCAGCAACTGCGCGACCTTAGCCGGGGGAGCAGACTTGGGCGCAAAGATGACCGCCTGCTGCCCCACCGCCGCCGACATGCCCGCCAGCGCCGCGCCTGCGTTCCCCGTGGAGGCGGTTACCACTACATCGGCCTTGATCTCCCGGGCGCGTGCCACTACAATGGCGCTGGCACGGTCCTTGAAGGAAGCGGTCGGGTTGCGGGATTCATCCTTGAGCCATAAGTTTTGCAAGCCCAACTTCCCGGCCAGGGCAGGCATCTTGAAGACGGGCGTCCAACCCGCGGCGTGCAGCGGCGTGCCGTCGCCTTCCACTTCGGGGACGGGCAGCAGCGGCGCATAGCGCCACAGCGAGGTGTCCGTCCGGCTGGTAATGTCTTCGGGCTCGTATTTCTCTCGAATGCCTTCATAATCGAGAACAACATCCAGGTTGCCGCCATCCTGCGGGCAGGTATAGTTGACCTGCCCCGGAAGGTATTCCGTCTTGCAGATCGAACAACAATAGCCGGTGAATTTGCTCATGAGTTCCTCTCTTAGTTCGCTCTATTTTACCCTGATGTTAATGGCATTTTAAAAGACAAACCACGAAGGCACCGATACACAAAGAATTTTTTTCTGTTGCAGTGTGGTGAAAGATTAAAGATAAACTTTATCGGGGAGCAAGCTCCATCGCAATCTTCTCTTGGTCCACCGGCAGTGTATCCACGCATATACCAGTTGGTGATAACTTCAACAGTAAAATACCTGAGAACTCAGGAAGTCAAATTTCCAGAAAGCGAGAGGCCATGTCCGAGTATCTCCAAATCCGCAGCAATGGACAGATTACCCTGCCTGCCCCTACCCGCCGCAAAGCAAAGGTAAAAGAAGGTGATTTGCTCGAAGTGATTGTCGAAGATGATGGCTCTATTCGCCTTGTCCCAAAAGTTGCGATAGACCGCACATTGGCAGAGCAATACCAACTTACAGACATTGAGTGGGCAGCAAAACAAAAGGTAAACAAGAGTGACCCGTGTCATCGTTTGTGACACTGGCCCGCTTTTGCATTTAAGCGAAGCGGGGGCAATACACTTGCTTCCATTGGCTGGTGAGGTCATTATTCCCTCCATGGCAGCAAGCGAGTTTGAGTCCAATGCACAAGGATGGAAACCGCCACAGTGGGTGAAAATCCTTGAGCTAGATGCAAACACCAGACAACAGACCACAGATTGGCTTGCATCCCGGAAAATTGACGCAGGCGAAGAGGAAAGGCATTAGAATACTGACATCGTGAGATAAAATTGTAGAAAAGTGAAACGGCTCCTTGATAAATTCAGGAGCCGTTTTTGAATATGAGTTACATTTAGATCCGTTTCCTCAACTCCATCGCAATCTGCTCCTGGTCCACCGGCAGCGTATCCACCCGCACACCGACCGCGTTATAGATCGCATTCGTGATAGCAGGCGTGGTCGGGATGCTGACGATCTCACCGACGCCCTTGGCGCCGTAAGGCCCATCCGCGGTGGGATGCTCGACCACGATCGAGATGATCTCCGGCGTGTGCACAATAGACGGGATACGGTAACGCGCCAGCCGGTCGGTAACCGGGTAACCGTCCTCGACGATGAAGTTCTCAGTCAGGGCGTTGCCCAGGCCCATCATCACGCCGCCCTCGACCTGTCCCTGCAAGCCGAGCGGGTTGACGGCCATGCCCACGTCGTTGGCGGCGATAACGCGCAGCACGCGCACCTCGCCGGTCAGCGTGTTGACTTCCACTTCGGCGGCCTGCGCCGCGAACGAGAAGGCGAAGTGCATGTCGCCGCCCGTGCCGAGCGGCTGGGTTTTGGGGGCTTCGTATTCGTACAGGGCGCGCGGCTGCTGTCCCATGGCCTTCATTTCGCGGGCCACGTCCGCATAGCTCAACGTCCTCCCATTGACACGCACGTTCCCATTCTCGAAGCGGATTTGCTCCGGCGGCACGTCATATTTTTCGGCCATCGAGCGCGAAATGGCTTCGCGTAACGTGATGGCGGCATAGCGCGAAGCGTTGCCGGTCACGTAGGTCTGGCGCGAGGCCGTGGTCGGACCGCCGTTGGGGGTCAGGTCGGTGTCCATCACCAGCACTTTGACCTGCTCCGGCGGGACAGCCATCTCTTCGGCCACGGTCAACTGCATGACCGAGACCAGTCCCTGGCCAAGTTCGGCGGCTGAGCTGCGGACCTCGAAAGTTCCGTTGTCGTAGAGCTCGAGTTCCGCGCCGGATTTGTCGGGCGCGCCGCCGCCCAGGCCGGTGTTTTTGTAGGCCGCGGCAAAGCCCCACGAACGTACCAGGTGCGGGGCATCAGGTGCCACGTGCGGTTTGAATAATTCATCCCGCGGCAGACCTGACACCTGGCACATGGCACTTGCCACTTTATCGATACATTCCACCAGCCCCACGCTGTCGCGCAGTTCCTGCCCGGTGTTGGTGATGCTGCCCACGTGCAGGGCGTTCATGCGACGCAACTCGACCGGGTCCATCTCCAGCGTTTCGGCCAGTTTGTCCATCATGCTCTCGACCGCGAAGGCCGACTGGGTGACACCGAAACCGCGAAAGGCCCCGGCGGGCGGGTTGTTTGTGTACATGGCATAGCAGTCTGCGCGCACATGCTCGATGTCGTATGGGCCAGCCGAGTGTGTGGTGGCGCGCGTCATCACTTTTTCGCCCAGCGAGGCATACGCGCCGGTATCGCCATACAACTCGGTCTCGGCGGCCACGATGCGGCCGTCTTTCATCGCGCCGATCTTCACCTTGATCTGCGTGGCGTGGCGCTTGGGATGCACCAGCAGGCTCTCGTGGCGGTCGAAAAGCAGCTTGACCGGGCGTCCGGTGGCGTTCGCCAGCATGGCCGAGTGGATCTGCCCCATCACGTCTTCCTTGCCGCCGAAGCCGCCGCCCATCAACTGGCCGACGATGCGCACTCGCTCTTCCGGCCAGCCCATCACCCGTGCAACCTGCGTGCGATCCTGGTAGGGGATCTGCGAGCCAACGTAGACCTCCATGCGCCCGTCTTCGAGCGGCACGGCGATGCTGCACTCCGGCTCGAGGAAAGCGTGGTCGGTGATGGCGGTGTGAAAGGTGTGTTCCAGAATGACATCCGCCCTGGCAAAACCTGCGTCCATGTCGCCCTTGCGGACTTTAATGTGTTTGAGCAGGTTGCCGGATTCGTGCAGCTTGGGCGCGTTCGGCTGGTAGGACTGGACGGCATCCCTGACCACGGTCTGGGGCTCGAACTCCGCGTCGACCAACGCTGCGGCCTGTTCGGCGATCTCCTGCGTTTCCGCCGCGACGAGCGCAAGCGCATCCCCCACGTAGCGGACCCGTTCCCCAACCCCGACCAGTACTGGCCAATCGTAAACGACCAGTCCGTGAGTGCGTTCAGCGGGGATGTCGTCAGCGGTTAAAACCGCTACTACGCCGGGCAAGGCTTTGGCTTTGCTGATATCAAGACTCTTTAAGATAGCATGCGGCACGCCCGCCCGGCGGACATGTGCAAACACCATGTCGTCAAAAACAAGGTCGTCAGTGTAGAGGGCATCACCAGTAACTTTTTCAACCGCATCCGGGCGGATACGGCTCTTGCCGATCACGCCCCTGGCATTGACTGAATCCGGGATGTGCGGCGGGTGGACGGGTTCACCGGTCCGCAAGGCGCGGGCCGCATCCAGGATGGCGTTCTCGATGGTAGGATAACCTGCACAGCGGCAGAGCGTGTCCTTCAGCGCGTGACGCAGCTCATCCGCCGAGGGGTCGGGGTTGCGCTTGAGTAGCGCGTAGGAAGTCATGATCTGACCGGGGATACAGAACCCGCACTGCACCGCGCCATGCTGGACAAAGGCTTCCTGCAAGGGGTGCAGGACCAGATTGCCATCTTCTGACCTGGCTAACCCTTCGATGGTCAGGATGTCCTTGCCATCTGCGCGCGCAGCAGGGTAAACGCAGGAAAGCGTCGGTTCGCCATTCACCAGCACGGTGCAGACACCACATTCGGCCTCCTCGCAACCGATCTTGGTGCCGGTCAGTTTCAGGCGTTTGCGCAGGGTATCCGCCAGGGTTTCGGTGGGGGTGACGGTAAGGGTGTGGGGTTGTCCGTTAACGGTAAGGGTGATTTGATTTTCCATAATTTTTCCTTCTAAGGTCATTACCACAAAGTCACGGAGACACCAAGGCACTAAAATTTAAATTTCTTTGTGACCTCGTGTCTTAGTGCCTTGGTGGTATACAGTCTTTATCCAGCCCGCCTCCAGGCAGTCTCGAGCGTGTCTTTCAACAACGTACCTGCCAGGTGATAACGATACTCCGAAGTAGCACGCATAGCGCTGGTGCGGAATTTGACTTCCCCAACCAGGGCTTCCAACGCAGACTTGAATGTTTCGTCAGAGTAAGGCTTATCCGCCAGGAAGGCTTCCGCTTTGCGGGCGCGGAACGGCACCGCTCCGCCGGGTCCTACTGCGATACGGATTTGCCTAATCGTTTCACCCTCACGCTCCAGCCAGACAGAGTTATTTATTATCGGCAGGGCTACACCCTGCGGGCGCATGATGCGCTTGAAGCAGGAGGCCTGTCCCGGTTTGGTTTGATCCACGTAGAAGCCGACGATGATCTCGCCGCTTTGTAGCGCAGATTTACCCGGGCCGAGGAACAGTTCAGGCATGAGATTGCGCCGGTTGCCACCCGGGCCAGCTATCTCGGCTTCGGCGTCCAGGCACATCAGGCCGATGGTGCCGTCTGCGGCGGGCAGGGCGTGCGCGACATTACCGCCCAACGTGGCCACGTTGCGCACCTGCGGTCCGCCGACCAAGTCACAGGCTTCGACTAAGGCTTGGGCATGGCTGGCAACCAGCGGGTCCCGCGCGATACGGGAGAGCGGCACACCTGCGCCGATGAAGAGACGCTCGTCTCGGATTTCGAGGCGCTTCAAATCCGGAATCTCGGTCAGATCTACGATTGTGTGGACGGGGGAATGGCGCCCTTGTTGCAGGTCGAGCAGAATGTCCGTCCCGCCGGCAAGGGGAAGCGCCGGGCCAGGAGCGGACGTGAGGGCAGTAACAGCTTCTGCAACGGATGTGGGGCGGACGTATTGTTGCCAAAGGTTCATAGGTGGAACGACCTCCTTCTTAAGGACGGCGGCACTTTTCGAGGGGCACTACACCCCACGCCGCTGAGGGGGTTTCATCCGCAGCGACCACCGAACCAATGGTGATTGAATTGTAGCATTAATTTGTAGTAACGACTTAAGTCGTTGCTACGTCTTTCACGCCGGCCATGAGCAGGCCGAGTTTTTCAGGCGTGGCTTCCTCGCGCGGGAGGATGTCCATGATGCGGCCTTCATAGATAACGGCGATGCGGTCGGAGAGCGATAGGATTTCATCCAGGTCCTCGGAAATGAGCAGGATAGCCGTGCCTGCATTGCGCTGCTCGATCAACTGCTGGCGGACGTATTCGGTGGCGCCGATATCGAGGCCACGGGTGGGCTGGGCGGCAACGATAACCCGCGGGTTGCGTGAGAGTTCGCGCGCGATGACCACCTTCTGGATGTTGCCGCCCGACAGGTTCTTGGCGAGCGTCTCCTGCGAGGGCGTTTTGACCTGGAATTTGGTAATCAACTCTGCGCTGCGGCGGGAGATCTCGCCCAGGTTGAGAAAACCATAGCGTGAGTACGGCATTTTGTGATGTTCGCGCAGGATCATATTCTCTGCGACAGTGAAATCCTTGATCATACCATCCCGCATACGTTCTTCAGGGATATAGGACAGCATGCGCTCAGTCAGTTCGGCAGGCAGCAGGTTGGTGACAACTTCATCCTCCAGGCGGATATGACCACCCGTGACCTTGCGCAAGCCGGTAATTGTCTCCGCCAGTTCACGTTGACCGTTGCCCGAAACACCGGCAATTCCCAGAATTTCGCCCGATTGGACTTCCAGGCTTACGCCGCGCAGTCCGGGCGTGCCGCGGTCACTGCCACAGGAGACATTTTCAAGTTTCAAACGGACTTCGCCGCGCTCCACTTCGCCACGGTTGGGTGCGAAGCCAACTTCACGGCCGACCATCCAGTTGGCCAGGTCCTGCTTGGTTGTCTCAGACGTGGGGCGCGTGCCGATCTTGCGTCCATCGCGCAGCACGCTCACCCGATCGCTGATCTCGACCACTTCGTGCAGTTTATGAGAAATAAAGATAAGTGCATGGCCGTCTTTGACCATCTGGCGCATGATGGTGAATAATTCGTCCACTTCCTGGGGCGTCAGCACGGCGGTCGGTTCGTCGAGAATGAGCAGAGCTGCACCGCGATACAGGGCTTTGATAATTTCAACGCGCTGCTGCTGTCCCACTGAAAGCTGCCAGATGTAAGCAGACGGGTCGATTTTCAGGCCGTAGATTCCGGCCAGTTCGATAATGCGTTTGGAGACACGGTCGAGATCGGTGATCAGGCCGCGCGAAGAGGGCAACCCCAGCGCTACGTTCTCGGCCACGGTCAGCGTCTGGACCAGCATAAAGTGCTGGTGGATCATCCCAATCCCCAAATTGATCGAATCGTTTGGCGACGAAATCGTAACCAGCTTGCCATTGAGCAGGATTTCCCCTTCATCAGGATGATACAGGCCATAGAGAATCTTCATCAACGTGCTTTTGCCAGCCCCATTCTCCCCCAGCAAGGCATGGACTTCCCCAGACTTCACATCGAAATCGACTCGGTCATTGGCAAGTACACCGGGGAAACGCTTGGTGATGCTGCGCATCTCTAGGCTATCAACCCGCGCCCGGCCAGAGGGGAGTATATTCGCTGTTTCTGCCATATTGTTTGCCTTTGCTCTATGGTCTTATAAATCGTACCGCGACATTAATGTCGCGTTACATTCTTACCTGACAGGCTTCTATGAAGAAACCTGTCAGGTTTTTAGTGACTTGCTTCCTACCTAGTTGTGACGGAGCCGTCGATGATCCCTTGGATGGTCGTATCGGCCAAAGCCTGGACTTCCGCAGGAACTGTGTAATCCGGGTTGTATTCGATCACTTCGCCACCATTGGCAAGATCGATGATAAAGGATTGGCCGCCGAGTGTACCGCCTTTAATCATGCCAATCATCTCAGCGAGCACCACTTCCCAGTGGTACACCTGGCTGGCAACCACAACGGAGGGGGCCAGGGTAGTCTGGTTGGACTGCGTGCCGAACCAGAGCACATTGTTCTCTTCAGCCACGCCAATCGCGCCGACAACCATCTGCGCTGTTCCGGTCAGTACATCCGCGCCAGCAGAGACATGGGTATTGGCGGCTTCGGAAGCCAACGCCACGTCTGAGAAGGAACCGATGTAGTTGACATTGACCTGCATATCGGGCTTGGTCGCCTCGGCACCGGCTATGAAGCCATCCACATACAATTTGGCATCGCCGGTTTCGATCGGTCCAACCACACCCATCACATTACTGGTGGAAAGACTGGCTGCGATCACGCCATTGACGTAGCCGCCCTGGTCAGAGGCAGCCTCGTAAGCAAATACGTTCGGCAGGCCGAAGGTATCCACGGTGGTGCCCCAGGCAAAGCTGGTCTCGGGGAAATCGGGAGCAATTTCCTGCAGGGAAGAGCCGTATTGCGAGCCGTGCCCGATAACCAGGTCAAAGCCCTGGGAAGCGTAGTCACGCAGAGCAGCTGCGGCATCATCTACCACGAACATATTCTCAGAGTAGACGATCTCAAAATTTTCCGAGCCACCCATGTCTTCCTGGATGCGCAGCAACGCGTCGTACATGCTCTGGCTGAAGGCCAGATCATTGATGGCGCTGGGCATGACGACCGCCACGCGGAAGGGTTCTTCCATGACAGGTTCTTCGGTCGCGACTGGCTCTTCGGTAGCAGCGGGCTCCTCGGTAGCAACAGGTTCTGCAGGCGCCGGGGCTTCCGTAGCGGGGGCGCCGCACGCGCCCACTACCAGAGCCAGCAGGACAAACAAAACAAACAGGCGTACAGTGTTCTTCATTTTCTTCTCCTTTTCAATAATCAGATACATCAATCGGTTTCGTAGCATGCCGTTTATTTTTGCAGAGGCACCTCCTGATTTAAGGGAAGCTCAATCTTCCCGTTCGAATGGTTTTGTCAAAGCAGACGGGCCGCGTACTCTCGAAACCGACGCGACCAACACCAGGATTGTCAATACATAGGGCATCATCACCGCGATGTCAGACGGGATGGGTATGCCCAGCACCTGGATCCATAATTGCAGTGAGTTGACCATGCTGAACAACAACGCGCCTCCCAAAATGCCCCAGGGACGCCAGCCACCAAAATAGACCAGCGCGACGGCAATGAAACCCAGCCCGCTGGTCATATTTTGCTGGAAGACGTTCAATAAAGCGATGGAAAGGGAGGCCCCGGCTATCCCGGACAGGGTCCCGCCCAGCACGATCGTAAAATAGCGGACGTCTGCTACCGATACCCCCAGCGAATCAGCCGCTTCGGGGTTCTCACCCACCGAGTGTATCTTCAAACCCAGTGTAGTTTTGTTCAAAACAAACCAGGCAACGGGGACCAATAAATAAGCCGCGTAGACCAACAGGTTCTGGCTGAAGAAGATCTCGCCCAGGCCGGGGATATCGCTCAAGACAGGGATCTGTATTTTCGGGAAACCTCTCACCGTCTCGACTGTGCCCAGCATCTTCTGGAACAGTAGATCGCTCATCCCGAGTCCGAACAGATAAAACCCGATCCCACTGATGCCCTGCTGGGCATGCAGGTTGACGGTCACAAAGGCCATCGCCAGACCCATGATGGCGCCTACAAGCATGGCAACCAGCACCGCCAGGCCTAAATTGCCGGTTGTGCGCGCCACATAGAAAGCCGCAAAAGCGCCCAGTAGCATCTGGCCTTCCACACCCAGGTTGAGCACGCCGCTGCGCTGACCGAAGGCCTCACCAATGGCAGCGTACAGGTAGGGCGTGGCCAGCCGGATACCGGAAGCCAAAATACCAACCAGAACAGTGACAGAGAGGAGATCAGAAATCATGCGCTCACCTCCGTCTGAACGGGGGTATCGGGGTCAGGTTTGGGCGGCGAGTCATCTTCCTTAGCGGTAGCAAGCCTGCGTCTTTGCCTGCGGCGGCGCCAAATCTCGCTGCTGACCACAAAGACCACCACCAGTCCGTTCAAGGCAATCACCAGCGCTGATGGTACCTGCACCACGCGCTGCATACTATTGGCTCCGACCAATAGCGCGCCAAACAGGATCGAAGCAGGGATCGACCAGATGGGGTGCAACTGTCCAAATAATGCAGCCACAATGCCGTTAAATCCCGCGCTACCGGTAAACCCCGAAGCGGAGCCGTCCGTGATCATGCGGTAGTTGACGCCGTACACCTGCGTCGCGCCGGCCAGCCCGGAGAACGCGCCGCTCAGGAGCAAGGCCAGCACCACATATCGTTTTACGTTGATCCCGGCATAACGCGAAGCGTTCGGGTTCTGGCCTACTGCCCGGATGCGGTATCCCAGCGTGGTGCGCCATAGCAAAATATAAACCAGGATTGCCAGAATGACCGCGATCAGCGCTCCCAGATGCAAACGGGTGGGCGTCCAACGCGGCAGGCGAAAAGCTTCCAGAAGACGCGCAGTCTGGGGAATCTTCGAAGCCAGTTCAGCCTGAGATGGATCGATCATCGGACCGCGCAACATGAAGTTCATGAACTGGACCGCGATGGCATTCATCATCACCGTGCTCAAAATTTCGTTCACATTGAAATAGGCCTTGAGGAAACCCGGTATGCCTCCCCAGATCCCCCCGCCGATAAACCCGGCCAGCATCGCTAACACGATCACCAGCCAGCCCGGCAGGCCTGTAAGAGTCAGCCCCACCCAGGTAGCAAAGATCGCGCCGATGATCATCTGTCCTTCCCCGCCAATGTTGATCACATCCCCACGGAAGGAAATACAAATGCCCAGGGCAACCAGCAATAAAGGCGTCGCCTTGACCAGAGTCTCCGCAAAGGCATTGGTGCTGCCAAATGCGCCCACCCAGAGGGCGCCATAAGCCTTCAATGGATTTGCTCCCAGCAACAGCAACATCACCGCGCCCACAGCAAGCGCGGCCAATGTCGCTATGACCGGCAGCAAAGCATCAAACAAAGTGCTGAGTCGAGATCGCATCGATTTCCTGCCTCCTCAGGGCGAAACAGAGAATAGTTCGTAGCTTTTCTCAAGAAGGGGAGAAGTGAGATAACCCCACACCCCGATTTGTTCAAATAAAAACTTTTGCACATTAGCTCCATGCCTGTACCAAGCTAAGTCGCAAGACCTCGTCGTCAAAATAATTTGCTCCCAAAGCCAAGGGTGAGTTTTGTTTGCTATAAAATGATACTTTTAAAGCTAGAACAGCTTGACCCAGTTCTTTCCCCAGCAAATTGTGTATTTCTTCTTCCACCAACACTGACTGAATATCTGTGATTGCGAACGCAATGTTCTGATGACAATAGCGCCTGAGGATCTCACTAATATGCAACTGCCCGTCTATCTGCTCGAAAGGCTCGCGAAGAAAGGTAGCCGGAATGACATTCCTGGCCAGGATAACAGGCCGGTCATCGGCAAAGAATAGACGGGTCAGGGATAACAATTCATCACCCGGCTCGGTCGCAAGCGCATTCGCCTGCTCCTCAGTCGCCGCTTTCTTCTCTATGGCTAAAGACCTGATCGTTGGTTTATACCCGTTGGTCTCGATGATGCGCACAAATTCCCATAAATATCCCTGATGCGCATTTATCTCTCGAACCTTGATATTGACATACGTGCCGTCCCCCTGTTTACGCAGGATAAGTCCATTTACCGCCAGCTTTGCGAGCACAGTCCGCAAAGTCGCCCGGCTTACGCCAAACTCATCCGACAACTCGCTCTCGGATGGCATGCGGCTTCCGGGGGCATAAGCGCCATCGCGGATTCGTCCGCGAAGGAGTTCTTCGACCTGTTCTGCGATTGACTTCGTCTGAATTAAACTCATGCGATGTATTTGGTAGTGGGCAGTCGTCTGACGTTTGTAGTTACTTTGTAACATAAATCACAAACGATTTCAAGTGCCTGCTGGAAATATTAAGGTTGGGAAGTATAACATGAGCGGGAATTGATATCCCGCCCAATGACTACAAGCCTCGTTCCCCTCGGATGTAAGGATTCCCGAGTGCAGCCGGAGAGCCCAGTCGCTTGCGGATGGCTTCGCGCGAACCGATCACCAGCACGATGACGGTGAAAGCATAAGGTAACATCTGCAAGAAGAATCCCCAGTATGGATTGTAATAAAAAGGGTTGTCAAAACCGAAGAGTGTAAGCGGACCCTGGATATCGAGGATTAGCCGGCGCAGCGCTCCAAACGCATACGAGCCAACCGCCGCGCGGACCGGGTCCCATTGCGCGAAGATGACCAGCCCGATGGCGATCCATCCCTGACCGGCTGTAGTCAATTCACTGAACCAGCCCGGTGCAACGGCCAGGCTTATGGTTGCTCCCGCCAAACCGGCCAGCGTCCCGCCAACGAAGACGTAAGCATAGCGCATGCGGAAGACGTTAATCCCAAGCGCATCGGCTGCGGACGGATATTCTCCCACCGCGCGCAGGTGCAGGCCGGGGCGGGTGCGATTGATGTAATACCAGGCCAATGGGATCATCAGGTAACCGATATAGACCAGGATGCTCTGCCTTGCAAAGAATATCGGCCCAAGCAGTGGGATCTGGGATAGGAGCGGAACAGAAAAGTTCGGCAGCAAAGAGACTGTGCCAGCTTTGCTCAACCCCTCGCCTAACACCAGGCTGATCCCCGTGCCGAGGAAAGTCAGCGCCAGTCCGCTAACCACCTGATCGGCCTGAAGTGTGATGGTAATAAAGGCATGTACCTGACTGATCAAGCCCGCAGCGAGCATAGCGACCAGCACGCCCAGCCAGGGATTACCCGTAGCAATTGTCGTGCTGAAGGCAGACATGGCCCCGATCAGCATCATGCCTTCCACACCCAGGTTGAGCACGCCCGCACGTTCGGAGAAAATCTCGCCAATGGTGGCAAAAAGCAACACGGTCCCGGTAGCGACGCCCGCCTGCAGGATGATGATAAGGTCCATGTTCTATTCCTCCGACCCGGCACGAACGACGCGGACACGATAACGCAGCAGGAAATCGCTGGCAATCAGACAGACCAGGATGATACCCTGGATCATCTTAGGGACGCCGGAGGGTTGAATCTCGCGTCCGGCCAGGATCAGCGCGCCAAAAAGTATGGAAACAACGATGATGACCCCCGGGTGCAGCTTGGCCAACCAGGCTACGATGATGCCGGTGAAACCATATCCGGCTGCGATGGGCGAGGTCTGCAAACGATGGACGACGCCTGTGATCTCGCTCATGCCGCCCAATCCGGCCAGCGCCCCGGAGACCATCATGACCAGAATCGTGTTGCGCGAAATATTAATGCCCGCGTAACGTGCAGCGCTGGGGTTGTCGCCGATCAAACGGATTTCATATCCCCAACGACTACGATAGATTAGAAGCCACAGAATGATCGCTGCTATGATACCGATCAATAAGCCTGTATGAGTCGTCAGCCCACGCAAAAAGGGTAGGGTTTCAGCATAGTCCAACAGGCGAGGCAACCAAGCATTTTCTGGGAACCTGGAGCTCATCTGGAAGCCCCCCTCGGACCATACCCCGAATACCCAGTAGTTGACCCAGGAAATCGAGATATAGTTTAACATCAGCGTACTGATGATCTCGTTCACGTTGAACTTGCCTTTCAAATAACCAGGGATAAAGCCCCAAAGGGCACCCATCAATAAGCCCGCCAGCATCATAACTGGAATAAAAATCCAGGTCGGGGTTTCGGCAGGCAGCAATGGAGCAAGCACCACAGCACTGGCGCCAAACGCACCCATGATGAACTGCCCCTCTGCGCCAATATTCCATAATTTCATACGGAAGGCCACCGAGCAGGCCAGGGCCGTCATTAAGATCGGAGTAGCCTTCACCAATGTATCCGAGAGCACACCGAGGTTACCGAACGAGGCGCGTGCGATGTGCGCATACGACCGGAACGGGTCACCACCAGCAAAGGCAATCAGGATACCACCCAGGATCAAAGCGATCACTATTGCGCCAAGTGAAACCGCCGCAGGATACCAGCGCGGAGGTTCCTGCAGTCGAGGTTCCAGCTTGATACGGAAGGAGCCAGTTCGAGGTCCAGATTGAGGCGATACGTTTTCAGTCATGCGGCTGCTCCCTTGCCATTTTTTTCCAGCGGCGTGCCGGTCATCATCATACCAATCGTCTCCACAATTTCATCAGTCGGTTCTTCAAGACCCATTTGGATTTCTCCCATAATGCGGCCTTCATAGATGACATAAATCCGGTCACTGAGTGAGAAGAGTTCTTCCAATTCTTCCGACACCAGTAGGACCCCGGAGCCTGCATCCCTTTGTGCAAGCAACAGTCGGTGGACACCTTCGATCGCGCCCACATCCAGGCCGCGTGTGGGCTGGACGGCCACCATAAAGGCCGGTTCGCCCGAAATCTCGCGCGCCAGGATCACACGCTGCAAATTGCCCCCCGATAACAGGCGCACGGGCGTATCGACGGTTGGAACGATGATGTCATATGCTTCTTTAAGTTCCTTGGCAAAGCGGCTGGCCTCGTGCATGTCCAATAGCCCACCCCGCGAGATAGGCGGCTGGCGATACTTCTTCATGATGACATTATCTGTCACGCTCAAATTGGGTGATGAGCCAACGTGCGTACGATCTTCCGGCACGTACGCCATACCACGCTGGATACCATACAATGTGGAACGGTTGCTGACCATTTCGCCGGTCAAACGCACTTCACCGCGCGTACATTGCCGCAGACCACTAATAACCTGCGAGAGTTCGCGCTGTCCGTTCCCAGCCACGCCCGCCACACCAACGATCTCGCCCTTGCGTACATACAGCGACAGCCCTTGCAACGCAGGTAAACCCTTGTCATTCTCGGCGTAGATATTTTTCACATCCAACACTACCTCCCCCGGCTTGCTGGGCTGCTTCTCGAGGCGAAACACCACCTCACGGCCAACCATTTGACGTGCCAACTCCTGCGTGGTAACGCCTTTGGCGGACAGACCACTAGCGGTCACTATGCCACGTCGTAGCACAGTGATACGGTCTGCAATAGCCGCCACCTCGTTCAATTTATGGCTGATAAAGATGATAGATTTACCTTGCGACGTCATCGATCGCAGGGTTTCGAACAAATCGCCGATCTCTGTCGGTGCGAGGACCGCCGTCGGTTCATCCATGATGAGGACCTGGGCGCCACGATACAGCATTTTCAAAAGTTCGACGCGCTGCTGCTCTCCTACTGATAGCTGCCAGATCTTCGCCCGCGGATCCACATCCAAACCAAATTTCTTGCCCAGTTCCGCAATCTTTTCGTCATACTCATTCAGGCGCATCAAGAAACGCGGATCGTCCAGTCCAAGCAGCACATTCTCGGTCACAGTTTGCGATGGGACCAGCATGAAGTGCTGGTGTACCATACCAATCCCAGCCTTGATGGCATCGCGGGGCGATGAAAAATTAACGGCTTTGCCATTGATTTGAATAATACCTGCATCAGGTTTGTATAAACCTGCCAGAACATTCATCAGGGTGCTTTTCCCGGCACCGTTTTCCCCCAACAAAGCGTGGATCTCACCACTGCGTAAATCGAAATCCACGTGATCGTTTGCCAATACGCCCGGAAAGCGTTTGACAATGCCACTCATGGTGACTACGGAAGGGAGTGTAGTTTGGTTTGATGTAGCCAAGGGTCGCTCCTCAATGTTATTAGTTACAGAAACAGGGCCAGAACCCCGAAGAGTTCTGGCCCATTAAGAGACTGATCTTACTCAGGCAATTCAGCGGTGATGCCTTCGGCCCACCATTTCATGCAATACTTGCAGCCCAAACCATATTCAGGGAAGGCATCGAGATCAACTTGCTCGAGCGCTTCACCATCGGGCACGACCACGTTACCCTGATTGTCATTGATCGGACCAGAGAAAACATCGAAGCGGGTGAACTCACCAGCCAGCATCTGAGCCAAAATATCGCGGACTTCCTGTACAACTTCTTCCGGCAATTCGGCAACACCAGAGGGCAATTCCTGACCTTCCATGAAGCCATACAGGCCGAGTGCGCCGGTTTCAGCATCGAAGTAATCCCAACCGGGAACATAGGTGCCGTCAATCGTGCCCTGGGCAATACGGGCATACTCGGGACCCCACACCCAATACGGAGCGGTGAGACAGCGCTCAACCTTGCAGGAACCGTACCAGTCATAGGTGACGCCCCACTTGCCCTTTTCCTGGGCCACATCGGCTACAGCCGGGGTATCGGCGCCAGTGAAGACCACTTGTGCGCCAGCGTCGAACAGGGATGCAGCAGCTTCCTTTTCGATGATCGGATCGTGCCAGGTATTGATCCAGCGCACGTCCATGGTGCACTCAGGGCAGGTCTTCCTCATGCCCAGTGCAATAGCATTACCCAGACGAATTTCTTCGGGGATCGGGAAGGTAGCCATGTAACCCAGTTTAGGATTGCCATCCATCTTGGCGCGCGCACCGGCTAACATACCGGCCAGATACTTCATATTTTCCATAGCGCCCATCAGATTGCCGAAATTGGTCTGGTTGGAATTGATGCCGGTCAGATGGATGAACATCACATCAGGGTACTCTTCCGCTACAGCCTGCATCGGATCACCAAAGCCGAACGAAGTGCCGAAGATCAGGTCGAAACCCTTGCGCGACAGCGCGCGGAAAACCTGTTCAGAATCTGCACCTTCGGGCACATTCTCGATATAGGCAACGTGCACATTAGGCACATTTTCTTCAACGTAGAGTAGACCCTCATAATGCGCCTGGGACCAGCCGCCATCGTCATGCGGGCCAATCAAGACCATGGCGATATTGAACTTGCCTTCCTCGACGGCAGGAATCTGGAACCCGCCGACTTCTTCAACCTTCGGGGCACAAGCTGAAATAATCAGCACAAGTGCCAGTGCCAGTGTTACTAATGTTTGGCGTTTCATTCGTTTACTCCTCCAAATTTTGTAATATGATTGGGTAGGGCATAACTTACACTAGAGGCAATTATATTCTTATGTATGAGCCTCCTTTCCAAAAATGTCTAGACAACAGGCGCTATTCTACTCATAAAGCATGACTTTGACAACTTATTTTGTCTTAAAATATCCTCTAGCACAAGTCACAAGTCTCATGGATTACACCCGAATAATGTCTTAGCTTTCAGAACGAATTCAGTTTTTTCGGGAGAAACAGGTACTTCCCGGTCAATACGGTCCCATAATTTACATAGCAACGGCCCAATAAAATTTTTGGATACCTGATAAGAGACTCGTGAGTATTCCAACGCTTTCTTCCATTCCCCCACGTGGGCATAACCTTCAATAAAAACAAATCGCTCGAGCGGATCGTTGGGGTAGTCATCCAGTTTAAAAGCTGTCTCGCCCAAGACTGCCACTCTTTCCCAATTGCCCATCTGCCGCGCCAGGTCAGCCCGTTCAAAGTGGTAACACCAACTATGTGGCGGTTCTGGCCCATAAATCTCCGGCATACGTGCAACTGGCTCAGCCAAAACAGATCGCGTAGTTGATACCTGCGCAGCATCACGCAACAAACTGTCATCAGGGATCAGGCGGTTATACGGATCGATTTCCGGATCGAGCAAGCGCAGGCAGCCTGGCGGCGCATAATAGAAAGCCATCACTTGCGAAGTGTTGCCCTCGAATTGTCCGGCCAGGTAATCGTACTGCACCGGTAAACCAGGTTCCAAATCAGTCAGTGCGCCACCCAGGCGATTGGTAGGATAGAAAAGCACATAGTCCACACGGTTGGTGTGATTATCGGGCGCATAGATCCAGTTCAGGGCCGCGCCGATCGAATTATCGGCGTAAAAAGCCAGTTCCTCATTCATCATCACAATCGTGCCCGATTTCAGGCCCGGTACACGCCAGGTCATCTGCCAGAACAGATTCTTCTGCGCGTTCCAGTCACGGCGAAAATCGTTTGACCACTGGAACTGTCGCCCTGCCGCCAGGGCAACGAACACGGCCAGCAGAATCCAATCCAACTGACGGGGCAACAATGAAAACAAACCTGCCAACAGCAGACTGACGCCCAGCATGAACGACAGGGTCGCGCGGTTGGCTGGATAGCCCAACGAGACTGGCACGCCCGTCAACCAGAATGGCCAACCCGCTACTAACAGGATGAAGAGGCCCAACCCCATCGCCCAGTATGCATCTTTTCCGTCGCTTCTCTCCCCATCCCGTGCCTGCAATCCGAGCGAAGCAGCGATCAGCACCCCGTACGTGACCAGCGTCACTACCCCATAAATCAACGTGATGCGCGGACCGTCGGCAGCCAGATCAGGCAGCCGAAAAACCTGGCTCCAAGCCGCCGCAGTGACCGTCCACAGGCTGGTCGGAATGGTGGTGAGTAAATCAAAAGGAGCGGAACCTGCCTGATCCGCGCTAATCTCGTAAATCTGGTTGTTGAAGATAAACAACCGTGACAAGACCGCAGCCACGAACACGGCCAGGTAAGGCACCCACAGGTTTAGGGTCCGGCGCAGACACGCGCGAAAATCCAAACCTTCTTCACGCAACGATGTCCAGATGACGGCTGGCCGCATCAATTCCAGCACAAAGAAATATTCGTGCATCCACAGGTTCAGCGCGGAAAAGAGCATGCCGAAACCTGTCTTGAGCCAATAGCGCCCGCGAGGGGCACGCAGCATCAGATAGTATGAAAAGAGGAGGAAACTGATGACAATGAAAAAATGACTGTAAAGATATGCCCCCCACTGTTGGTTGAAACCAGGATAGACCAGGAAGAGTAATGCGGTCCCAAGTGCAAGGCGTGTTTTCTCCGGGAAGAGTTCCCGCAAAATGGCCCATACCAACAAGCCGGTCACCCAACGCCAGAGCAGCGCAAAGACCTGCCAGTAGATTGGGACCTGCGGGAAGAGCCGCGTGGTAACCTGGTACAGCAGACCCCAAACCGGGCGATTGGTAGAGAAATAACGCGCCATCGCTTCGGACCCCAAGTGATAACGGATCCACGACATGGGCAGATCGTCCCAGTAAAAGCCGAGTTGCGGCAACAGTAACCCATAGGCAAGAATTGCCACAATTGCCAGCACCAGCGGCGGGGACGTGAGGGATGACGCGATGCGTTTCATCTATTGTCTAACCAGTCTCGACTGTCTTGCAAGTCTAACAGGTCAAACTCTTATGCGACATGACCTGTTAGACTTTTGGGACAATTCAGACCCGTGAGACCACTAAGGAACGATCCACGTACCGGTTTCGCCTTTGAGGGCGCGACCGATATTTTCGGGATTGGTGATGAGGGCTTGCTTGCCGCCGTTCTCCAGGAACCAGATGATGGCCTCGATCTTGGGCGCCATTGAGCCTTTGGCGAAATGTGTTCCTTCAGCCAGGTAAGCTTTGGCTTCAGCCAGAGTCATTTTATCAAGCCACTTTTCATCGGGCTTGCCGAAGTTGAGCGCTACTTTCTCTACAGCCGTCGAGATGACGAACAGGTCAGCCTTGACCTTTTGTGCCAGCAGGCTGGATGCAAAATCTTTATCAATGACTGCCGCAATGCCTCTATAGTTGCCATCGCCCGGGTCAATGACCGGGATACCGCCGCCGCCCACCGTGATCGTAATAATGCCTCTTTCTAGGAGAGTTTCCACGGTTTCCAATTCAACGATCTCCTTGGGTAACGGAGAAGCAACCACACGCCGCCAGCCACGCCCGGCATCTTCTACCACAGTCCAATCCTGCTCTTTTTCGCGGCGATTGGCTTCGGCTTCATCCATGAAACCGCCAATCGGTTTGGTGGGGTTCTTGAAAGCCGGGTCTTCCTTATCCACCAGCACCTGCGTGATGACAGTCACCACTTTTTTCTTAATGCCGCGCTGGTACAGTTCGTTCTGCAGGGTTTGCTGGAGCGCGTAACCAATTGCGCCCTGGGTATCCGCGCCACAGACATCCAGCGGGACTTCGTGCATGTCCTCGACTTTGGCAGCAATCTCAGAGCGCCGCAAAATGAAGCCGACCTGTGGCCCGTTTCCGTGACCGATGGCCACATCCCAGCCCTGCTCGATCATGTCGGCGATATGGAAGGTGGTCTCTTTGGCGGCCTGATATTGGTCTTCGACTGTTTGGTGCACTTTGTCCTTAATGAGAGAATTACCACCAATTGCAACAACCGCTAATTTTTGTTTGGCCATGAATTTACCTCATCGTCAAGGCCATGACGGCCTTCTGGGCATGCAGGCGGTTCTCGGCCTGATCGAAGACGACAGAATTCGGACCATCCATCACCTCGCTGGTGACCTCGATATCGCGGTCAGCGGGCAACGGATGCATGTAGACGGCATCGTCTTTGGCTTTGCTCATCAGCTTGGCATCCGTGATCCAGTGCTTGTACTGATCCTGTATCTTCTTGCCCTCATCAGGATCATCCGTGACCAGCAAGGGACCCCAGGATTTGGCATAGACTACATCCGCATCTTCTACGGCTTCCTGCATGCCATCCTTATCGCTGATGACTTCGAAGCCGACATGATATTTGTTAGCCTGCTCCTGCGCCTGGTCCATGATTTCAGGCATCAGCTTGAATTCCGGCGGGTGCGCCAGCACCACATCCATGCCGAAGCGCGGCATTTGCAGGATCAGCGATTGCGGCACAGAAATCGGCTTCAAGTATGAAGACGCATAGGCCCAAGACACGACCATCTTCTTCTTGCGCAGGTCGCGGCCTTTCTTTTCCATGATGGTCATCAAGTCCGCCAGGCACTGGAAGGGATGGTAGATCTCGCACTGCATATTGAGCATCGGCACACGCGAGGCCTCAGCCACCAGGTTCAGGTAGCGATTGCCCGTTCCCCAGGTCACGTGGCGGATAGCGATGCCGTCGAAGTAACGACCAAAGATCTCACCCATTTCGCGCTCGGTGTCGCCGTGGGAGATCTGCGTGGTCTTGCTGTCGATAAAAGCGCCATGGCCACCCAACTGGGCAATGCCGGCCTCGAACGAGCCGCGCGTGCGCGTGCTGCTGAAGAAGAACAGCATCGCCAACACTTTATCGCGCAGGTAGGCATGCGGTTCACCCAACGCGCGCTTGCGCTTCAAATCCCAGGCCACATCCAACACGGTTTCGACTTCTTCCTTCGAGAAGTCAAGATCGCCAATCAAATCACGATTGCGTAAATCAGTTTGCATAGTAGTCTCCTAGTTTTTTAGTTTTATAGTTAGGTAGTCAATTTGTGCCAGATCTTCGCAAGTAACCGATCATCCCGTTAATAAATCGCTTCGCCTCAGTTGCCATTTGGTATGTTGAAATCAATTCTTCATGAGAAATATACGAACGATCAAGTGCAAGATAAAGTTGGGATTGCACTTCACTTGCTGACCGTCGTGCTATTTTCAAGAAGCGGATGAATTCGGGGTTTGAACCTGCATCAAAACCTTCGGCAATGTTGTGCATAATTGAGCCGGCCGCGTCACGAATCTGATTACACAGACGAAAATCTTTTGAGAAATTTGGGTGATCGGTAAGGTCGTAAACAAGATTCGTCAATTGGCGGGCTTTTTGCCAACTCTGCAAATCTTCAAATCACTCTATCTTTGCCATCCCGATCACCACTACTCAACCAGGTAACTACTTAACTACACAACTAATTTATTCCATCTTCCCTAACACCAACGCCAACAGCGCCATACGCATAACTACGCCGTTGAAGGCTTCCTGCCAGTAGCGCGACCACCTGGTAATGTCCACATCAGTTGGAACTTCATCCATACGCGGTAAGGAGTGCAGCAGGATAGCGTCGGATTTGGCCTTGTTCTTGAGCAGGTCCAGCGTGATCTTGTAGTTGTCAGGCGTTGTGGGAAGCTCGCCGGAACGCTCATCGCGAGACTTGGTATAGTCAGGCTGAACGGTCGGCTCGACCAGGATCACATCCGCTTCGCCGATCACATCACCAACATGGTCAGCATAACTGAAATCCAAGGCCATTTCTTTGAAGTCCTTCTCGTATTCAGCGGGCATTTCCATACCGGGAGGCGCCACGAAAGTGATCGGGCAGTCGAACTGGGTGAGGGCATGCCCAAGCGAGTGCATAGTGCGCATGCGCATGTCGCCAACCGCCAGCCATTTCAGGCCATCGATGGTGCCTTTTTCGGTCAAGACGGTATATAAATCCGTCAGGATTTGGGTCGGATGCTCGCCCCAGCCGTCGCCACCGTTAATGATGGGGATCGATGCCCATTTGGCCGCTTCATGCGGCGCACCCTGCTGGAAATGGCGCATGACGATCACATCGCCGTAGAACTCCAACATTTTGACCGTATCCTTGATCGACTCCTGGTAGAAGTCACCAGCGCGGGTCATCTTGGCATCCGCGAAACCGGTCACATGGCCGCCCAGGCGGTGCATGCCGGCTTCGTGCGCCAGACGGGTGCGCGTGGACGGTTGATAGAAGGCCGTTACCAGCGTCTTCTCGGCGAGAAGGTCGCTGTT
>JAFGKO010000060.1 GCA_016928525.1 Anaerolineales bacterium | reverse complement strand
TTCTGTCGCACCATGACGCTGCCCGCCGAGATCAAAGCCGACGCGGTCAAAGCCGAATTCGAAAACGGGATTTTGACCCTGACGCTGCCCAAAGCCGAAGCAGCAAAGCGGACTTCGATCAAGATCAAGGCCAAATAGGTGCAACGCACTTACGAGGCGAACGAATTTCCGGATAGACTCTAAACACAAATAAAAACTAAGCCATTTAAGGAGGCAACCTATGTCAATTCGAAGCTGGAATCCAATGGAAGATGTCATGTCCTTTCAGGATACAATGAGCCGTTTGATGGAAGAGGGCATGGTGCCGGCCCGCTTTGCACGGCGGGAGCGGGTCCCCGCCCCGGTCCTGCGGCTGCCGCTGGATGCCTACGCGACCGACACAGAGCTTGTCATCACGGCATCAGTGCCCGGCCTGAAGCCGGAGGATGTGGAGATCACCTTAGAGGGCGACACACTGACCATCAAGGGCGAGTTCAAGCAGCCGCTGGAGAACGTCCAGTACCTGATGAACGAGCGCCTGTCCGGGAGCTTTGTGCGCACCCTGACGATCAACATCCCCGTCCAGGCGGACAAGGCAGAGGCCCGGTTCGAGGACGGCGTCCTGACGCTGATCCTGCCCAAAGCCGAGGAAGTGCGTCCTAAGGTGATCAAGGTACAGACGAAGTAACCTATTCAGATCGATAAACCGACCCCATCCGCGCACCCCCTGGGAGCCTCCCTTCCTGGGGGGTGCGCTCGTTAGCTGAGCCTGTCGAAGCCAACAAGCTCAGCCAACGGCGTCCGGCAAATAATCCCCAAGCCACATCACCCACGCCAACTGCGGGTGGACGGCATGATAGAGGCGTTCGTCCGCGGTGATGAGAGGCTCCTGCATTTCCTCGGCCAGCACAAGGTAAGCCGGATCGTAGGCACTGCGGGCGAACCGCCTTGCCAGGGGCAGCATCCGGCCCCATGTCTGCGAAACAAGTTCGATCTTCAATCCGGCAAAGGCCCGGATGAGTTCGTCAGCCTGCACGGTGGTAATCCGACCTCGACGCTCGGCCTGCCAGACGGCGTTGCTCGCTTCATACGGCAGCAGCGCCGGGGCCTTGAGCTGCACCCGCCCGGCGATATGCTCGCGCACCAGCTTCTGCGCCTGCGGCTGAGCTTCATCCGGGAAAAACGCACACAGCAGCACGCTGGCATCCACGATCATGCTTCCCCCTCCAGTTCCTGGCGGGAGGCGCAGTAAAGCTCCGCCGCGCCGGCACTCTCACGCAGTTCATGGGAAAGCGTGAGCATCTGAAGATAGGCTTTCACCTGCCGCAAGGACTCATATTCCTCAGGGGAGATAAGCACGCCAACAGCCTGTCCCCGGCGGGTGATGGTCACCGGTCCCTTTTGCACTTGCTTCAACAACGCTGAGAGGCGATTATGCGCATCAGCAATCGAGATGTCCATTTCTCGTACCTCCAATTGTCTATCTCTTATAGACAATTATACACGACAAATGAGGTTTGTGTTTTGATGCGCGGCTCCGCCGCACGCCAAAACAAATCTGTGGTATAATTATTGTTTGCTTTTAAGCAGGGCTGAGAGTGCGACTTGGCCAACTATTCGAGGAGGACTCTCAGTGAGTTTCGAAGCGTTTCATTTCAATGCGCGGATCGCTACGGCGATTCAGGCGCTGGCGTATGCCGAACCTACCCCCATCCAGGAGCAGGCCATCCCCCACATTCTCAGCGGGGAAGATGTGCTGGGCCTGGCACAAACCGGCACCGGCAAGACGGCTGCATTTGTCTTACCCATCTTGGAAAAGTTGATGAAAGGGCCGCGCGGCCATATCCGCGTCCTGATCCTCGCGCCCACGCGTGAGCTGGCGGAGCAGATCCGCAGCGACGTTGAGACAATGAGTGCACACACGGCCCTCCATAGCCTCGCCATCTACGGCGGCGTCAACATCACGCCGCAGATCACGGCGCTGCAGCGAGGCCCCGAAATCGTGGTCGCCTGTCCGGGACGGCTGTTGGATCACATCAATCGCGGCACCATCACGCTGTCCACCCTGGAGATCCTGGTGCTGGACGAGGCCGACCGCATGTGTGACATGGGGTTCCTGCCCGACATCAAGAAGATCCTGCGGCACGTCCCCACGCAGCGCCAGACGCTCTTCTTCTCGGCCACGATGCCGGACGACATCCGGCGGCTCTCCCGCGATATCCTGCATCAGCCCGTCACGGTCCAGATCGGCCACAGTGCACCCGTGGAGACGGTCTCCCATGCCCTGTACCCGGTGGAGCAGCACCTGAAAGCCGATCTGCTGCTGGAGCTTCTCTACCAGCACCGCCAGGAGACCCGCTCCGTCCTGATCTTCACACGCACCAAGCACCGCGCCAAGCGGTTGGCACAGCACTTAACCAAAGCGGGCTACAATGCGGTGGAGCTTCAAGGGAACCTCTCCCAAAACCGGCGGCAGGAGGCCATCGAAGGCTTCCGCAGCGGGAAGTACCAAATCCTGGTCGCGACCGACATCGCGGCGCGGGGCATCGACGTTTCGCAGATCTCACACGTCATCAACTTCGACATCCCCGACACGGCGGATGCCTACACCCATCGCATCGGGCGCACCGGGCGGGCGGAGCGGGCAGGGCAGGCCTTCACACTGGTCACCCGCGAGGATGATGCCATCGTGCGAACCATCGAGCGGCTGATGGGAGAGAAGTTGGAGCGGCGCACGCTGCCGAATTTTGACTACACGCAGCCCGCCCCACAGCGCGCTGCGCAGAGACCGCGGCCGCAGGGCCAGCGCCCGACAACGCGAACGGCGAGACAATAACCGCAGATTAAGCAGATTGCACAGATTGGGCCGAGCAGTTATGCTCGGCCCAATTTATTTCAAGGCCCTCTTCATCCGTCATTCTGAGCGGCTTCCACGGAACACCTCCTTGAGCAGCCACGACAGCGAAGAATCTCGTTTTTCGACTTTTCAAGGCCTCCTTCATCCGTCATTCTGAGCGGCTTCCACGGAGCGCCTCCTTGGGCAGCCACGACAGCGAAGAATCTCGTTTTTCGACTTCTCAAGGCCTCCTTCATCCGTCATTCTGAGCAGCTTCCACAGAGCACCTCCTCAGGAAGCCACGACAGCGAAGAATCTCGTTTTTCGACTTCTCAAGGCCCCCTTCATCCGTCATTCTGAGCGGCTTCCACGGAACACCTCCTTGAGCAGCCACGACAGCGAAGAATCTCGTTGACCTCATCGAAATCCTATGATTTCCTAGCGCTTGGTGATATAATCTTTTTATGAGCCACAGCGCGCCAGACGGTGCGACGATTTAGTACATACGGGCACGCCTGGCAAAGAAGCGCCATTCATTTCTCGTGAGGTGTGCGATGAACCAATTTGCGCAACAAGGTGTCGATGCACTCAAAAGCGGGGATAAATCCCGTGCCCGGCAATTCCTGCAAAGGGCGGTAGAAACTGACCCCAGCGACGTTCAGGCCTGGTTATGGCTCTCCAGAGCTGTGGAGACCGATCGGGAAAAGGCACAGTGTTTACAACAGGCACTTCGTCTCGATCCCGACAATCCCATGGCCGCCAAGGGTCTGACCCAACTGATTGCGCGCGGTGCGCTCTCCGTAGAGGATCTCCCCTCCCCTGCGCCCGTGTCAGTACCGCCACCTGCGCATGCTGAGCCGCTGTCTACTGCGTCCGCGCCCTCCAAACCGCAAAACGACAACGGGGCCGCTGTCTTTGTGACCCGCCCCTCGTTGATTCCACTGTTCGTCGCGGGCCTCCTGCTGGTGATCGTCCTCCTCATCTTTTGGCTGCTCATGCTGGCGCTGCTTCCTAAAGATGAGACCGGTACTCTGCTGCGCACCCTCTCGACGGTGATTCTGATTCTCTGTGCCGCAGGCGCCGGCATTCGGTGGAGCGTTGCCTTCGCCAAGCATTTCTTCGTCCGCTACACATTGACCACGCGGCACCTGCTCGTAGAAAGGGGCATGTTTTCACGCTCGCGCAAGACCATCCCCATCCAGCGCATCCAGGACGTGGCGACCCACCAGCGATGGATAGAGCGTCTCTTTGGCATCGGGGACGTCATCGTCCAGTCGGCGGGGGAAATGGGTGCCGTGCGGCTGAGGAGCCTGCCCCACTGCCAGGAGTACACGGAGAAGATCCTGGAGGCGGTGCAGCGGAAGGGATAAGAGGAGAGATAAACTATGTCTGTACTTTCTAAGGCCTTATATACACGCTGTTACGACACACTGCTCAAATGCAGCGAATTCGACAGTGATGCTTCCGTCAGTGCCATATTTGTAACGACCGACCTGCATCCGTTCAAAACCGGCCTACCTGGCGCCAATAGCAAAGCAGCACGGGTAACGGATGTACTAGGGTACCTGCTGGAGCAAGAGCCCGAGGCGGGTCCCCCGGTTTTGGTTTCGTTCCTGCGTGCCTTGAGTGGCCATTATCACCAGGGGAATGCGCTACTCAATGACTTGGTAGCACTAACACATGACGTAGAGGAAGAATTGGGAGTCGAGACACCACCGGGGAACCTGCCTGACCCACATCATCCGGCCGCGCCGGGGATCGATGTGACGTTATTAACCGAAGTGCTGCCTACTGCTTATTGCTATCAGTTGACGAGCGAGAAATTCCCTTTGGTTAACGTAACGATAGATAATACCGGACGCGGCGGTGCAAATGCAACAATGCAAGTTCAAGCCGTGATTGAAGGCTTCAGTGATCATGCCGTTACCACTCCACAAGTAACACAGGGAACACAATCCAGAGTAACCTTGCTTCCAACACTACGCAAAGAAACCGTTGAAGCACTTAATGAAATACGCCCGGCCACACTGCGCGTCAAGGTGGAACAGACTGCACCAGCTACGCGATTACTCCACGAACAGACCTATCCCATTCGTTTACACGCCCTCGATACCGCACTCCTGGCAGTTCAAGGGGCTGATGGTGGTATCGTAGATTTGTCTGATTATCTAGCGGCTTGGGTAACGCCGCACGCTCCAGTAATAGAACTTTGGCTACGCCGCGCTGCAGAGCACCACCCCAACAAATCTGTGGTCGGCTACCAGGGAGCAAATACATTGGCACAAGGCGCGGAGATAGTACGTGCACAAGCACAAGCGATCTTTGCCACACTCAAACAGGAAGCAAACCTGATTTACATCAACTCGGCGTTAAATATGGGACGGCAAGCCGGTCAGGTTACACAACGCGTGCGGTTGCCCAGTGAAAGCCTATCGGCTGGCGGGTCGGCTAACTGCATTGATGGCACAGTTCTTTTTGCCAGCTTGCTAGAACTGGCCTCGCTGGAACCGGTGGTAGTACTGGTTCCAGGCCACGCTTTTGTTGGCTGGCGGATATGGCAAGGAGTCAACCAGTATGAATTTCTGGAAACCACGATGATTGGCTCGTCTGACTTCGCGTCCGCACAACAGGTAGGACAGCAAGAATACGAAGAGGCTCTTGCGAAAGGCTATTTCAGCCGAGGGCTGTTCGACCCCGGTGGGTTTGCACGATTGGTGGATATACCCGCCTGCCGTATGAAGGGAATTCTACCGCTGGAGTAACACTTAACATCGGAGGAGTATAATGCCAGGACCCACTCAAGATTTAATCAATCGTTGTTACGCTGTTTTGGCACGGTGTGACCAGTTCCGCAGTTTGCAAAGCCTTCAGGCTATTTTTGTCTCAGAGGAACTCTCCCCTTTTCGTGATCGTTTGCGAAATGCTAACAATCTTGGCGAACTCATAAGGCTAAATGTAGAGTATCTACTGTATCAAACAACTACCGATGGCCATCATATTTTCACCATATTTCTCCAAGCCCTGCGCCCCTCCAGCGAAAAGGATGCCTTATACAGTGATCTTGACAACTTATGCAGCGAGTTTGAGCAAAGTCTCGGCCAAGTAAATCGTGTCAACGTGCCCTACGTCGTTGCTGCAATGAACCAGGCAGAAGCGGCCGATTTGCAAAGTGGTAAAGTTTTTCAAGATTCCACGATAGCCCCAATTGAGTACGACAGATTCAATGCGCTCATTCCAGATTTGCCAAAGGGTTGGATAGAGGATTACAGGGAAAGGCGTGACGAATGGAAGTTACACGCAGACCATCAGAGTGTGATTGGCGAAGTTTTGAGAGACATGTTTGCTGATATTAATCACTGCCTCCGTCAGCCACAAAACTTACCAGTGATTTCTAGTGAATCTTTTTCTGAAAGATTCTTTTCCCCAGAACGGCAAAAAGAAACTTGGGAGAATCTGCGACAATCGGGGGGACTTTTGATCGTAGATGCTATTTCACTATTCTATCCCCCAATACGGCAGGCATTAGTACGATCTCGTTTGGATGCAGGTGATCAAATGGCTGTGTTGGTGCTTTCACCGCTCGATTTCCACGCTGCGCCGATTAATGGTCAAGTAAAGCATTTAGTTTTAGACGAAATGCCAATGACCTTTGCGCGTTTCGCCGAGCACCTAGATCATCGTTATGAAATGGGAATAGGCGATCTGTGCGGTATCCAACGTTGGCTATTTACCCTGTTCACAAAACCAGAAGATATGGTTGAAATTATCCAGCAACGTAAAAAAGCATTACGCCTTGAACAATTCCGAAATCAAGCACCGCCGCCAACCGGGAAAATGGCTGAGACAATTTTCCGCGAAAGCGAGGTAGAGCAATGATTTATACTTTTTACTCCTATAAAGGTGGTGTAGGTCGATCGATGGCACTTGCCAACGTGGGCGAACTTTTTTACCAGGCCGGATTGAATGTGCTGCTGGTAGATTGGGATCTGGAAGCACCTGGCTTAGAGCGCTTCTTTGCAGTGGATGCCGAAGAGATGGCCAGTCATCTTGGTGTAATAGATATGCTTCTTGATTACAAACACCAGATGGCTCAGGACTGGACTACCGATACCAATCAATTTCCGTTCAAAAAGCCGTCCGATCTCACTATTGATCTGCACCCTGACTCACCCAAAGGCAAACTAAGGCTGCTGACTGCCGGACAGCGTGATAAGGCCAATTTTGCGCGCTATGCCAATTCCGTGCTGACCTTTGACTGGAAAGACTTTTACGATAGCTGGGAGGGCGAAACATATTTCGAGTGGCTGCGTCAACAATTCCTGGAGATGGCCGATGTAGTGCTGATAGACAGTCGCACCGGCATCACAGAGATGGGAGGTGTATGTACCTATCAACTAGGTGACATGGTCGTAATGTTCTGTGGTACCAGCAAACAAATTCTGGATGGCACAGATCAAATGGCAACTGAACTCAAGTCCTCGGCTGTGGAAAAAGCCCGTGGGCGTCCGCTGGAAGTAGTAATAGTACCCGCGCGAGTAGATAAGGAAAGCGGCATAGGAGATGAATTCAAGCGTGAATTTCTTCAACGCTTTTCCGGGTATACTCCTGCAATTTTCAAACGTGATTCCGATTACTTTTGGCAACTGACTATCCCGTATGCTACAGTTTGTGCTTACAAAGAAATGATTGTGACTCCTGAATCCTCCATTGGCGCTGAAGATGTATACGGAGCATTTACTCGGCTAGCTTTCGCCCTCTCGCGTTTAGCACCTGACGATTCCGCGATTCGTAGGGCACTATTAGAAGAGGAATTTCAATTAGGGAATACGCAAATTGTAGGATCAGTAGTTGGTGGACAAGTAGTTATAACTGGCCACGGTAACGTAGTTACCTTGAATCTGCCTGTGGAGAAAGAATCTATAGACGAAGATGCAGCACTGACTCGTTACCTCGATCATGTGATTGCTACAAATCGCTCGTTACAGATACAAGGGATCCGCTCCGCCGGGCAAATGACCAATATCAATCTGGAAGAAGTTTACGTCGCGCCCACCGTGATGGTGAATCGTGTAATCGGGAACATGATGCCACCAATTGAGACAATAGAATCCAGTGAGACCCCGCAGCGCGAACGTTTACATAAACTACTGCAACAAGTCAAGCGGCTACAGATCAAAGTACAGATACAGAAAGTGCTAGCGGACTCTCAACATCTGGTGGTACTGGGTGACCCCGGTTCCGGCAAGACAACGTTGTTGCGTTACCTGGCGCTGACCTACGCCCGCGATTTACAGGGTGAAGCGGGATTGGTAGCGCAGCGTCTTCAGCTGCGGGAACAACGGTTGCCCATTCTCCTGCCACTGCGCGACTTTGCCCGCTACATAGAAGCGGAGTGTCCCGACGTCGGAACAGACGGACCGAAGTTACTTCTGGACTACCTACACATCTACTTCGCCAACCAAGACATCCCTCTTCCAGAGCGTTTCTTCGCCGACCGTCTAAAAGCAGGGACATGCATGGTGCTTCTGGATGGCATGGATGAGGTAGCCAATTTTACTACCCATCAGCGCATTGCCCGCATCATCGACCGCTTTACCACAACTTACCCAGAGAATCGCATAGTGGTCACGAGCCGCATCGTAGGGTACGCCAGTGCAGCTCGGCTAGGAGAAAGATATAAGATCATAACCGTCTGCAAATTCACAGACGAAGATATTCAACACTTCGTGACCTACTGGAATCGCGCAATTGAAGTAGCGGCAGCAGGTGAAGATAACATCTACATGCTGGGAGAAGCAGAAAAGAAGAGTGCAACGCTTCTGGAGGCCATTCTTTCCACAGAACGAGTGCGCGAGCTGGCGGTCAATCCTTTACTCCTGACCGTTATCGCGCTGGTACAGCACTACCGGACGCAGCTCCCAGGTCGCCGAGCCGAACTTTATGAAGAGGCGGTGGAAATCCTTTTAGGAACATGGGACGAGGCCAAAGGTCTAGATGGTGAAGTACTGCTCCGGGGGTTGGATCTGGATGCAGGCGACCGTCGCTCACTCTTGGAACCACTGGCACTGTGGATGATGGAACAGCACGCACACGAGATCGAGGCGAATGAACTGCGGCGGCAGTTGGAACAACGTTTCTATGAACAATTAATGGATCGCCGCCGAGCACAAAGAGCTGCAGGTGATTTCCTGCGGTTCATCAACGAACGAAGTGGGTTGATCATCGAGCGAGGGCAGGGAATCTATGCTTTTAGTCACCAAATCTTCCAGGATTATCTATCAGCGCGGGCAGTGGCAGACCGTGAGGACTACCTCGCCTACACGTTAGATCGATTGGACGATAGTTGGTGGCGGGAGGTCATTCTGTTAGAGGTAGGCTACCTGAGCACACAGGGCAAGCAGCGGACCACGGCATTGATTCGGGCAGTGATGGACTGCACACACGAGCCGGAGCCCTACCACAACCTGACCTTAGCCGCGGAGGCGCTGCGCGAAATCGGCCCGGCGCGGGTGGAGGAGGATCTCTTCGGCGAGGTGCAGCGCCGTCTGCACGCTGTCTTTGCCGAGCCGCTGCAAAACACTGAAGGGCAATCTAAGGAGAAAGTACAGGCACTCATCCGGCGGCGGGCCGCGGCGGCGGCGGCGCTGGCAAGAGTTGAGAGCGGTCGTCCAGGGACACAACCTGCTTTCTGGACCCTACCCTATGGCGAGCCAACCTGGGTGGAGGTGCGTGCTGGAGAGTCCTGGATGGGAAGCGAGAAAGGGGATGTTTCTGAAAAACCGATGCATCAGGTACACTTGGAAACTTTCCAAATCGCGAAGATGCCGATCACCAATACACAATACCGTCTTTTTGTGGAGGCTGCCAGGTACAGGCCACCTACTTATTGGGAGAATGGACAGGTGCCACGAGGTCTGGAGAATCACCCGGTGGTGAACGTAAGTTGGGATGACGCGCGGGCTTACTGCAGCTGGCTTTCCAGAGTAACAGGGAAGGCAATTATGCTGCCCAACGAAGCACAGTGGGAAAAAGTAGCGCGTGGTGACCAAGATCAACGTGAGTATCCATGGGGTGATGATTGGGACGCGACAAAGTGCAATAGCAGGGAGCTAAATCTGGAAAGCGAGACACCGATAGGGATCTTCCCGGAGGGAGCCAGCCCCTATGGTTGTTTGGATATGGCAGGGAATGTATGGGAGTGGACAACAAGTTTATGGGGAAAAAGCTCGCAAAAACCCGATTTCGTCTACCCGTATGATCCAGCTGACGGGCGTGAGAATCAAAACGTAGGCAGCGATGTGTACCGTGTAATACGTGGGGGTACTTTTGATACGTGTTCCAAGTGGACGCGTTGCTCCGCACGTCTTGCAAAAAGCCAAAGCGCCCACGAACAAACTATTGGCTTTCGTGTGATCATGATCGCACAAGGAGTCTACCCATGACCGGACTATCTTCTGACCTGTATCGCCGATGTCGCGAGGTGCTGCTGCGCTGCGCCGAATTCGACACGAACGCCGCACTGCGTACCGTCTTCATCACTCCAGAACTCATTCCCTTCCGCGATGGGATGCCAGAGGCCAGCAGCCGAACAGACCGAGTCGATGCCGTGATTGCATATTTGACGCAAAAATATTATAACGGTCACTCAGCCCTAGCTCTATTCGTCAAAATGCTTTACGCCAAAACTACAAATGGAGATAACGGCTCGCAAGATCTCAAGCAACTTCAAACTGAGATAGAGTATGCACTCGAGGGCAAAGATAACAGTCAGCAAAATCTACCCAAACCCAGCGGATGCGAAAACGAAAAGGGAACATCAGTCTCTCATACATCGCGATTGCCTTTACCCAGCAAAACCTTGTTGGGGATTATTGCTATAGTCATAGTGCTTATTACTCCTGTTTTGGTGAAAAGTTTCAGTTTAGAAGCCAATCAAATGCTAACGCCAACAGCAGTCACCACACCAAGAACAATTGCAACACCAACTCCTACATCTTTACCAAATGTAGGGGACACTTGGACGAGGCCTGAAGACAAAATGCCAATGGTCTTTGTACCCAATGGTAGATTTCAAATGGGCAGCACCGAAGGAGATTCTGACGAACAGCCAACCCATTTGGTAATATTAGATGCGTTCTGGATAGATAAAACTGAAGTAACAGTAGCACAGTTTCAAGTATTTGCAGACCAAACTGGATACAAAACCGATGCCGAAAAATCTGCTGGCGGCTATATTTGGACTGAAGAAACAGGTTGGATACAGATGCAAGGAATCAATTGGCAGCATCCACAAACATCTACCATTCAAGCAATAGGTAGTCACCCAGTAGTCCATGTATCATGGAACGATGCCAAAGCGTATTGTGAATGGGCTAACAGCCGACTGCCCACAGAAGCCGAGTGGGAATATGCAGCCCGGGGTCCAAAAAAGTACACTTACCCATGGGGAAATGAATGGCTTAAAGGATATGCAAATTGCACCGAAAGTAATTGTGTGGACGGTTATGAATACACAGCTCCTGTTGGCAGTTTTCCTTTAGGTGAGAGTTGGGTCGGTGTCTCAGACATGGCCGGCAATGTATGGGAATGGGTAGAAGATTGGAGCGGGCCATATCCGTCGGAGAAACAAATAAACCCTGTTGGCCCGATAAGCGGACAATCCCGCCTCGTGCGTGGGGGCTCTTGGCTTAACCTCAAGGCAAACATTCGCTCAACAGATCGCCTCAGATTTACATCATCAAATGCATATTTCTATGTAGGGTTTCGGTGTGTCAAGGATAGTATTTTTGACCAACAGCGTGAATCTCAAAATACAATGCCATAACCATAGTGGACATTATATGATTAGGAGTCTTACCTATGACCGGACTATCTTCTGACCTGTATCGCCGCTGCCGCGAGGCGCTGCTGCGCTGCGCCGAATTCGACACGAACGCCGCACTGCGTGCCGTCTTCGTCACCGCAGAGCTTGTCCCCTTCCGCAACGGGCTGCCGGAGGCCACCGCTAAGGCCGCCCGCGTGGACGTGACGTTAGACTATCTGCTCCCTAAGCAGCTCAGCGACGGTCACGCGGTGCTGCCGCTGTTCCTGGTGGCCCTGGCCGGGCGGTACGATCCCGCCGATGCGCTGCACGCCACGCTGTGTGGACTGGCAGCAGAAATCGGTGAAGGGCAGGGTCAGGGATCGGCCTCACCATCCACCACGGCCTCCCCTTCCCCATCCGTTTTCGATCAGCGCGGGCAGCAGGTGCAGCATCAGGTCAACGTTGCCGGGAACGTTACCATCATCCACGGCGACGGCAATGTGGTGGGAGATAGCAACGTCGTCTCGGTGAACAAGCCCGACGGGACGCCTCCACACAAACCGTAGAAATCACCCCCCAACAAGGAATTTCAACTATCCACCACGGGGAACCTTGCATCAAGGGGACCCAGATGCCGATTGCTGCGATTCTTGGCAGTCTGCCAGATGACATGACGCCGGAGGAAATCCAGCAAGCCTATCCGCAATCAGGGTCAGATGATATTCGAGCAGCCCTGGCCTATGCTGCAAACGCTATCCGCCAAGAAGTACGCATCTCGCTACCTGCTTGAGGATCAACATGCAGATTGGACAATTCGTGGAAGACATGTATATAGGTAGCCGACTTCCCTGAACGGAAGAGCAAATACAATTTCAATAATAAGGAAAAAGACAATGAAAACAGGTATCAAAAATGAAAAGTTAGACATGATGTGGAAATATGTAATCTGTGCCTATGTCTTGTTCTGGGTCATGGTGCTCGGGATTTGCGGAACGGCATCTATGGTATTTCATGCACCGCCACTGACAATGCGTTGGCTCGCAAATTTATGCGCATGGTCACCGACCTTCGCGCTCCTTCTCATGTTCAAGAAACTAAAACCGGATACTGTAGTGACCCCCGAAAACTAGACCACATGCGAAGTGAAAATCTGCTACAATACAATCAGCATGTGGAGGTAAGAAATGCCCAAAG
>JAFGKO010000004.1 GCA_016928525.1 Anaerolineales bacterium | reverse complement strand
GTCGGAGGTGTTCTCCGCCACCGACTCGACCGCCGCAGCCGCAACCTGCGAGGCGCTCAACACAGACGTATCCCGGCTGACCAGGTGCCAGCTCGTCAGCCGCCGGGCTTTGGGCAAATCCCCAGCTTCCAACGCAGTCTGGATTTCGGTAGCCGCCCGGGTCAGGCCGCCCACGGAAAGCATCAATTTCAAAGCGGTCGCTTCCCCCAACCAGTTCAGCGGTTTAGGTAACAACCGAACAAGACGTGCCGCCAGCCAGCCCAGCCCGGCCGCCAGGCTTATTCCGCCAAAAGCGATTAAGCCGCCGTAGCCCAGTTGTCGCCGGGCATCTATTTTTGGCGCGCACTTCCGGGCGGCCCCGATGCCCGAACCCATCCAGGCCACCGGATGGTACGCGTTCGGCGGGTCGCCAAATAAACTGTCAATGACCAGCGCCAGCAATTGCGACATAACCCAACTCACTTGATGCGCATCGGGATGCCCGCCACGAGCAACTGCACCTCGTCCGCGTGGCGAGCCAGGATCTGGTTGGCGCGTCCCAAAATGTCGCGGTAAGCGCGTCCCAGTTCATACGGCGGGACAACCCCCAGCCCGACCTCGTTGGACACGACTAGCATTTCGACATCCATTTCCTGCACATAAGCGACCAACGCTTCGACTTCAGCGACCACATCCGCTTCAATTTGTGCATCGAACGGATCGGCGCTTGGGTCATCGAAGGGATCATCTTCCGGGGCGGCGGCATCCATTAAATGATTGGCGACCAGGAAGGTCATGCAATCCAGCAAAATGACCTTCGCCGCGCTTCTTTCTCGACGAATGGCCTGCGCGACCTTGCGAGGCGCCTCTACCGTCCCCCAGGCAGACGGCCTTTCGGCGCGATGCTTCTCGACCCGCTGCTGCATCTCCCCGTCCTTGCTCTCGGATGTAGCGACGTACAGGACGCTATCGCCGCCCAACTCTTTGGCCCGTTGTTCTGCAAACGTGCTCTTGCCACTGCGCGCGCCGCCAAGAATTAGAGTTAGCTTTCCCATACAATCTTCTCCAGAAGTCCCATATCTAACGTCTCTTCCAGGGTGTCTGCCAGGCGGGTCAACGAGGCCGCAAAGGGATTGGCAGCCCCATCCATCTGCTCTCCCTTCCAACCCAAGTCCGCCAACCACGCCCTGCGCAGGTTTTCATTGGCAAACAAGCCATGCACATAACAACCCCAAATTTTGCCATCTACGCTGGCGGCGCCATCTGCCACCTGCACAGACTGCCCACTGCGTTCTGCAATCTCCAGCCACGAACTCCCGCTCTGTGTACGTCCCATGTGGATTTCATAACCGGTCACCGTCTGGCCTTCCAGGTCCGCAAGCCAGCCGGGACCGTTCCGCACTTGCGCGCTGGCCTGGTGGGTGGTCTTGTCGCCTGCAAAAACAGTTTCGATGGGCAGCAGCCCCAGGCCGGGAGCGCTATCCAATTTCGATTCCACATGTTGCGGGTCGTGAACAGCTTCTCCCAACATCTGGTAACCACCGCAAATCCCGACCACCGAGCCGCCCTTTTGTGCATGTCGCCGGATGGCTTCGTCGAAGCCTCGCGAACGCAGCCAGGCCAGGTCATTGACCGTGCTCTTCGTGCCGGGGATGATAATGGCAGCCGGGTTTCCGATCTGCTCCGGCCCATCCACGTAGCGGACGCGCACACCCGGCTCGGTGGCCAACGGGTCGAAATCATCGAAGTTAGCGATGCGCGGCAGGTGGATGACGACGATCTCTGTCGCCTCAGCAGCTCGGACAGGCGTTGCAAAGGGATTTTCCAGGGCCACCGCATCTTCTTCCGGGATGAAAAGATCGTGCAAATAGGGTACCACGCCCAGCACCGGAACGTGGCTCTTTTCTTCTAGAATGTGGACTCCATCCGCAAAGAGTGAGATGTCACCCCTGAATTTGTTGACGATCAAGCCTTTGACCAGTTCGCGTTCTTCGGGCTCCAGCAGCCAGACCGTGCCGATCAACTGCGCGAAAATCCCGCCGCGATCGATGTCACCGGCCAGCAGCACGGGCGCATCCGCATAACGCGCAATCGCCATGTTGACAATGTCGCCCCCTTTCAGGTTGAGCTCAGCAGCGCTGCCAGCGCCTTCGATGATGACCAGTTCATACTGTGCACGCAGGCGGTCTAATGCGGCCGTGGCCTCTTTCCACAATATTTGTTTCTGTAGGTAGTAATCCCGTGCGGAAAGCGTTTGCCAGGGACGCCCCATCACCACCACCTGCGAGCGCGAGTCCGCTTCGGGCTTGATCAAGACCGGGTTCATGTCCACATGCGGCTCCAGGCCAGACGCGAGCGCCTGTACCGCCTGCGCCCGCCCAATCTCCAAGCCGTCCGGACAGACAGCGGCATTGTTGGACATATTCTGCGCTTTGTAAGGCGCAACACGCACGCCGCGCCGCGCATAGAGATGACATAGGCCTGCCACCAGCAGGCTTTTGCCCACCGAGGAGCTGGTCCCCTGCAGCATGAGAACTTTGCCGGTCATTAATCATTCCTAGTTCTGGATGCAGTTGCACTGCATCCGGTTCGCAGGTAACGTGCAACTGCGAACCCCTCAGACATCCTTTGTGGGGCGGGATGCCATCCCGCGCCACTACTCAAACTCCAACTGTAAAGAGCAACAGGACCGCCAGCTCGGCCAACTCGCACAACGCACCGTAACTGTCGCCCGTCAGGCCGGGGATGCGACGCAGGATGAAGCTCGCTCCCAGCCAGAGCATCATTGCAGCGAGGACGAATGCCAGCAAACCCATCCACCCGGCAACCAGCCAGGCCGCCAGTACGGAGAAGATCGTTGCCAGAGCTACCTGCGGCCAACGGACGTTATCTTTCATATCGCGGCCCAATCCTTTTTCGCGCGCATATGGGTAGGCGAAAATGGCTATCGACAGGACCCAGCGTCCTAAAACAGGGGCAAGCAGCAACCCTGAAAGATGCGGGAGCGAAAGGATGGCAGCATATTTCGCCAGCAGCAACAGTCCGCCGCCGGCCACGCCGAACGCGCCAACGCGCGAGTCGCGCATGATCTCCAAGCGTCGCTCGGGGGTGAATCCGCCGAACAGCCCGTCACAGGTATCGAGAAAACCGTCGAAGTGCAAGGCACGGGTGAGCAGCAGCCAGGCAGCGAGCAGGATGACAGAAACCACCTGCGCAGGGAAGACTAGCAGCAGGCCGCTCGCCAGGCCATATAAGACGCCGCCCAGCGCCAGGCCAACGAGAGGAAAAAAGCCCACGGCCCGGCCTAACTCCTGCGCCGTAAAACTGCGGCGAATAATAGCCGGGAAGGTGGTCAGGAACTGAAAGGCAGTCAGGAGGAAGATCATCGTTTTTTGGACACGGATTCCACGGAAGGGATGGTTTTCCGCTCGTTTTTACGGAATCCGATTTCTCCGTGTTATCTGTGTCCCAATTTTATTCTTTATCCGAGACACCCGCTTCGGCAAAGGTGGCCATCTCGGCCAGGATCTTGCAAGCCGCTTCCGCAAAGGAGATGCCCAGTGCCGCGCCAGTGCCTTCGCCCAGGCGGAAATCGAGATCGACCAGCGGCTTGAGCCCCAGCCACTCGACCATCTGGCTGTGACCGTACTCCTGCGAACGGTGCGCGGAAATCAGATACGGGCGCACAGCAGGCGCAATCGTGACCGCGATCATGGCCGCCGCGGTGGAGATAAAACCATCCACCATGACCGGTACCCGGTTGGCCGCCGCGCCCAGGATGACCCCGGCCAACCCGCCAATTTCGAAGCCGCCGACCTTGGCCAGCACGTCCAGGCCGTCTTTGGGATCGGGCTGGTTGACGGCCAGCGCGCGCTCGATAGCATCGATCTTGCGCTTCAGGCCTTCATCGTTCACGCCAGTGCCACGCCCGGCGAGCTTGGCCGGTTCGATGCCGGTCAGCGCCGCAGCGATAGCGGCAGAGGGGGTGGTGTTACCGATGCCCATATCGCCCGTGCCGACGATGTCCAGGCCTTTTGCGATCTCGGCCTCGACCACTTCCACGCCTGACAGGATCGCCTGCTCGGCCTGCTCGCGCGTCATGGCCGGACCTTGCGTCATGTTGGCCGTTCCATATGCGACTTTCTTGACGACGAGCAGCGGGTGCGCTTCCATGTTCACGGCAACACCCATGTCCACGATAGTGATGCGCGCGCCCACATGACGGGCCAGCACGTTGATGGCCGCCCCGCCGTGCAGGAAGTTGAGCACCATTTGCGGGGTGACTTCCTGTGGAAAGGCGCTGACGCCTTCGGCCACCACGCCGTGGTCCCCAGCCATGGTGATGATAACCTTGTCTTTAATAGAAGGAATTTCCTTCCCGCTTACCCCTGCCAACTGAACCGACAGCTCTTCCAGCCTGCCCAGGCTGCCGGGCGGTTTGGTGAGAGTGTCCTGGCGCACTCTAGCAGCGGCCATGGCGGTTTCGTCCAGCCCCTGAATTTTCGATACGAGCTTGTCTAGCATGGGCGGTGTCCTTTCTGCGACGAATTATCGATCATAATGATTGCAAGGCATAAATAACCAGTGTTGGGTCAATGTGACACCAAATCGCGTCGCGTGCATTTTCAAACGCTCCATTTGCGCCTCGATCAAAGAGCAGACCGGCAACCGTGCCACTGTGGGCAATACAGACCCCATGCGCGCCATGCGCAGCAGCAAGCGCGATCAACGTATCCAAATAGGGCTTTGGCAACAGGCGTTGATTGACCCGTGCGCTCAGCGTGGCTGCCCGGCCAATCTCTTCAAGGTTCCGTCCATGCACCCCCGCCTTGACGAATTCGTAGGCCTGCCGGAGAGTGTCGAGTTCATCGACTGTATAGTCTTTAGGTTTCCGGTTGAATTGCAGTGTATCTACATAGCCGCCGAGATCGACAGCCAAAATATCCATGGGCGGCAAGGCTCCCAGCGTTTCGAGCAACTCTCCACGACGATGGTTGTAGCAGACCACGCCGGGATACATAAGGCCGTCGCTCGGTTCAATCTCGATAGCGATACGGGAAATCTCTTCGGGAGAGAGCGGCTGCCCCACCGCCTGGGCCACTGCACGGCAGGCCGCGAGGATGTCAGCGGTGCTGCTGGCCATGCCTTTGCCCTCCGGGATGTCACTCGTGACCGTAAAGGTTGCGCCAACATTCGAATATCTCAGATAGTCCAGCATCTTTCGAACGGCCAGGCGCGTTTTTTCCTTGCGAATGGGGGTACCCTGAACCAATGAGGCAGTGGGATCCAATTCCACACGAACTTCTGCACGTAGGTCAACCGGCAAAGTAACCAGAAAATCATCCCCATTTTCGAATTGTCCCTGCACCAATTCCCCACAAGCGCCCGGCGCATAGGCAGATGTCCTCTGCGTCGTAAATATAGAAGCGTTCAACTTTTCAAGCTGCATGAGGCGTTCTTTCCTTACATTGAGTCACAAAGCGCAGAGCCAGTTCCGGCTTGTTCCAAAAAGGCAGATGCACGTACGAGGCCCACAGGGACCCCAGGCAGGCTCCTTCCGGGCGAGGCTCGCCCTGTCCATCGGGTGGGATCAAAGTATAGGCCGGCGGCAAATCATCCGGGCGGCCTTCCCAGATCGAATAATGGAATTCGTGCCCGCGGACCTGCTCGCCGCGCTGCATCAGCCAGGAATCGTCCGCGGCCTGCGCCACTCGATAGCCCATATTGAGCTTCTTCGTCATCACGGAGCGGCCGGGGAGCAAGCCAAACATAGAGTATTCCCTACCGTCCAAATCGATGATGGCTTGCGTAAGCGCCATCAACCCGCCGCATTCGGCGTAGATGGGTAACCCCTGTGCGTGAGCAGTCTGCAGAGCCCGGCGTATCCCTTCGTTGGCGGATAGCTTTTCGGCATACATTTCGGGGAATCCGCCGCTCAGGATCACGCCCCGTGCGCCCGCCGGGAGCGAGTCATCTTCCAATGGGCTGAAAAAGGCGATTTCTGCCCCGGCCACGCGCAACAAGTCGATGTTCTCTTCATAAATAAAGTTGAAGGCTTCATCACGCGCCACGGCAATAACAGGGCCGGGAGGAACGCCGGTGACCCACTTACGTCGAAGTTCAGCCAGCAGGTTCTCGGTCTGGGAAGGCTGCGCCTGGCGGGCGATTTCAAGCAGGCGGTCGAGGTCGATATGTCGAGAGATGTGCGCGGCGGCCGCCTCGATGAAATCCCCCCAACGACCCGGCTCGGCAGTCGGGACCAATCCCAAATGGCGTTCGGGGATTTCCAGGTCCGGGTTGCGCGGCAGCCAGCCCAAGACCGGCAGGCCGGTCGTCCGCTCGATGGCCTCCGCCACACCCTGTCCGTGACTGCCCCCAGCGACATAGTTGACGATGAACCCGGCCAGGGGCAGGTCCGGGTCGAAATGACGGAAGCCAAGCGCAGTAGCGGCCACGCTGCGGGCCGCTTTCGCGGCGTCAAGGATCAAGATTACGGGGGAACCGGTCAGCTTGGCAACCTGGGCGGTGCTGCCGGTATCGTCCAGATAGTTCTGGCCGTCGAACAGGCCCATCACACCCTCGATGATCGAAATGTCTGCCGATTGAGCATGGTGGTGGAAAAGCGCGTTCAAGCGCTGCGGAGGGATCATCCAGGTATCGAGGTTGCGGCAGGGTCGCCCGGCCGCCAACGTGTGATAGCTGGGATCGATGTAATCCGGGCCAACCTTGAAGGGCTGAACGGAAAGGCCACGGCGGTGCAGCGCAGCGATCAGACCAGCCACGACCGTGGTCTTGCCTACGCCACTTTGCACACCTCCGATAACGATCCGCATTGCAATCCCTAGAACTCGATCCCCGGCTGGGCCTTGATGCCCTGGTCATGCGGGTGCTTGACCAGATTCATCTCGGTGACCAGGTCTGCATATTCCACCAATTCCGGCGGGGCGGAACGCCCGGTGATGATCAGATGCAAATCCTGTGGTTTGTTGGCGCGCAACCAGTCCAACACTTCGGTAGTATCCAGCCAGCCAAAATGCAGGGCGTAAGTGAACTCATCCAACACCACCAGATCGTATTCCCCGCTGGCGATCTTTTCCTGCGCCAGTTTCCAGCCGTGCAAGGCGCGGGCAGTGGTCTCGTCCATGTCCCTGGAAAGCCAGGTAAAGCCGTCGCCCGTCTTATGCCACTCGATGCCCAGTTTTTTGGCGGCTTTGACTTCGCCTGTACTACTGGTGGAAGACTTGATGAACTGGATCATGCAGATGCGGAACCCACGTCCCCAGGCGCGCAGGATGACGCCCATAGCGGCGGTCGTCTTCCCTTTCCCGTCACCCGTATTGACGATGACCAGGCCCCGCTTAGGCCTTCCGCGCTTGACCGCTCCCGCTTCATCCGCCATTCGCGCCTGCCTCCGTTATATCGACATCGGGCATCACCAAAGGCGTGCCCCACAACGGATGCTGCATGACGATGATCGGCACGCCATACACTTCGGTCAGGGATTCGGGAGTCAGCACTTCACGCGGCGTCCCGACGGCAACCAGTTGGCCTTTGCTCAACAGGGCCAGCCGGTCGGCATAGATTGCCGCCAGGTTCAAATCGTGCAAGCTGACGACCACCGTCAAATTCTCTTGGTGCGCCAGGCGGCGCGCCAAGCCCAGGATGTCCGTCTGATACTTCAGATCCAGATGGGAGGTCGGCTCGTCCAAGAGCAGGACGGTCGGTTCCTGCGCCAGCACCCGTCCAAGCACCACGCGCTGCTGCTCGCCGCCCGACAGCTCCGTCGCGACCCGGCCACGCAGATGGGTTAATCCCACCAGGGTCAATGCACGCTCGGTGGCCTCCTGGTCTTTGGCCGTCATCGGCAAAAACCAACCGCGGTGCGGGGCGCGTCCCAGCGCAATGATCTGCTCGATGGTTGCCGGCCAATGTTCTCCATTTGCCTGTGGCGCAAAAGCCAGCTTACGGGCTACCTCGCGAGGCGGCGTGCTCCACAGGTCACCATCGGACAGGACCACTTTACCGTGCGTAGGACGCAACAACCGGGCCATCGCGCGCAGCAAGGTGCTTTTCCCCACGCCGTTAGGACCGATCAGTCCCAACACCTCGCCCGGACGCGCCTCCAGCGACAGTTCGCTGACCACGGCGTTCTCACCATACGCACAGGTTATATCGTGCATTTCCAGAATAGCCATCATCCACCTCGCAGTTCACGTTGACGTGATTTGAGTAAGTACAGGAAAAAAATACCGCCTACCAATGAGGTAATAATTCCAACCGGCAATTCGACCGGCGCCAGTACCGTGCGCGCCAGGTCATCGGCCAGCAGTGTCAGTAGGGCGCCGATCAATGCACTGGTCGGGATGAGGCGGTGATGGGTTGCTCCAAAAAGCAAACGCGCAATGTGCGGCGCGACCAGGCCCACAAAACCGATGATGCCCGCGGCGGACACAGCGGCGGCAGTGACCAACGTAGCAATCGCAACCACGGCCCCCCGTGCATACGGGAGAGGCAACCCGATGGTCAGGGCTGTTTCATCGCCACAAGCCAAGGCATCCAGCGGGCGGGCCAGCAGCCACATAAGAACGAAACCGAGGAAAAGATAAGGCCCGCTGCCCCACAAATGGACCCAACTGCGCCCGCCGAAGCCGCCCATCAACCAGGAAAAAATCTGGTGCATGCTCTCGTCACTGATCAACATCAAGAGTGACACGACCGAGGTAAGCACCGTGCTCAAGGCGGCCCCGGCTAGCAACAGGCCGATGATAGAACCGCCGCTCCCGCTGGCAATCGTATAAACGACCAGGACCGCTAGCAACGAACCGACGAAGGCTGCCAGCGGGATGGGGCCGAAACCGGCCACGTTCCAGGTAAGTCCCAGGGTGATCGCCAGCGTTGCACCCAAGGCGGCCCCGCCCGAAGCGCCAATTACAAAGGGATCGGCTAGCGGATTGCGAAACAACGCTTGAAAGGCCGCGCCGGCCGTTCCCAGCCCGGCGCCGACCAGCGTAGCCAATAACACACGCGCCAGGCGCAGATCACGTATGATGGTTACGTCGCTGGCGACAATGCTGGCAGAGCCAGGCGGGTCTATGAAAACTTCGATCACTCGCTCCGGCGGGATGAAAACCGCTCCGACGCCCAGGCTGAGCACCAGAGCCGCGAAAAGAACCCCTGTAAGAATCAGTACGATGATGGTAAATCGATATCTACTCATAAATGTCTGAATTTCGATAGCACCTGCGAAGAAATGTTGGTCTCTGGAGCACATTTATCCAGAGACCAATATCAGTACATTATTCGAACAGGTCAGGATAGAGCGAGGCGGCGATCACTTCCAGCGCATCGGCCAGGCGCGGACCCGGACGGGAGGAGGTATTCCCGTCGATCAGGTATATGCGACCATCCTTGACCGCAGTGATCTCTTCCCAACCAGGGCGGGCTGCCAACTGCTCGGCGATCAACTTGTCGCCGTGCGTGTCCGGTCCCATAATGACGTCCGGGTTGCGACTGACAACTTCCTCGACACTGATCTGGGGATAGTCTTCCGTCAGGTCAGGAAAGATATTGACGCCACCAGCGATTTCGATCAATTGCGCGGAAAACGTGTTGGGGCCAGAAGTCATCAAGGGTTCATCCCATATTTCCCAGAAGACAGTCGGGCGCTCTTCTGGCGGCACCGTAGCTACTTTTTCTTCCACTGCAGCGATACGGGCTTTCATGCCATCCACAACTTGTGCGGCGACAGCCTCGTTCCCGGTGAGCTTCCCAATCAATGCGAGATTGGCATACACATCCTCGAACGTATTGGCCTTGACCGAATAAACGGTGACGCCAGCGGCTTCCAGGGCGTCAATGACCGTTTGATGGTCGGCATCACCGGCAAACACCAGGTCGGGGTTCAGCGAAACGATAGTTTCCACGCTGATGGTCGTAGCAGAAAATCCGCCCACCTTCGTGATTGCTTTCGCTTCTTCCGGGTAATCGCAATACTCGGTATCGCCGACTACGAGGTTCCCGGCCCCGGCAGCGAATATCACTTCGGTATTGGAGGGCGAGAGCGAGATGATGCGCTCCGGCGCTTTTTCGAGCGTGATTTCACGGTCCAGACCGTCGGTGAGGGTCATAGGCCAAAGCGACTCGGACGCAGGTTCCGCAGTCGGTTCCTCGACCGGTTCCTGTGTGGACATAGGGGTTGGCTCGACTTCCAGGGTTTCGCCTACAGCAGGCCGACAGGCTGCCAAAGCCATGACAATTGCCAGGGTCAACAATTGAACACTTAATTTTCGGGACATTCTTCCTCCATGATGTAGTAATGAAATGGTTCTGTGAATCAAAATCCCCTGCCTCGCCCCCGCAACAAGTGCGGGGCAGTGGACAGGGGAGGGGAGGGTTTAGGGGCCTAAACGCGTTCCACCTCCTTTCTGCGAGGGGTGTGGAGACCGATCAAGGCGGGCGGCCTGGCTCGTTTAGTTCAGTAGTTTTGGTAGTTCGATAGTTTTATAGTCCAGGTAGGAAACTACCGAACTACTCAACTATGCAACTATTGAACTAAACCTACAGTTGCGCGACAGCGCCGGACTTCTCGTACCGCAACAAAATTAAATTGTAGGGTAGAAATAAATTCTGCAACCTGAAATTTAGCAGAAATACCCTACAGCTTAAGCAAGTTGCGGCACTCGTATGAGTCACCGGCTTCGCCTTTGAACCTTCCCATCCGGGGGAGGAGGTACCTTGATCGTATGTGGGTTGCTAATGTGCTGAATTTATTTTACACCATGTAGATGTGGATGAATGTCATGTTTTTGTAGGTGATTTATCTGACTACAAATGGGGTACCCTTAACAAATTCACAAAGCAAATTCGATTTTAAGGATCAAACCAAGAATACTCCGGGGTTGAGAATTCCTTTCGGATCCCAGCGAGCCTTGAGTTGGCGCATCAACGGCAGTGTATCAGGAGTATATCCCCAAGGATCGATTCCCATATCCTTCGGCCCATTTACAACCACTGCGTAGCCATCCAAAGACAGGGCAGTTTCTCGCAAACCTAACGTCCTATTTAGCGGGGCCGGTGCAGTATAAATTGTTCCGTTGGCAATGTCTACCACGAAAGTTTCACCGAGAGTTGATACATGTTGCCGGATAAACTCCGACAACTTTCCGGGCAAAATTCCAATCTGTAGGCGGGATTCTGTGCTGTTCAGTGATCGTTCCCACAGACTTACCCCTGTGAAGTCATCAACTTCAATTCCATCAGCAATGGAACGCGCCGCCCGCAATTCAGCTTCAATATCCTGTTCATAGCCTTCCACTGTGAAGACCAGGTGATACGGGCTGGATGGTAATTCAGGCGCAAGGGAACCCGGACACAACAAAATTGCAGATGCAACCAGGCTGATATGATGTATAGCATCGCCAAGCTTGAGACCGGTCATCAGGTCCGGGACAGATACGATCAAACTGCGACGGACTCGCGGCAGGGCGGTCAACTTGAGCATCACATTTGTAATCAGCCCCAGGGTGCCGTGTGCACCCACAAAAAGTTTGGTCAAGTCATATCCGGCCACATTCTTGATGACGGGACGCCCCAGACGTAAGTGCCTGCCGTCTGGAAGGATCACGTTCATGCCCAGCACCTGATCGCGGATCGAGCCATATCGCATTTGGAACGGGCTGTTGAGCGCTGCTGAAACGACTCCGCCAATGGTCGCCTCGGTTTTCCATGGCGAGGCGATAGGGGTCCACAATCCTTTAGTGGCTACCTCAGCTTGTAGCTCCGCGAGGTTCATCCCGGATTCAACAACTACATATAAATCCTCGGGGGAGAGTTTTTTAATACTGCGAAAAGCGCTGGTAGACAGGATGGTCGCATCACCCGGCAGACTTATACTTTCTGCAGGTTTACCAAGGAATACGGGCTGGCCAAGCGATTGCGCTGCTCTCAGACCATCCGCAGCTTCATCTTCATCCTGCGGAGTGAAAATAGATGACAGCGGAGTTACAGACCTCTCGCCCACCTTCGCAACATCAGGATGAAAATCTTCTGGGAAAATTTTTCCCGGATTCAATATCCCATCGGGATCGAAGATTTCTTTGATCTCATACATCGCAGTCAGCTCATCGGCAGAGTACATGAGTGGCATGTATTTGCGCTTTTCTATCCCCACGCCGTGTTCGCCAGTAATCGCACCGCCTTTGGAAACACAGATAGCCATGATCTCGTCCCCAGCTTGGTGAACACGCTGCTCCATTTCCTGATCCACAGGGTCAAAAGGTATGATCGGATGCAGATTTCCATCCCCGGCATGGAAGACATACCCCACGCGCAAGCCGAGGTCCGCACAGACGGAATTGATATCAGACAGTGTTTCTGCCAATCGAGACCTCGGCACTGTGCCATCCACCTGAAAATAGGCAGGGCTGATGCGTGCAATAGCGCCAAACGCGCTTTTACGAGCGAACCAGATTCTTTCACGCTCTTCGGTAGTCTGGCAAATTCGCAAATGGCGAACTCCCAACCTTTTTAGCACCCGTTCGATTTCTTCAACTTGAGCATCCAGGCTTTCCTGATACCCATCTACTTCTGCAAGGAGCAATGCATCCGCATCTGTAGGCAAGCCCGCATGGGCAAAATCTTCGATGATACCGACGATATTGCGGTCCATCATTTCAAGGGTAGCAGGAACCAGACCTTGTGCAATGATCGCAGAAACTGCCTGCCCGGCTTCCTCGACTGAATTGAATGTGGCGATCAATGTCTTGAAACCAGTTGGATTGCGTATCAGTCTGAGAGTTGCCGAGGTAACAATCGCCAAGGTTCCCTCAGAGCCACAGATGAGACCGGTGAAATCATATTCCGGATAATCGCAAGCGCTGCCTCCGGTGCACACAATTTTCCCATCTGCCAAGACTAATTCCAATCCCTTCACATAATTCGAAGTGACGCCATACTTAAAGCAGTGGGGACCGCCAGCATTTTCTGCGATGTTTCCTCCAATCGCTGAGGCGCGTTGACTTGCAGGATCCGGCGGAAAGTAAAAACCACGTTTTTTGACCGTTGTGTCTAGAGTAAGGTTAATCACCCCAGGTTCCACTACTGCCAATCGATTAGCTTCATTGATATTCAGGATGTGGTTCATCCTGGAGAAGGAAATTATTATCCCACCATGTGAAGGCACGGCACCACCGGAAAGCCCGGTCCCAGAGGCGCGTGCTACAAGTGGGATACGCTGCTTTGCAGCCCAGGCAGCCAGACGGATCACATCTTCACTTGATTTGGGAAAAACAACTCCTTCGGGAGTACCCCGATTCAATCCGGCATCAACCTCATACGTGATGAGCTCGACGGGGTCAGTGGTTAATTGATGTTTATCGAATAAAGCTTCCAGCGACCTTAAGGCATCGTCTTTTAACATATGAGCATCCTAGTTTTCGGCTTCATAAGATTGCTCTAACAACTCGACCAGGTGGACTACGCGCGCCTTCAACCCTGCACGCCGGACACCGTTCATAAGTTGGAGGTGACAACCGGTGTTTGTCGTCACAATGATGTCGGCTCCAGTAGAGGCGATATCTGCCATTTTATCTTCCAGGATCGCGTTAGCAGTCTCTATTTGAACGATATTGTAAACACCGGCGCTCCCGCAACAACGGTCTGGTTGGTTGAGCTCTACCAACTCCAAACCAGGGATCTGGCAAAGAAGATCACGTGGTTGCTTTATGATCTTTTGAACGTGACGCAGGTGACAGGAGTCTGCATATGTAACCCGAGCATTGATGATTCCTTTAGGATGTGTATGGAGATTCTCCATAAGGAATTCATTGATATCTTTGACCTTGCTACTAAACTCCCTTGCCTTTTCCGCATAAACCGGATCATTTTTAAGCAGGTGATCGTATTCTTTCAAGGTCGAACCACAACCACCCGCGTTATTGATAATGGCAACATATTCATTAGCTGGAAAACTATCGATGTTTTTACGCGCTAACTCCAGGAAGAGTTCTTCTTCGCCCACGTGCAACTGGGCTGCACCGCAACAAGTCTGTTCTCTCGGGAAATGTACCTCATAACCGTTACGTTGAAGCACCTTGACCGTTGCCGTATTTACTTCGCCCAAAAATGCATCCTGTACACAACCATGAAAAAACGCAACCTTACCTCGACATTCCCCAATTGCAGGTGCGAAACTTCGGTGATTGGAACGAAGTGCTGAAACTCGGGGTAAGAGCGCCTCGGCATTTCGTAAGGCCTTTGGCAAAAAATTCAATCCACGTACCAGTTGCTGAATTCTCAACAATTGATATAGATACATCCACCAGGCAATGAACTGCAATCGATTTGGGTACGGCATCAACTGACGTAATGCTAACCAACGAATAAAGCGTTCGATGATTCCCGGATTTCTCGCTTTTTCAAGCGCCACACGTGCTGTCTCAACCATGGCCCCATATTGCACACCAGAAGGACAAGCTTGTTCACAAGCACGGCACATCAAACAGAGGTCGATATGTTTTGCGAACGCGCCGCCAAGTTCGATGCGTTCGTCTGATGCAGCTCGCATCAAAGCGATTCGTCCCCGTGGCGAATCCATTTCGGTGCCAAACACAGCATAAGTAGGGCAGCTTTGCAAACACAAACCACAATGGATACATTTGTTCAGCAGCATTTTAAATTCAGGTGCAGCTAAGACATTCGACTGATTTGTAGAATTCATTTCATTAAATGTCCTGCAAGAATTGAATCTAAAGAGTGATAAGTGAACAAAACAACATTGTTTTTATCTATTCATCTTACTATAAATCGGTTTCATTTGCCTGTAGATTTGCGTGAAAATATCGAAACGCTCATCATATAAAACTCGATTCTCCCCCTGCGGCGTATAGGCGTGCTCGATTTGCACCAATTTTGGCACATCACTGAAAGTAATTTCTCCTAGCCCAACAGCCCCAATCCAGGCTGCGCCGCGGGCATTGGCGTAAACCGGGTCGGAAACTTGCTTGATTTCCACATCCATCACATCTGCGAATATCTGACACCAGACATCGGATTGAGCTCCGCCACCGACAATATGGATGCTCTCGACTTTACGGCCAAGGAACTTTTCGACCGGCTTCAACAGCCAGCGCGTGTTGAAGGCAATGCCCTCCAAAAAGGCCCGGATGATGTCTTCGCGCGTGTTGTGCAGTGACAGGTTATACAGCCCGGCGCGCACGGTCTGGTCGTCCACAGGGGCGCGCTCGCCCCAGATCCAGGGCGTGTAGGTCACGCCATTCGCCCCGGCCGGGACGCGCTCGGCGATCTGATCAAGCACTTTGAATATGTCGGGCACTTCCGCTTCTTGCAACAATTCATCCTTGTGATACAGGATGTTATCGCGCAGGTAGGTCAGGTTGCCGCCTGCCGTGGCTTGCAGCGCGGTCAGCAGGTAGCGCCCCGGCACAGCGCACGGCACAGACGCCAGCGAGGCCAGCACATCGGTCTTCTTGAACGGCACATGCGCCGCCATCCACGAGGAAGTTCCAATATAGAGATGCGTGGCAAAATCGTGCACTGCGCCAGAGCCAATCGCCGCGGCGGTGTTGTCGATCGAACCCGCCACCACTTTCACATCCTTCGATAACCCCAACGCATCCGCCACTTCCGGTTTGAGCGTGCCGATCACCTCGGAGCAGGCCACGATTTCAGGCAGTTTGGCGGGATCCAGCCCCAGTGTAGAAATCAGCCCGGGATGGTAGCGCACAGCATCCGGGTCGCGGTTGTCGGTCACCCAGGAGGTCAGGATCGAGTCGAACGTTGCCACAAAGCGTCCGGTCAGGCGCAGGTTCAGGTAGTCCAGCACGTTCAAAAACTTGTACGTGCGGGCGTAAAGCTCCGGCTGCGTGTCCCGGATAAAAAGCATGTGCCCGGCCGGGTCCTTGCCGGTCATCGACGGCATCCCGCCGGTCAGGCGCACGAAGCGCAGCACTTTGTCGATGGATGCGCCGTCGATATTGATCAGTCCGCCAAGTTGTCTCTTGAGCTGAGGCGCGCCGCGCATGTCCATCCACAGGATGCAGTTGCCAAGCGCCTGGCCATTTTTGTCGACCGGAACCGTACCCTCGCCCTGGGTGGAACAGCAGACCGCCTCCACTTTCGGACCCGCATCCTGCTCCCCCTTCGGGGACGATGCCCGTTTCAACAACCGCCCTGCCGCTGACAGGAAGGCCGCCCACCATTCATCCGGCGATTGCTCCGCCCCGCCATCCGGCGTGATCAGCAGGCGGACGGGTTCGGCCTCCCAACCCAGCACCTTCCCGCTAATGGTGATCAGCGCTACTTTCATACCAGATGTGCCCAGGTCGACGGCGAGGATGAGGGGTTCGGTCATGGGAATGCCTCTATGTTATGACAAATGTTGATTCAAAAAATCTCGCGGAAAAATGGCAACTGCCGGGAAGTTTTGCACGACAACTTTATCGAAAGTAACCAGGGGGATACCAAATTGTTGCGCCAAAGCCACATATTCACAGTCATAAGCGGTGCAACGACTGGAAGCGGCCAATTCCAGAACATGATCCGATGAAACAAAATATTCGCGATCCGCAAAAAGAGTATGCGCCTTCTCAACGATATCTAGGGCCTCTGGCAAGGCCAACAAATTATGACGAATATAATTGACGATGATGTTACGAACCTCGCTACGCCAGAGAATCGGAACATACCATTCCGCATCCTTTGCAAATACCCGTTCGGCCAAGTCAGCTTTTTCAGTCTTCAACAGGAGATAGGCCACCAAGTTGGCATCTACAATGATCATTCGCGACCTTCTTTTTTCCAGCGATTTATTTCTTCCTCGGTGACCACATAACCTGCTGTCATCTCGCGAAGTTTGCGAGTTTCTTCCAATATTTTTTTCACTTCGGCAGGTGTGCGTTGGGGAACAATTTGAAGCGCTTTTTCCAAGATGACAATTACTTCCCTGTTAATGCTACGCCGGTTATTTTCCGCCTGCATTTTCAAGCGTTCGTAAATGAGTGGCGGAATGTTCTTAACGGTTAAATTGGTCATTTCAACCTCCATAATGGTTTCGATTTGGAACCATTATGCAACCATTTTTCATAAAAGTCAATCCCTTAATAACCTCTTTCGAAGTCCGCCACATACCTCAGCGGTTTGCCTTCCACATACAGCCGATAATTCTCGATGAACAGGCAGGCGATATCCCCGGGAAAACTGGGGGCAGACGTGTGACTGGTAATGAACGTATTCGGTGTAGACCAGAGCGGGTGCCCCGCCGGGAGCGGTTCCTGCTCGAACACGTCCAAAACGGCCCCGGCAATGGCTCCCGTTTCGAGGGCTTTCACCAAGGCCGATTCGTCCACCGCGCTGCCCCGCCCCGCGTTGATGAAGATGGCGTGTTTCGGCAGGGCGTTCAACACCTGTGTATCGATGATATGACGGGTTTCAGCCGTATTGGGTAATACGCTGACGAAATAATCCACCCCCGAGACAAAAGCGGGCAAATCAGCATGGAAATATTCGTCCACGTCGGGACAGCTTTCGCTGGAACGGGTAAAGCCGCGCACGCTCATGCCGAAGAATTTGGCTGTGTGCGCCAGTTCTGCGCCAATCGAGCCAACGCCCAGCAGGCTGATGGTTTTGCCGCGTAGAGTCCCAGTCAGTGTGGGATCCCAGCGATGCTCTTTTTGGGCTTTGAGACGCTGCAAGATCTTGCGCTCGTGCAGCAACAGGTAGCCGAAGACAAACTCGGACATCAGCGGGCCAAACACGCCGCGGGCATTGGTCAGGATGTAATCGCGGCGCAAAGCGGGATCCAGCAGGGGCTCGACGCCGGCCCAGGTGGCCTGTACCCAGCGCAGGGCGGGAAAAGAGGCGAGCGCGTCGCGGATCAGGTCCGGTTCCCCAAACAGGATGTCGGCATCCAGGCCGGGGGCGGGGAGAATATCTAAATCCCGTAAATTTGCAGTCTCGATCAGACGGCGGTATTCGTCTTCATGCTTGGAGAGAATTCGCAGTTCAGGCACGGACGGGGTCCTGCATCTGCGTAACCAGCCCGGCGCTGACGATCAGCAGCATCAGCGCGAGGAGGAGCGAAGGCGTGAAAGAACCGTCGCTGGTCTTCATGGCTTCCATAATGTAAACGAAAACGACCGCGCCCTGCCCGAAGAGCTGGATCAAGCCGTTGGAGGTACCCTCTGGGGTGGGATAGGTGATTTCAGCAGCATACTGCATTCCGACCGGCATGGCACTGACCAGGAAAAAGCCCAGCAGGACCGCCGAGCCAAATAGCAGTGCGGTGGATGTAGCGAAAGTCAGGCCAAGCAGGCCCGGGATGGCGCCTACGAAGGCGATCATCAGGAAACGCTGGCGTCTGCGCTGTTTGTCGGAAAGGGCGGGTAAGACAATCGCACCAACCAGCCCACCCGCAATCATCAGCGCGCCAAGTGTCCCTGCATCGGTGGGGGTGAAGCCGCGCGGGCGGATGATGGCTTCGATCCAGGTGGTCAGGCCGTTGAAAATTCCCAACCCGATGAATGCGGCGATCAGGTATAACCAAAATGGCTTGACTGTCAAAGCATGTTTTAAACCATCCAGCATCAAGGCACGCGTTTCTTGTCCGGGAGGGCAGGGTGGGGTGGGCGGTGTTTCACGCGCCAGCAGTAGAAACAATAACGAGGAAAAGGCGGTAATCCCGCCGTAGATCAACTGCACGGTGGAAATGGACATACTTTCGATCAAAATAGGCGTCAGCACCATGCCCAGCGCCGTGCCGACCAGGTTCGCCAGCGTGACCATGCCGACTGCGGTGGCGCGCCCTTCGACTGGGAACCATTTGGCCGGGACGGTTGTCCACGCATTGAGCAGGAACGGTTGGGCTACGGCGATTCCAATCGTGCTCCACAACACCAGGGTGTAGTCCGCTCCGGCAAAGCCGCGCAGCAGGCCGAAGACGCCCATCAAGACAGCACCAATGCCGACCGCCATGCGAAACCCGTAGGTATCGATCACCCACGAGACCGGGATTGAAAGCGGGATGAAAGCGATCATGAAAGTCATCGCCAGCAGGCCGATCTGCAGGTCTGTCGCACCGTAGAATTTCGCTGCCGGGCCGGTGATAGGGGCATAGGTGATCCATAGCATCTGGATGGTCAGGTTGATGAACATGAAGGCCCCCAGCACCACCCAACGGTAACCATAGAGTTTGAATTTTTCTGCCATGAATGCTCCTTTATATGTGTCACTCTGAGCGTAGCGAAGAGTCTCCCATTTCGTGGAGGAGATGCTTCGCTGCGCTCAGCATGACATGCTAGACACCCTCAACGCTCGAAAGCACGGCTTCGAACTTCTCCAGCGCCTCGTCGATGACTTCGTCCGTATCAGCCATGGACGTGTACATGCGCGAGCCAGCCAGCGTGATCAACCCTTGCGACATATATGCCGCACCCATCTCCTCGATCATGTGCTTGCGCGACTTGATCTCTTTCAACGTCTTGAGCGGATTCTTCAAGTCTAATAACATCACGCCGGAGGTTTCCAGATGGACAATGCTGCCCTGATTATAGGCCACAAAAGGCAGGTTGTATTTCTCGATGATGGCTTGCAAGCCTTTGGTCAGGCGGTCGCCTGCGCGTCCGGCAATGACCGGGGCATTCGTGCGTTCCATTTCCTTGAGCGCGTAATAGCCTGCCACGCACGAAAGCGGATTGGCCGAAAGCGTCCCGCCGATGTAGGCGCGTTCACCCGTCCCGCCGATGCCGGCTGCAAAGGTCATGATGACATCCCGCCGCCCGCCGACGCCACCTGCCATGGGGTAGCCGCCGGTGACGCACTTGCCAAAGATGGTCAGGTCGGGCTTGACGTTGAAATACCCCTGCGCGCCGCCCATACCAAGCCGGAAACCGGTCACGACTTCGTCGAAGATGAGCAGCGCGCCGAACTCATCGCATAACTCGCGAAGTTCTTGGTTGAAGTCGAGCGGGACTGGACGTGTGCCTGATTCCGGGCCGACAGGTTCGACGATCACTGCCGCCGTTCCTCCGCGCAGACGATTGGCGATCAACTTTCGGCGCAGTGCAGACAGGTCATTGGGGAAGAATTCCTGCGTGTGTTTGTTTGCCCCGCGCGGGATGCCGGTCGCTTCCAGGCGGCCTGTGCCGGGAATATGCAACCCATAGACCATTTGGTCGCTCCAGCCATGATAAGCCCCGCCGACCTTGATGATCTTTTTCTTTTTGGTAAAAGTACGCGCCGCGCGGACGGCCGCCATAACCGCTTCCGTGCCGGAGCCCAGCATGCGGAACATTTCCACAGCGGGCATGTACTGGTTGATGAGTTTCGCCAGCTTGAGTTCGTACTCATGGAACAGGCCGGTGACCGGTCCACAGGAGTTGATCACTTCCATTACCTTTTCGCGTACGGGAGCATAATTGCTGCCCAACACGGTCGGGCCGCCCGCCTGCAGGAAGTCGATGTAACGGTTGCCGTCCACATCCCACATGTACGCGCCGTCCGCTTTTTCGATGGCAATCGGGAAGGGATAGTTGAAAGCCAGGTTGTGCTGCACGCCGCCAGGGATGTACTGCTTGGCTTCGTCGGTCAGCGCTTTGGACTTGGCACATTTTTGGTCGAAATATCCCAAATACTGTGCCATTACCTCCCGGCGGATGGGACGAATTGGCTGTTTCGTCAATGGCCTTAACCGGGCATAGATAGCATCGACGTTTGGGTATTCTGAAATTGCGTATTGTTGTTCGTTCATAGATACTCTTTGAAGATGTCATTGCGAGGGCGTTAGCCCGAAGCAATCTCATTATTGGCATGAAAACAGGAGATTGCTTCGCTACGCTCGCAATGACAATCTAATCTATTCCCCTCCAGTCTCGAAATCGCCTGCCTCGATCTTTTTCTGGTCCTTGCGCAACTTGGCAAAGGCGATCTCCCTCACAGCCAGCGGAATCTTGCTGACCTTGCGTTCCGAGACAATCGCCAACAGGTAAGCCAGCGCGCACTTTTCCAGGATTTCGACGTTGTGAACGGCGCGCTCCATGTCGTGACCGAAGATCAGTGCGCCGTGATTCTGCATCATATAAGCATTGTTGTGTTTTTTGACATGCTTTGCGATCTTGTTTTTCAACATCCTGGTCCCAGAGGGGGCATACGGGATAATCTCCACGCTGCGCCCCAGAAAGCGGGCCTGCTCGTCGAACAAGGCCGGGATCGGCGCCCGGATCAGGGTCAGCGTGCTGGCGTAGACCTGGTGGGTGTGAACAATCGCGTTCACATCCCCGCGAACCTGGTAGATAGCCCCGTGCATGGCTGCCTCGACCGACGGTTTCAACTCGCCTGCGAGCTTCTCCAACTCAAAATCCAGGATGCAGACATCCTCCGGGGTCATCTTCATGTAATCGAAATTGGATGGGGTGATGGCAAAAGCACCCTGTCCGAGAATGCGCATGGAAATGTTTCCCCCGGTCGCCATCAAATAGCCCATGCGGACAAGGTTCTGGGCCGTTTTCACGATCTGCTGCTTGACAATCTGGTACTGGCTCATCCAGCCTCCTGCATGAACTAGACGGTGTAAAGATTATACGCCACCATCTTGACAGTGTCAAGATTTAGACTTAAGATTAACTTATGTCACCCACTCCCTACCATCATGGCGACCTGAAAAACGCGCTGATCAAAGCCGGGACGGAGATTTTGGGGAGCGAAGGCTTGGGCGGACTGAGTCTGCGCAAGGTGGCGAAGCAAGCCGGGGTCAGTCATGCTGCGCCCTATGCCCACTTCAGGGACAAGCAGGCGCTCATCGGGGCCATCTCCACCGAGGGGTTCAAACAGCTATATTCTCAGATCGAAGCCGTCAAGGAAACTTATCAGACAAATCCGGAAACCCTGCTTATTGAAGCCGCCTGGGCTTACGTGCAGTTTGCGCTGAATACTCCTGACCGGTTTAAGCTTATGTTTTCCAGCGTGCTCGATAAGGAAAAAGCGTATCCTGATTTTGTCGAAGCCTCTCAGAAAAACTTCCGTCAGGTAGTGGAAATCGTTGAAGTCTGCCAGGGGGCTGAAATCCTGAAAAGCGGTGACTCCGATTTAATCGCGCTGAGCCTGTGGGGGACCGTCCACGGATTTATCTCTTTGCTGCTCGAAGGCCAGATTTCCCACACCGTTTTGGAAAAAGCGCCCCTGAAAGATATTTTGGTTTATATCATTCGAAACAAAGGAAATGGATAGAGCCTTTCTGTAAACTGGGGTTTACAGAAGCGATTGAGAGATACAAGAACTTTGGCAGAAGAGTTTTCGAGCGGGGGGTTACTTTTTGCGTGCAAATCTCCACCAGAGCAATCCCCCTCCGCCAAGCATGATTGCGGTCAGGCCTAAGACAAGGCCCAGGTTAGATCCACGCGAGGACCCGGTTTCATCCGTAGATGGGGTTCCCACCGGCGAGGGTTGGGTCACGGAGGGGGAAGGAGAGGGCGCAACCATGGTTGGACTGGGGGTCGTAGTAGCAGTGGACGTGGGGGGCGGGGTGACGCGCAGGAGCAATCTTTGTTCCGGGCGAATGACCGAGGCATTGTTCAGTCCATTCCATGCCATCAAATCCGCAAGCGGGACATCGTACAGGCCAGCAATCCAGGAGAGCGTTTCGCCGCTCTGGACCGTGTGGTAATAGCTGCCATCCGCCTCGGGTGTGAGACTCTGGATGGGCATCAGCGTCGGACTGGGAGTGATGTTACCCAGAGAGATCACAAGTTTCTGGCCAATTTGCAAGGGCCAATCCGCCTGGAGTCCGTTCAGGGTCAAGATCCGGTCCACAGAAATGTGATAGGCCTCAGCGATTGTGTACAAGGCCTGATAAGGCTGTACCTCATGGATGATTTTGCCATCCGCATCCGGGGTTTGGGGCACGATCATGCCAAATGGAGTCGGTGTGGTGTAGCCTTGCGTGTTCTTGTTGGGGATGAATAAGCGCTGCCCGGCTTGCAAGGGTGTCTCGCGGGAGGTGTTGTTCCAGGTCTCCAGGTCCTGGATGGTGATCTGGTAGGCAATCGCAATCGACCAAAAGGATTGACCCGCCTGAACAACATGATAGATCACCCCATCTGCATCTGGTGTGGCAATTTTTACCGGTACGATCAACTGGGGTACCGCGCCCGACCCCGTTTCCCCTCGCGAAGTGCCTCCTGAAGAGGAGGATGAACTACCGCACTCCTGCCCGGAAACATAAGCAGCTTGCAAGATGTAATAGGTCTTTCCATTCGCCGTAGCCACGCCTGCGCCCACATTGCAGTACGCCGGTTCGACCGCCGGGCGCATGTGATCCGGGTCAGCCCAGACCGCCATGATCTGATCGATGCCCATGCCTCCGCCGCTCACGGCAAAATTTTCCGTTGCCCAGACCGTGCTGCCAGCCCCATATCCGGCAGCAGCCAGCCGACCGCGCACATCCCCAATGTGCCAGGACATATTGTTGGCAGCCATGATCGCTGCCGTCGACTGGGCCACAGCATTCACAATTGGGTCCTCGATGAGAGCCGGGAGTCCATAGGAAACGCGCAAGGTGTTCATCGCCAGGATCAAATCATAGGCGCTGACCTGACTTGGCGGGGCAGGCTGGATCTCGCCCGCCTGGACAACCTGTGGACGATAGAATGCTCCAATCCCGAACACGAGGAGCACAAACCAGCCAAGAATACGGTGGAAACGCATACGGTAATTATATTTGATGCTAACTCCTGAAACGAGGCCAAGAAGCAGTACACAAAATAACCACCACCCCGCAGGTTATTTGTGAACCAATCCTGACACCCTACGGGGTAGTTTGGACGCAAATAAATCTGCCCCGGAAATTAAACTGATCTTATTCGATCTCCTCCACTGCCAGCGGATACTTGGACATGGTCTCGCAACCATCCGCGGTGATCCGAATCGCATTTTCATAGCGGAAGCCGATCTCTTCTTCCGGGCAGGCGTATTGCAGGGCGCAAATCAGCATCTCGTTGGGTTCGTAGACGTGGTCCGGATTCGTCCAGTAGGGGAAAGGCCCGTCGTTCCTGCCGATGCGTCATTCGTCACCGAGCATGCCGATCCCGTGCTCGAAGCCGGGCACCATGTACTCCGCGAACCCGCGCTCCTCGCAGAAGAGCAATATCTCATCGGCCAGGGAAAATGAGATTGACAATCGTGAAACTTGCAATTCGATTATACTCAACATGCCAGGTGTACAATTCGACCCTCGAAAGGACAAAAATGATTCGAAAATCCTATTTTCTCATCACGGTTGTTATGATGCTGGTCCTGAGCGCCTGTGGTCCATCAGAAACACCAGCGCCAACACCGGATATGAACGCGCTTTTTACCCAGGTGGCAGCCACGCTTGCTATTGAATACACACAAACCGCTCTGGCGATGCCAGTTGCAACGAACACACCGGAGCCGACATTTACGCCGCTTGCCAGCCCAACTGTGCAACCCTTGGTACTTACCACCTCCACGATAGTCGCTTCGCCCACATTTTTAGTAATGACTGCCGCGCCCACGTTTTCCTCAACTGCGAATGGTTGTTATGATGCAGTCCTTGTGACGGATGTGACCATCCCGGCTGGTACGAAGTTCGATCCGGGGGCCAAATTCGAAAAAGTATGGCGACTGTCCAACTCAGGTACCTGTGACTGGACCGCGGATTTCAAGCTCACCCATGTCGGCGGCGACATATTTGGTTCAGACACGATCAAAGTCCGGAGCAGAGTTCCGGTTGGCAACACAAAGGACATCACTTTACAAATGGTTGCCCCAAATAGCTCGGGCAAAGTGGTCAGCAACTGGCAACTGGCAACGGACACCGGAGAACTGTTTGGCCCGGTGCTTTCAGTTTCGATCACCCTGCCCGGTACGGCTGCAACGTCGACCACAACAGCAAGCGGTTGCTACAATGCTACCCTGGTCAGCGATGTGACGATTCCCGACGGCACCGAAATGGAGCCCGGGGATACATTTACCAAAACCTGGGCGATCAAAAATTCCGGCACCTGTGACTGGAACGAGAATTTCAAGATCACGTTTGTGGGTGGTGATCTGTTTGGTTCAGACACAACCAAAATTCGCAGATTTGTTGCGGCAGGGAATGGCGCAAATATTTCGTTGAAAATGGTTGCGCCCAGCGGTTCCGGGACTGTTACCAGCTCCTGGCAGATGGCTGACGATAATGGCAACTTATTTGGGCAGGTATTTACAATTGAAATCGTGCTTAAGTAGACAGGATCGAAACCAAGGGATGCTCACAACAAAGGATTTGAACCAGCACATGTGATAGAACTGGTTACAGCCTCACCAGAAACATCAAATCGTTGACATTTGTCCCCGTCGGCCTGATCGTGAGCAAATCTCCCAACTGCTCGAAGAAGGGGTACGCATCATGCCCGGACAAATAGCCTGCCACTTCCAACCCGAGCTTTTCCGCGCGCCGGAGCGATTCTCCGTTTACGACGGCCCCAGCCGCATCAGTGGGGCCGTCTTCGCCGTCGGTGGCAAGGGAAATAAGCAGGGTATTTTCCAGCCCAGCTAATTCGGGGACAGCCGCAAGCGCCAACTCCTGGTTGCGTCCGCCTATGCCCCGCTTCGTAGAAGCGGGGTTGCCATCTTCACGAAGGGTGACCGTCGTTTCGCCGCCTGCGATCAGGCAAAAGGGATGGACTTGCGATTTGGTGGTTACACGCAGTTTTTGAGCTAATTCAAAGCCTACTTCGCGCGCTTCGCCCTGCCAGTCGCTTCCGAGGGATTCGGCCTGGAAGCCTTCCTTTTCAGCTTGTCTTAACGCAGCCTGGACTGCCAGTGCATTATCCCCCACGATCACGTTTTGCACGCGGGAGAAGATAGGGTCGTCTGGTTTGGGGGTCTCGGATGAATTCACCACAAAGTCACGAAGACCCAAAGTATAAAAAATTTGAGACTCCGTGTCCCCGTGTCTCCGTGGTTTATTTCCGAGCTCATACTTCTCCAACACACCCAAAGCATCCTCTCTCGTCGTCGGATCGGGGGCAGTGGGGCCAGAGGCGATGGCTTCGAGCGGATTGCCGACCACGTCCGAGAGGATCAGGCTCAGGACGCGGGCTTTGGTCGCTGCCGCCAATCTCCCTCCCTTGACCCGGTCCAGGTGACGGCGCAAGGTGTTGATCTCGTCGATGCGCGCGCCACAGGCCAGCAAGGCAGATGTCAGCGCCTGCATTTCTTCCAGCGGCGCGAGGGGCGCGGTCATCAGGGCTGATCCGCCACCGGAGATCAGGCAGACCAGCAGGTCGTCTTCGCGCAAGGTGGAGACGAATTCGAGCGCCGCCTGCCCGGCAGCCAGGGAGCGGGAGTCCGGGACCGGGTGTCCGCTCTCGATAATGGTAGCAGGTTCGAAGTCTAGCGGTGAAGCGTGCTTGGTAATGACCAGGGCACGAGTGGGGTCCGTGTGGCGGGATAAGGCCCGGGTCATCGGCACAGCCGCTTTTCCCAATCCCAAAGCGAAAACCCGACCAGATGAGGACAACGAGTTAGCAGCCAGGTATACATCGACCGCAGCGCCCGGGTCTACGGCGTCCAGGGCAGCCGCCAGGATGCGCGCCACGCGCGGGTCGCGCAAAGTATGCGTGAAAAAGCGGGAGGCGTCCACGCTTGCAGTATACTTCAGGTATGGAAAAGCCAAAGGTATTCGTTACGCGGATCATCCGCGACAAGGGGCTCGACCCCGTCAAGGAAGCCTGCCAGGCCGAGGTCTGGCCAGAGGAACTGCCGCCCAGCCGCGAGGTCCTGCTGGAACGCGTGCGCGGCGTGGACGGCCTGCTGTGCCTGCTGACCGACCGCATCGACGGCGAGGTGATGGATGCGGCCGGGCCGGGGCTGAAGGTCATCAGCAACCACGCCGTCGGGTTCGATAACATCGACGTGGCAGCGGCCACCGCACGCGGCATCCCGGTGGGCAATACGCCCGGCATCCTGACCGATGCCACCGCCGACATGGCCTTCGCGTTGATGATGGCGGCCGGGCGGCGCGTAGTGGAGGCCGAAAAATTCCTGCGCGCTGGGAAGTGGAAAACCTGGGGGCCGTCGATGCTGCTGGGAGTCGACTTTGCCGGCGCAACGCTGGGCATCGTCGGGTTCGGGCGCATCGGGCAGGCGCTGGCCAAACGGGCAAGCGGCTTTAACATGCGCATCCTGTATTATGAACCCGGCGCTTCAACTCCGCCCTCAGGCCTGCCCGCCGTTTCGACAGACCTGGATACGTTGCTGCGGGAATCCGATTTCATCT
>JAFGKO010000059.1 GCA_016928525.1 Anaerolineales bacterium | reverse complement strand
CGGCCCGGTCGGCGCAGTGCGCATCGGGCGCGTAGACGGCGAATTTGTGGTCAACCCGACCTTCGAACAAATAGATGCCTCCGACCTGGACCTGCGCATTGCCGGTACGCGCGATGCCATCCTGATGGTCGAATGCGGCGCTAACGAAGTGCCCGAAGATGTCATGGTCGCCGCGCTGGAACTGGGACACCAGTCCATGCAGCCCATCATCGATCTGCAATTCAAGATGCAGGCAGAGATTGGCAAACCAAAACAGGAAGCCACCTTCAACCTGCCTGACGATGAACTGGCGAAGAAAGTATTCGAGCGCGTCAGCGGCTCGATGAATGAACTGCTGGACAAGCCCCTGACCAAGAATGAATTCTACGGCGGGATGACGACCCTCAAGGACGAAGTTGTCGCTGAGCTTTGTACCGTACCCGAGGGCGGCATCGCATCAGACTACCCCTCGCTTGCTTCCGTTAGAGAAGCTTTTGACCAGGCCGAAGGAGCTATCGTTCGAGAGCGCATCCTCGGCATGGGCAAACGCCCCGATGGCCGCGGCCCCAAAGACATCCGCGATATCTGGGCCGAAGTGAATCTTAGTCCACGCGCGCATGGCTCCGGCTTGTTCACCCGCGGCGAGACCCAGGTCATGACCCTGGCAACCCTCGGCACGCTCCGTGAAGCGCAGGAAATCGATTCCCTTTCGCCGACGGACAGCAAACGTTACTTGCACCACTACAACTTCCCGCCCTATTCCGTCGGCGAGGTGCGGCCCCTTCGTGGCCAGAGCAGGCGCGAAGTCGGGCACGGAGCGCTGGCGGAACGCGCCCTCGAACCGGTCATCCCGGCCGAGGAAACCTTCCCGTACACGCTGCGACTGGTATCCGAAGTCCTGTCCTCCAACGGCTCGACCTCGATGGCTTCCGTCTGCGGCTCTACCCTGGCATTGATGGACGCGGGCGTGCCGATCAAGGCTCCCGTGGCAGGCATCGCCATGGGGCTCATCACCGATGGCGATGGCCGTTACCAGGTGCTGACCGACATCCAGGGAACCGAAGACCACCTGGGCGATATGGACTTCAAAGTAGCTGGCACATCCGAAGGCATCACCGCCTTGCAAATGGACATCAAAATCAGCGGCCTGAGCGCCGACATCATGAAAGAAGCGCTCGAGCAGGCGCGTGTAGCTCGGCTTGCAATTCTGGACAAAATGCTCGAAGCCATCCCACAGCCGCGCGCCGAATTGAAAGACCATGCCCCACGCATCACCACCGTCAAGATCCCGGTGGACAAAATCGGCGCACTGATCGGCCCGGGCGGCAAGAATATTCGTGCTTTGCAAGAAGAGACCGGTACCAGGATCGATATCGAGGAAGACGGTACGGTCTACATCGCAGCGGTAGAGGGCGCAGGCGCCAAGATCGCCATCGAGCGTATCGAAGCCTTGGGGGAAAGCCCCGAAATCGGGCGCATCTACACCGGCAAAGTGGTGCGCATCGAATCCTTTGGCGCGTTTGTGGAAATCCTGCCCGGCACGGATGGCCTGGTACACATCTCCCAGCTCGATTCCGAACGCGTCAACTCCGTTGAGGATGTGGTTGGCATGGGTGACGAGATCACCGTGATGATCACCGACATCGATCCGATGGGCAAGATACGCCTTTCCCGCCAAGCCGTGCTCGAGGGTTGGAGCGCCGAGGAAGCTCGTGAGCATGATAAACCCCGCAGCGGTGGCGGCGGACGTCCCGGTGGCAGCCGTCCAGGTGGGCGAGACGGCAATGACCGTCGCGGAGGCCGGCGCGATGATCGTCGCGGCGGACGCAGATAGTCCGTCCATCTCTTAGGACCAACCAGGGAACGGTCACCGTGCCGTTCCCTGGCTTTGATTAAAGGTTCGAATGCCAGGTTTCTTCGAAAAAACAAGGGAGTACCCACGCCAGTTCTGGCTGCTCTTCTGGGGCATGCTGCTGAGCACAATTGGCTCGAGCATGATCTGGCCTTTCCTGATGGTGTACGCCAGCGAACGACTGAACCTGCCCCTGACACAGACGGCCTCGTTGGTGACCCTCAACTCGACCGCCAGCCTGATCATGACCTTTGCCGCCGGGCAGATCACAGATCGGGTCGGGCGCAAGCTGGTCATGGTGGTCAGTCTGTTGTCGAACGCAGTGGTGTACCTGTTCTTCAGTCATGCCGCCACATACTCACAATTTGCGATTGTAATGGTCCTGTTGGGCGCCTGCAACCCGCTCTACCGCGTCGGCGCGGATGCAATGATGGCTGACATAATCGGACCGGAAAAACGCGCAGATGCATACTCTATCCTGCGCATGAGCAACAACGCGGGCATCGCCATCGGCCCTGCAGTGGGCGGCTTTCTTGCAGCCGCCTCACCCTACCTGGCTTTCTATATTGCTTCGACAGGACTGTTCCTATTTGGATTGCTGATTTTACTCTTTGCCAGGGAAACGCTCCCCGAAAGGGAAGCAGGCCAGAAAGTCAAAAGAGAGCGTTGGGGCGGCTATGATCGTGTTCTCAGGGATTGGCCATTTATCACCACAGTCACCAACATCACTTTCGGCTTGATCACAGCTTCCTTGATGTGGGTATTGTTGCCGGTCTATGCCACCAAAGTGATCGGAATCCCAAAACAGTTATATGGTTTCATCCCCACCACAAACGCGCTGATGGTTGTTTTCCTGCAAGTGCTGGTTACGCAATGGACGAAGAAACACCCACCTTTGCGTATGATTGCGTTGGGGATGTTCTTCTATGCAATCGGTGTGGGAAGCGTGGTATTGGGAACTGGTTTCTGGAGCTTCTGGACCAGCATGGTCATTATCACCATTGGCGAACTTATCATCGTGCCCACCAGTAGTACCTATGTCGCCAACCTGGCCCCGGCAGATATGCGTGGTCGTTATATGAGCATTTACGGCCTGACCTGGAGTCTGTCCATTGGCATCGGGCCACTGCTGGGCGGTTTCCTGAGCGACAGCTTTGGGCCGCCCGCTACCTGGATCGGCGGTTTGGTCATAGGCCTCCTCAGTACGATCACATTCTTCATCATCGAAAGAACGTTCCATAAAAAGGAATTCGCGTCTGAGACAGCAATTTAAAGAAAGCTCCCGCAGAATTCTGCGGGAGCTCTTTGTCATTTTAACATCTCATCCAACCGGGTTTTCACTTCCGGCCACTCGTTATCGATAATGCTGTAAAAGACTGAGTCACGATACCGACCATCAGGAAGAATCATATGATTGCGCAACACGCCTTCACGTTTTGCTCCGATTCGTTCTATAGCGCGTTGCGAACGTTCATTACGCAAATCAGTTTTGAATTGTACACGGATACAACCCAGTGTTTCAAAAGCATATTGGAGCAATAAATATTTACACTCTGTATTCACCGCGGTGCGCTGGAATTCCAAGCCATACCAGGTGCCGCCGATCTCCAGGCCACGGTCATGCGGCACCATATTCAGGTAACGAGTCGCGCCCGTCACACGTCCCGAAGCAAGGTGGATGACAGCAAACGGCAAGTCGGTCCCTTTTTCAGCCCGGGATAGAATATCGCGAACCCAGTTCGCCATATCCGCCTCAGTGTTCATATTTCCATACAGCATAAAACCCCAAAAATCTTGCCCTACGCCAATCTCAGCCAATCCGGGAATATGCAATTCGGTCATCAGTTCCAGGCGAACGTATTTGCCCGTCAATGTAATGGGTGTTCTCCATTCCATCACGATTTCAACCACTCCCTTTCTGGCTTATCCTTTGTAGGTAGATACGGCATTTGTGGCCCATCTACGCCTAAGTACTCAGCCAGGGCGGCCCTCATCGCCGTCCGGTCATCCCAGGCATATTCGATTTTCCCAAAGCACATGGATTGCTCATGCCCTTTCCCACACGACAGGACAATATCTCCGGGATGCGCCAGCCGCAGCGCAAATTTGATCGCTTCGCCCCGATCAGGTATCCGCCAAAAGGTTTCCCCCTCGCGTCCGCCCTTGGACCCTGCGCCTGCTCCCATTTCATCGAGTATTCCAGCCAACGACTCGCTGCGCGGGTCTTCGGCGGTCAACACCGTCAAATCAGCTAGCTCTGCAGAAATTTCTGCCATCATACGCCGTTTTTCCTTATCCCGAAGACCTGCCGAACCAAAGACGCAAATCACGCGCCCGTCTATCATTTGACGGCCTGTTTCCAAAGTGACCTTGAGTGCATTGGGTGTATGCGCAAAATCGACAATCGCCAGGAAATCCTGTCCCATGTCGATCACTTCCATACGACCAGGGATTCCCGGAAGACTGGAAATTCCCCGCGCCGCAACTTCGGGATCGATCCCTAACCCAAACACGGTTGCACCCAATGCCGCCAGGCAGTTTGAAACGTTGTATCGTCCAACCAGGTTTACCTTAATGCCCACGCGAAACCTTGGGTGTTCTGCAACAAATCGCATACCCTGTGCGCTATAACGAATGTCAACGGCCTGTAAATCTGCGCCAACACCCATACCGTACGTCACTTTATTGACTTTCGCAAAGTCGTTCAAAAAATCGAAAGAGCGATCATCCTGGTTAATGACTGCTAGGCGCGGATTGCCCTGCAGTTTTGGTCCTGTTCTCTCCAAACTGCTGAACAAGCGCGCTTTCGCCGCCCGGTAGTTTTCATAAGAACCATGCTCGTCAAGGTGTTCATGGGTGATATTTGTGACCACACCGACATCGAACTCGCAAGCATCCACACGGTGCTGCGACCAGCCATGTGACGTGGTTTCCAGCACAACGTGTGTCAGCCCGGCCTCGACCATTTTCGCCAGGTAACACTGTACATCATGCGCATCCGGTGTGGTGACGTGGAAGCCTGTATCCAGCACTTCATCCCCTACCACCGCATTGACCGTCGAAATCATGCCAGCCTTGAGCCCGGCTGCTACCAGAATATGATAGATTAAGTTGCAGGTGGTGGTTTTACCGTCTGTACCGGTCACACCGATCACCGTCAGCTTGCGCCCCGGCCATTCGTAAAACGCGGCAGCCAGATAGGTCAGGGCTTGACGCGGATCCTCCACGCGGACGTAAGAAACAGGCAAACCACCCAAATCTTTCTGTCCAACTATCGCGGCTACCCCTCTCTCAATCGCTTTTAGGATGTAATCGTGCCCATCTACCGAGCCACCTCGCATAGCAACAAACAGGTCACCGGGCTTAACAACGCGGCTGTCAATTGAAATGCCTGTAACAATCACATCGTGATACACAGTTGGCGAGGGTGCAAACGGAAGATCTGAAAACAATTCGGATAATTTTTTCGCGCGCATGGGCTGGTTTTACCATATAACAGAAAGACCTGACAGGTTTTGAAAACCTGTCAGGTCTGAGTGCAGTCGAATCAAGTTATTTCAGGTTCTGGCGCAAGCCTTCGAGCTTGCCAGCCACGGAGCCATCCATGACCTTATCGCCGACCTTGATGACCAAACCGCCCAAGATAGATGGGTCAACACGGAAGGTGACCGCCTGTGCACCAACTTTGGCAAGCACATCTTTTTTAACGGAATCCTGCTCCTGGTCAGTTAGAGGCAACGCGCTGGTCACTTCAGCAGCTTCCCCTTTAAAGGCGGCGGCGTCCAATACTACAACCTGGCCGGATTTGACACCCGTGAAGAACTCATTCAATAGAGCATGTTGGCGTTTCTCATCCAAGGCTTCGCCAAGGAGTTTCTGAGTCGCTGCAAGGGATAAAGCAGCCACCTGGCCACGCAAATCGCCAAGAATACGATTGCGTTCGGCTTCTGCCTCAGCCAACGCAGCCTCGCGCGCTTTGACAGCCTCAGCCTCGGCCTCGACTTTGACTTCCTTGGCAACACCCTGTGCACGTTCGTTGGCCTCACGCACAACCTTGCTGGCTTCTGCTTGCGCATCTGCGATGATCTTTGCGGCCTCTTTCTCAGCATTGGCGCGCGCTTCAGCAGCCACGCGGGCATCTTCCAGACCCTGCGCAATGTTCTGGCGGCGCTTTTCAAGCAAACCACCGATTGGACCGACCACCCACTTGGCTACAACGGTGTAGACGATAAGCAGGTTAACAATCTGTACCAGCAAAAAGGGTAAGTTAACACCTAAAGCTTCCAACGTACCCTCCTTTTTAGAAAACGAACAGGATCAGTAGCGCGACAACCAAACAGTAGATCGCAACGGCTTCAGCGAAGGCGATGCCGAGGATCATGTTGGTTTGGATGGTGCCGGTCGCATCCGGGTTGCGACCCATAGCCTGCACTGCACCGCTGGTGACGATACCGATACCAGCACCAGCGCCGATGGCACCGATCATGGCCAAACCTGCGCCAATCAATTTACCAAGAATTTGAGCAGAAGCGAAATCCATAGAAGAACCTCCAGATAGTTTCGGGCGGGGGAACCGCCACTAAAATATGGTGTGTTTCCCGGGCGTTTTAGCGCCGCCCGAAATTTACGCGTGCGCCTCTTCGTGATCGCCGTGACCTTGTGTGGCCTGCGCCATAAAGGTCATGGTCAGCATACCAAAGACGATAGCTTGGATCAAACCTACAAAGAACTCAAGCATGTAGAACATGGCAGGCGCAAAGACAGGCACCAAGGAGCCCATCACAAATATCAAAACTGCGCCTGCAAACAGATTGCCAAAGAGACGGAAGGCAAATGAAAGGATTTTCGAAAGTTCTGAGACGATTTCAAGCAATCCTACGCCCCAATCGATGAAACCGAAGATGGGTTTGCTGAAAAAGTGTTTGACATTCCAGAACTTGGTCAGATATGCCATCCCCTGTGACTTGAAGCCAGCATACTGCACCGCGATCACAGCCACGATCGCCAACGCAAAGGTGAAGTTCAAATCAGTGGATGCGGGGCGGAAGAACGGAACCACAGCAGCGCCAGCGTGGCCTTCACCTTCCACCGCTTCTTCAGTATGCGCCGCATCGGCTTCAGTAGATTCTTCCCAAATGGTTTGAATTTTCAGGTCACCAATGGATCCCAGGTCACGAACAGCATATTCGCCATGCCCTTCGTGGATCAAACCAATCGTTTCTACACCCGGAATCAAACCAAGCCAGTTGGCAGAAAGCACCAACAACGTAATTGTAGCAAACCAGGGAAAGATAAGCTTGGTCCACTTTCCAGCGGTGCCTTCGGTGATGCCATGCAGCATTTCCATCAGGGCTTCCACTGCGCCACTAATGCCGGTCAGCACCATTTTGCCGCTCTTGACACTACGGGAGACACCAATGGCCAATAGCAATACCACGATGTCTGCCCCAATCAGTCCTACAAAGGTATTGGTCATGTAAAGACCAGGGATGCCGAACAGGGGCGTTTCACTCAACTTTTCGCCGGGCAGGAAGACTTCCGGCATAATGGCTTTGATCCCCAAACCGATTCCAAAGAAACCGGTAAAAAGAAATAAACCCAAAAGGATCGCCGCCAGGACCACCCAGCGAGCCCACACTCGTTTTTTTGGTTTTTCACTCACGATCAGGATCCTCCTCAGTATTTTTGACTTGATTGTCAATCTTTAATTTAGCAGTTGCCGTTCTAACGATCCGATAGAGAACAAATACCGAGACTGGAGCGCTACCGACAATGAACAGAATAGTGAAAAGCGGCTTCGTATCAAACTGACGGTCAAGCCACAACCCCACAAAAAGCGCACCTAATAATATAACCGGTGTAAGACAACCCACTTGCCCAACAACCGTTGCTAGAATTGTATTAAAACGATTGTTCGAGCGATTCTCTGGCTGGCTCATTGGTTCGCGGATTATATCACAATGATTTAACGAGCGTCAATTTGTGCCCAGGTGACAGTCACTTTTGCGCAGCAGCCCGTAGCGCCAGCACAGGGAAGAAGTGACCATCACCTTGTTCAATTTAGAAAAGATTCAACGCCGCCGCCCCGGAAAGCCCAAACCACGGGGCAAATAACGTGCCGACCAAGAGGATGCCCAACGTGAGTATCACCAGGCCAATCACATAGGGACGGGTCAGCGGGATGGGATGCACTTCTTCATCCTCGCCTTCCATGCGATACAAGTACACTACCTTCAAGACAGTCAAGTAGTAGTACAAACCGACAATGGAATTGAGAATGCCAACAACCGCCAGCCAGACCATATTGACCTGCACAGCCGCAGCAAAAACAAATACTTTCGCAACGAAGCCACCAAAGGGCGGCATCCCCGCCAGCGACAGGAATGCTACCAGCATCGCAAGCGCCAGCCCGGGAGAACGGCGGCTCATGCCGGCGTAATCCTTGATTTCGTCCGAGCCGGTCACACGCTCGAAGGCCATTACGATACCAAAAGCAGCCAGGTTGGTCAGAATATATGCCAGCAGGTAGAAGATCACACTGGTCACACCTAACGTCGAAACCGCCACCACACCGATCATGGCGTAGCCCGCATGCGCAATCGAAGAATAGGCCAGCAGGCGCTTGATATTGGTCTGTTTCAATGCCACCAGGTTACCCAATGTCATCGTGATTGCCGAAAGAACTGCGAGAATGGAAGCCCAAGAATAAGATAAGTCAGTGAGATCAGTTCCTTGGAATGCAGTCATGAAAAGTCGCAGAACAACTGCAAAGCCAGCAGCTTTCGAAGCCGTGGACAGGAAACCAGCCACCGGGGTCGGTGCGCCAGTGTAGACATCAGGGGCCCAAAAATGGAACGGGACAATCGAGACTTTGAAACCAAGTCCTACTACGATGAGCACGACCAGTCCCAGCGCAACGCCCAGAGACAACTGGCCTGCCACCGCCATGGACGCCAGTTCGTACAGGTTGGTGGTCCCGGCAAAGCCAAAGAGCAGGCTGAAACCGTAGAGCATAATGGCCGAGGTCATCGCGCCGAAGAGCAGATATTTGAAACCGGCCTCGGTCGATTGCTTGTCTGAAAGCATGAAACCGGCCAAGACGTAGAGCGGAATGGAAGTGGTTTCAATTGCCAGGTAGAGCATGACCAAATCAGCGGAAGCAGCCATCAGGTTCATACCGAGCGTAGCGGCTATCAGCAAGATGAAAGATTCACCGCGTTTACCGAGAATCTCATGGTCCATCATGAACAGGGAGGTCACAGCCGCGCCGAAGATGAACAGCATCTTGAAGAAGAAGCCCAGCCAATCGTAGCGCAGCATGCCGCCAAAGACCGACGTCGGTTCGCCAGGACGTCCGGCAAACAAGCTGATCGCCATGATCGCCAATAAGCCGCCAGCCGTCAGCCAGCCAGCATTACGGTGTTTTTCACCCTTCCAGAACGGCTCTATGACCAACAGGAGCACGCCCAAAACGAGAAGGAGGATCTCAGGGAGGATAGACAGGAACATGGTTGGAGTGTAAGACATTTATGCACCTCCCAAAAGGCGCAGGATGTTATCTACGCCGGTTTGCACCATCGGCACCATCAAACCCGGGATCAGTCCGATTGCAATCATCAAGATGCACACCGTAACAATGGCAACTTTATCCAACACATTGACATCGGTGATATGCCCTTCCAGGTTTTCAGGCATCGGCCTGAAGAACACATCCCGAATGTTACGCATGATATAAGCCGCCGTAATGACAATCGATATACTGGCTACGATTGCAACCCATGGTTGCACATGCCAGACACCCATAAAAATGGGAAATTCGGCCACAAAGCCGGAGAAACCTGGCATGCCCATCGAAACCAGGCCACCGATTATGAATCCGATGGCAGCAAAGGGCATAATTTTAGCCATACCGCCCAATTCAGAGATCTGGCGCGTATGCGCGCGGTCGTAGATCATACCGGTGACAGCAAAGAAGAGCGCCGTCATCACGCCGTGCGAGAACATTTGCACGCCCGCGCCAGTGAGACCGGTCTTGTTCAACGTGGACAGGCCAAGCATGACCAGGCCCATATGCGAAACGGACGAGAAACCGATCATGTACTTCATATCGTCCTGCATGAAGGCAATGAACGCGCCGTAAACAACCGCGATGCCGGCGCATAACATGATCAGCCAGGACCAATGCTGTGCACCCTGCGGCAGGAGCATGATGCCAACGCGTAGAGCTGCGAAGGCGCCCAATTTCATCAATACACCCGCATGGAACATGGAAACGGCTGTGGGCGCCGCGACGTGGCCGTCCGGCGACCAGTTGTGGAAGGGCCAAATGCCGCCCAAAACTGCAAATCCAAAAAAGACAGGCAGGAACCAGCTATTCTGGAATTGCTCGGAGAAACCAGCCTGTTCCAGATGGAGCATATCAAAAGATAAGACACCGGTATTCTGGTAGGCAATCCAATACATCGCCAGCGCACCGACCAGGGAGACCACCGAGCCAATGAACAGGTACAGAGTCAGCTTCATGGCCGCGTACTCGCGCGTCACCACCCAGCCCCAAATAGCGATCAGAAGGAACATGGGGAAGACGGCGATCTCGTAGAAGAAGAACAACTGGAACAGGTCCAGGGCAACGAAGACACCGAACACGCCGCTGGCCAGGATGAACAGGAAGGCAAAGAACTCACGCGGGCGGTCGTCGATGCCCCAGGAGATCAGCACACCCGTGAACATGACCACACCAGTCAACAGGACGAGCGGAGTGCTCATGCCGTCCACGCCGACATGGTAGCCAAGGCCCAAGGCGGGTAGCCAGTTATAAGCCTCCTGGAACTGATAGCCCGCTGCGGCCGAGTCGTAGGTAAAGTACACCCAGATGGACAGGAGCAGAGCAAACGTCGCCGCGGCCAGCGCCGTAACGCGCACTTCGTTCTTGCGTTCCGCTGGCATCAAAAAAATGAGCAGCGCCGCGGCCATTGGAGTGAAGACAATTACGCTTAGGATCGGGAATGTCATCATTCACCTCTTAGAACAAGGCCACAACAGCCCGATTGATTACGTCCAAAATCCAGGCGGGGTAAAGGCCAATCCACAGGATCAATACCATGAGCGGAGCCATGACAATGACCTCGCGGAGGTTGATTTCAGTCAGTTTGTGCCCGCCCCGCCCGTCAGCGGCGGGGTCACCGTGCGCCCAATGTTCATTTAGCGGGCCGTGCAACACACTCTTGATCCCTTTCAGGATGTAAGCGCCGGTAAAAAGCAAACCCAGCATACCAATGGCGGTATAGACGGTCATCACGGGCGTGGAATTGACGCCCACACCAAACGCGCCTCGAACCACCAGGAACTCGGAGATAAAACCGTTCAAACCGGGCAGACCGAGCGAGGCCATACTGGTGAAAATCAGGATACCGCCATAGATAGGAACCAGCGGGAACAGGCCGCCGAAGTCATTCAGGTTGCGGGTGTGTGTACGCTCATAAATCACACCGACCAGGAAGAACATGCCGGCTGCCGAAAGACCATGGTTGAACATTTGCAGGATGGCGCCATTCAGGGCGATGGTCGCATCGGTCGTCCCGACGGCGAAAGCTGCCGCCGCTATACCGAGGACGACGAAGCCCATATGGTTGACTGAGGAATACGCAACCAGGCGCTTGAAGTCGGTCTGGCCGTAGGAACCAAACGCGCCGAATACGATGGCCGCCGTCGCCAGGAAAGCCAGTGCACCTGCAAAGTCTTTGGCCTGCTCCGGGTACAACGGCAGGATCAGGCGCAGGAAGCCGTACGCGCCCAGCTTCAACAGCACACCCGCCAGGATCATCGAGCCAGCAGTGGGAGCTTCAGTATGCGCATCGGGCAGCCAGGTGTGGAACGGCCACAGCGGGACTTTGACCGCAAATGCGATCACGAAGGCCCAGAAGGCGACTGTTTTGACGGTCGCAACATTCAGCCAGGCCGGGAGGTTGGACAAGGATTGAGCCGCAGGCCAAAGTTCATAGAGGCGAGGCAGGTCGTAGGTCCCGAAAGCGACGCCCAGCATCTGGACCGCCAGCAAAAGACCAAGGGAGCCACCCATCGTGTAGATCATGAACTTGAGCGAAGCGTAGTCCCGGTTGGCGCTGCCCCACTGGTTGATGAGGAAGTACATCGGAACGAGGCCGATCTCCCAGAAGACAAAGAAGACCAGCAGGTCGAGCGCCATGAAGACGCCCAGCATGCCCATCTCAAGGAACAGGAACAGCATCATATAGGCCTTGACGCGGTCGGTAATGCTGAACGAAGCCAGGATCGCCAGCGGCGTCAGGAGAGTGGTCAGCAAGACCATGGTCAGGGACAGGCCGTCCACCCCCAGATGCAAAGTGGAGTTGATCGCTTCGTACCACTTATATTGTTCTTCGAATTGGAAACCAATCCCGTTCAGGTTGAAGCGTGACCAGAGTAGTAGAGAAAGCACAAACGGGAACAGACTGCCAACCAGCGCTGTCCAGCGGATGAGCTTCATCTCGTTCCTGGGCAGGAAAAACAGGACCAGCGCCACCAGAGCGGGCGAGAAAAGTATCAGGCTCAGAAGATAGTTGTTGATGAAATCCATCATGGTCTCCTTTTACCCGCCCACCAGCAGAGAGAATAACAAGCCGCCGACGATGATCAGCAAACCCAGCGAGGCCAGCATGTACTGTTGGATGCGGCCAGTCTGCAATGGTTGCAGGCGACCACCGAACCATTGGGCCACACGGGCAGTGCCATCGCCAATTAACTCGTTGATAATCAGCTTGTCTATGTAATTACGAATGTTCGTACCGAGGAAGGCTGTCACCTTACCAAAGGCGTGCAGGATACCATCGATCACGCCCTTGTCCATCCACTTGTAGACGAAAGTTTCAGCAAACCAGTAGGTAGGTTTGATAAACAAGAAGTCATAAGCTTCATCAAAGTACCACTTGTTCTTCAAAACCGGGATCTGTAATTTGTCTTCCGCGGGCGATTTGACATTGCGATAGACCAACCAGCCAAAGAACAGGCCGCCGAGGGCGACAACCAGGGATGTCAACAGGGGAATCCAACTGAATTCGGGCGCCGCCGGGACTTCGGCCAACGTGTGCCCCACGAAATCGTGGAACCAGTTCGGGACGATCCCGCCCAGCACCGGGAAGTGCTCAGGAATGCCGACCCAACCGTAAGCGACGGCAAAGAAGGCCAGCACCATCAGCGGGACGGTCATCGTCCAGGGAGTCTCCTGGGCGTGTTCGGCTTCTTTCGTGCGCGCTTCACCCAGGAAGGTCAACGTGATCTGGCGCATGGTGTAGAAAGCCGTCAGGAAAGCCGCAACAGCCAAAGTGATGAAGACCGCCATGTGACCGTGCGCCCAGGCATCCGCCAGGATTTCGTCCTTGGACCAGAAACCCGCCGTGACCAGCGGGAAACCGGACAGGGCAAAGCCACCGATCAGGAAGGTCCAGAAGGTGATGGGCATCTTCTTTCGTAAACCGCCCATGTTGAACATATCCTGTGGATCGACCTTGTGGTTACCGGTATGTAATACGCCATGTTCCATGCCGTGAATGACTGAGCCGGAACCCAGGAAGAGCAGCGCCTTGAAGAAGGCGTGCGTGATCAGGTGGAAAGCCGCCGCAACATATGCGCCAATCCCGGCTGCCGCGATCATGAAGCCCAGTTGAGAGATAGTGGAATAAGCCAGCACGCGTTTGATATCATTCTGCGCCACCGCGATGGTTGCCGAGAACAACGCCGTGAAAGCACCGATGAAAGCCACCACGCTCATGGCGGTCGTCAGGCCGTGGCCGGTGAAGTCCGCCGTCAGCAGCGGGAACATGCGGATGACCGCGTACACACCAGCAGAAACCATCGTGGCCGCATGGATCATCGCGCTGACCGGGGTCGGGCCTTCCATTGCGTCGGGCAGCCAGACGTGCAGCGGCCACTGCGCGGATTTGCCGATCGTGCCGATGAAGAGCAACAAAGCGATCAATCCAGCAGCAGATAGGCCAAGGATTGGCGTCTGTGCAGCTGCTAATTTGGGCAGCCATTCCGCGAAGATTTCACGGTAGGAAAGGGTGCCAGTTACTGAGTAAAGGAAAGCGATACCCAGCAGCATGAACACATCGCCAACACGAGTGGTCATGAAAGCCTTGATCATGGCATCGCGCGCCGAGGGCTTGCCATACCAGAAGCCGATCAACAGGTACGAGCACAAGCCCATGATCTCCCAGCCAACAAACATGGTCAGCAGGTTGTCGGAAACCACCAGCGTGTACATCCCGAAGGCAAACAGGCCCAGGAAGGCAAAGAAGCGCGAGTACATCGGCTCGACCGACGGGACCATGTGCTTGTGGCCATGCTCGTCCGTCACGGTTGCGCCGTGCGGGGGCAGGCCGGCCCGGTCGTGATCGCCCTTGGGTTGTCCGTAGTTTTGATAGCCCACGCTATACAGGAAGATCATGAAGATCGTCCAGGCTACGAAGAACAACACAGCCGCACCGAACGGGTCGATCAGCACGCCGATGTTGAACCAGGTATCGCCGGTCGGCAGCCAGGGGAACGACGATTCAAATGGATGCTCGCCAAGGTGTTCTGTCCCGATCGCGCGGAAGAAAACAATCATACTGCCCAGCCACGAGAGAGCCGCCGCGCCCACACCCACGGTGTGGCTCAGGGCCTTATTCTTGTTCGTGAACAGGACGATCAAGAAGAACGCCAGGACGGGCGGGAGGGGGATTAACCAGATAAGAGTCTCAGTTGCCATAACATGTCCCTACCACTTCATCATGTCGAGTTCATCGGCCACCACCGTCTTGCGATTGCGATAGACCGAGATCACCAACGCCAGGCCGACCGCAACTTCCGCGGCTGCCACAGCGAAAACGATAATGGCAAACACCTGGCCGGTCATCTGGACGGGGTTCAAATAGCGCCAGAAGGCCACCAGGTTGATATTCACCGCGTTCAGCATCAACTCGACGCCCAGCAGGATGGCGATCGCATTCCTGCGGGCCAGCACACCAAACAGACCAATACTGAACAGCGCGGCGGAGAGAATGAGATACCAGGAAAGTGGGATCATGGTCTGCTCCTATTTCCTATCGTCCCCGGAACGGGGGTTGAACGCGATATAGACCGCGCCGACTAACGCCGTTACCAGCAGGACAGAGGCCACTTCGAACGGCAGAACAAACGCATCGGGAGAGATCAGCGCATCGCCCAGCGCGCTGACCGCATCGAACCCGGACGGGAGCTCTGCTGAGGTTTGCGAGAAGCCGCTCCAGTTCGAGAGCAGGAACGCTAGCCCGCCAAAGACCAGCAGGCTGACCAGCGCAGAGACCCACCAGTTCTTGTTCAAGCCGGGACCTGTTTCACGCATTTCCCTGCGGGTTAGCATGACTGCGAAAATGAACAGGATCGCAATCGCGCCAATATAAACCACCACCTGCACCACCGCCAGGAAACCGGCATTGAGCAGGGCATACAGCACCGCGACGCCAAACAGGGCAGAGACCAGCCACAACGCGGCATGCACCAGGTTGCGGGAGGTCACGACCATCATGGCCGAAGCCAGAATGACCACCGCAGTTATCAGAAAGAGAATTGTCATATCAGTTCCTCCCGCCTATTAATGCTGCGCCACTTCCATTGGAGTATGCGCAGGTCCTTCCGTCTTTTCTCGCTCCACCCGGCTGCGGCCACGCAGGATCTCGATTGTGATCCAGGCGATCAGGGCGTTCGCCAGGAACATGCTCAGGCCCATGACCCAGGTCGAGGCGTCGCGCAGAAGCGTATTCAGCAAAGCTGTCACCATCAGAACAACCAGGGAGAGCGGGACCAGGAATTTCCAGTTGAAGGCCAGCATATGGTCGATGCGGATGCGCATCAGCGTGTACTTGATCCACATGATGACCCAATAGCCCAGCAAAGCTTTGAAGAGCACGATCGCCGCCGCAACCAGCGGACCCAGGTTTTCCAGTCCAAAGAAGTGATAACCGCCGAAGAACAGGATGCCCCAGAAACCGCCGAAGGTGAAGGCATGCAGCAGTTCGCCCGCGTAGAACCAGCCGAACTTCATCCCAGAGTACTCGATATGGAACCCGGCCACAACTTCGGATTCACCTTCGCTCAGGTCAAAGGGCGCGCGTCCCAACTCCGCCACGGCGCTGATCAGGAAAATCAACGCGCCCAGCGGCGAAAGGAAGACATACCACATGCCACCCTGCGCTTCGCTGATGCCGAGCATGCCCATCGTCCCGGCCAGGACGGTCGGGATGAGCAGGGCCACCACCATCGGGATTTCATACGAAATCATGGCGGCCACCTGGCGGAAAGCGCCCAGCAACGCAAACTTGTTATTCGACGACCAGCCCGCCATAATGATGGACAGGGTGCCAATCGCACCTGCGGCCACCAGGTACAACAGACCAACGTTCAAGTCCACGCCAATGATGACCGGGGCCAGCGGGATGATCGCCCATAAGATCAGCACTGAGAAGACCGACAGGATCGGGGCCAGGTTGTAGACCACCTTGTCCACACCTGCCGGGGTGATGTTCTCTTTGATGAACAATTTGATGATGTCGGCAAACGGCTGGATCAAACCGAACGGACCCACACGGTTCGGCCCCAGCCGGTCCTGGAAGCGAGCAACGACCTTGCGCTCGATCCAGACCAACAAAATGTCAATCACCAGCATGATGCTGACCAAGATGACGATCCCAAGCAGGTTGATGAGTACGTTCGCCAGGCCTTCCGCCATGCCCCAGCTCGTGAACAGATTCATCAGCCAATCAGCCGCCACTTGAATTGGGTTGGTCCAAAAATTCATGGAACACTCCTCTAACACACAAATAAAAGGCTGAGAGGATGTTTCCTATCAGCCTTTTTAAGTTTTACAGATAAATCAAACCCACTCCAACGCATCCTTGCGCCAAACGTACGCCAGGCCGGCGACGAGGATGAGGATGAAGACGATACCCTCCAATACCGCGAAGAGCGGCAACTTCCCCAGGGATACAGCCCACGGGAACAGGAAGACCGTCTCCACATCGAAGACCAGGAAAATCAGTGCAAAGATATAGTACTGCGCTTTGAACTGGACCCAGCTCTCCCCGACTGTCTCCATACCGCATTCATAGGTGCTGTCTTTGATGGGATTTGGCTTCTTCGGCGAAATCAGCCACGCCAGAACCAGCGCTGCTGCGGGAAGAGCCACTCCGACAATCAGAAATAATCCGATGTACAGCCATTCGTTCTGCATAAGCACTCCCAAAGTTATAGAAATTGCCCTTGTTTGGGGTCGCTGGCATTGTACCATATAGCCCAATAGGGGCAAAAGAATGCATGTCAATAATTCAGGTGATATTCGTCACGTATTTGTCCGGTACGGATTCCACAATTTTTATGCAAGTTCTCTTAAAATTTCAAGCTACTTACGTCTGACCTTTCTCCACAGCCACTTCACAAAATCGTCCACAAAAGGGAAGCCCAACACGCTCCCAACCACGGATCCTAATGCGCCGATGCCGCGCGCTGCACCACCATCCAGGAATCCCAAAAAGGACCTGGCCTCGATCTCCAAAAATTGCACCGAAACCGCGATGCGGCTCTCCTGCTCGCCGCTCAAGCTGGTCATGGGAATAAAGCGCAGGTGCAGCCAGGCTGTACCTTCATATCGTCCGGATTCTTCTGGACGCACACTCCAATAGAACGTGACCGATTTCCCAGGCGTCAGCGGCTCGCTGATCGTCCCCGGTGGTTGCACTTCCATACCGGCCATGTCCAGGCGCGCTTCTGCTATTGCGTTATGCGTTTCATATAAATTGGGGATTTCGACCACTTCCCCTGTAACAACGTTGCCCTCAACCACGGCAGTCGGTATGATATTGCCGCGGTCATCCACCTCCAACTGCAAACGGATGCGGGCCGAGTCGCCCGTGCGCATGACCGGCGGGAATTCCAAGGTCAGGCGGCGGGACTCAAGGATAGCCGGTTGCGCTTCTTTCTCCCCCCCGTTTGCTCCCGGTAAAGCCCCAACCACGGTCGGCGTCGGCAGCGCTACCGGGACCCCTGCAGTCGGTTCTTCGGGCGCGCCAGGTTCAGCCGCTGCGGTCATTTCAGGAGCAGCCGCTTCCGGCGCAGATCCCAGACCGCAGGCGAGACTGGCTGCAATCAAAACCAGTCCGGTGAACAAAAGATAGAGATTTCTTCGCGTGGACATCCCTACCCCGTCGCTCCAATATAAAACGAAACCGGCGTCGGCAACTGCATCTGACCCGGGTCCACCGGCAGGATGCGCGTCTCCACCAGATTGGGCCATAAGCCCCAAACCAGCAGCGCCAGGGATAGCGTTAGAATCAAGATCGCCAACACCAAGCGGATTTTTCTTGCCATAGCAGTATTATACACGCCGGAAGAAATGATTTTGTTGTAAAATGAAGCCACGAGGTGAATTATGACAGTCGCCGACATTCTGAAATCCATAAAATACGTCGTAAACCCAAACGGGCAGCAATCCGCCGTGATGGTGGACATGGATGTTTGGGAGCAAATCGTCGCTTTGCTGGAAGATGCCGAAGATGCTGAAGAGATCAAGCAATTGCGGACAATTAAAGAAGATACTATTCCCTGGAAAACGGCAAAGAAAGAATTAAATCTGGGGGAATAATATGTACCAAGTCGAACTGCGTCGTCAGGCATACAAAGATTTGGAATCCATCCCTGCTGACTACGCCCGTCTGATTGCAAAACATATCGACTCCCTCGAAGACGACCCGCGTTCAAATGACTCGAAAAAACTCAAAGGCGACGCGGGGTTTTCTTTGCGAGTTGGAACATATCGCGTGCTGTACGATATTGATGACAAAGCCAGAACTGTGACAATTTATCGTGTCAAACATCGTCGTGAGGTATATAGATAAGCCATGAAAGCCTTCCTTTCCTCCACTTGCAATGATCTCATCGAACATCGCAAAGCCGCGCACGACCTTCCCCGCCCGACGGTGAACCATCGGGCTACCATTACAAAGCCCCCTGAAGCGGACTCGTGTCCCCTTCAGGGGGAGTCGACTTAAGTCGGCTTCGTAAAGCGAACCCAACCCACGAGAGCCAACGCCATGAAAGTCTTCATCAGTTCCACCTACAAAGACCTGATCGAATATCGCACTGCGGCCATTGAAGCTGTGGAAGGCACCAGCTATCAAGCCGTCAAAATGGAAGTATTTGGTGCGCGTTCAGATGAACCCCTAAAAGCCTGCCTGGAGGAAATCGAGCAAAGCGATTTGTTCATTGGCATTTATGCCCATCGCTATGGATATATCCCTGATGGTTCCGATATTTCCATCACGGAGATGGAATATTTGCATGCCAAAAAACTTGAAAAGCCCATCTATTGTTTTGTTGTAGATGAAGAGAATCAGCCCTGGCTGCCCAAATGGATCGAGGATGAACCCGGCAAATCAAAACTGAAGGATTTTAAAAACCGTATCCAAACTAACCACATAGTAGCCTTCTTTACAACACCGGATGATCTGGGGATGAAAGTGGCAAACGCCCTCAGTCACTATGTTGCAAACTACCATCCAGTTCCCGATTCCCAAGTCCCAATCTACCAACCTCCCAAACCCACAGGCTCCACACTTCCTCATCAAGAATTCTTCTTCGGTCGCGTCGAAGAACTCAAAACCATCGCCGCCGCCCTCTCCCCCGACTCCCGCACCTGGGGCGCGTTGATCGACGGACCTGGCGGCATCGGCAAGACCGCGCTCGCCATCAAAGCCGCGCACGACGCGCCTGCGGAACTCTTTGAGCGCAAGATCTTTATCACCGCCAAAGTGCGCGAACTGACCGCCGAGGGCGAAGCCAAACTGACCGACTTTACCCGCCCGACCTACCTCGCCATGCTGGACGAACTGGGCAAGGAATTAGGCGCAAACGGACTCGAAAAACTCGCGCCCGATGAGCGTCCCAACGAACTGCGCCTCGCGCTGGCGGGTAAAAAGGCGCTGATCATCTTCGACAATTTGGAAACCCTGCCAGAAGAAGAACGCACGCGCTTGTTCCAATTCCTCTCGCGCCTGCCCACGGGCAACAAAGCCATCGTCACTTCCCGCCGCCGCACCGATGTGGATGCGCGCATCGTGCGCCTCGACCGCCTCGCCCGCGACGAAGCCTTGCAACTCATCGCCGAACTCGCTGCCAAATACCCGCGCCTCGCCCGCGCCTCCCAAAAAGAGCGCGAAGACCTGTACGAGATCACGCAGGGCAACCCGCTCTTCATCCGCTGGATCGCGGGGCAGTTGGGGCGCGAAGGTTCGCAATGCCGCACCATCGCCGAAGCCTGCGCCTTCATTGACAAAGCCCCCAAAGGCAACGACCCGCTCGAATACATCTTCGGCGACCTGCTGGAGACCTTCACCGCCGACGAGACGAAAGTCCTCGCCGCGCTGACGTATTTCAACCTGCCCGCCAAACTCAAGTGGATCGCGGACATGACCGGCCTGCCCGAAAAACAAGCCGAAACCGCCCTCGAAGATTTAACGGATCGCTCGATCCTAATCTCTACTCTCGAATCTCTAACTTACTTTTTACCCCCGCTGACAGCGAAATTCATCCGCACCCGCCGCCCCGAAGCCGTAACCCAGACAGGCGACGCCCTCACGGACCGCGTCTACGCTCTCGCCATGCAATACGGCGGAGATGACAACTACGAAGGCTTCAAGACGCTAGACACCGAATGGGACTTCATCTCCGCCGCCCTGCCGCGCCTGCTGACACACGAGAATGATGACTTTCAAACAGTATATGCCCAACTGTACCAAGTTCTCAACTTCACAGGCAGATGGGATGACTTACTGCTACTTTCGGAACAAGCCGAAACACGTGCCCTCGCCACTGGCAATAAATGGAGTGCGGGCGGATTTGCTTATTATGCAGGTATGATGTATTCCTTACGCAACCAACCCGCTGAAGTGTTAGCGTGTGCTTCCCGTGCCACCGAACACTTAAAAGACAGCACCCTGCGGGACAGAGCCTTTGCCATCAGCCTGCGCGGAAAAGGTCACCAACTGAACAAAGACTACCCCGCCGCCATCGCCGCCTACCGCGAAGTAGTGGAAATAGACCGCTCCATCTCCCCTGAAAGCGACGATGTTGCCGCTGACTTGAACTCTCTGGCAAACGCAGAAAAAGCCAACGAAGACTACTCCGCCGCGGAGCGTGACTATCGCGAAGCCCTGCGCATTGCGAAGATAAAGAAGAATAATGAACATATTGCTATATACACAGGCAATCTGGCGCTACTCGCCCTCGACCGCGAACAATGGGCGGAAGCCGAGTCCCTCGCCCGCGAAGTCCTCGCGCTGGCAGAAAAAGTCGGGCGGCAGGAGTTGATTGCCAGCGATTGTCTCCGCCTCGCCATAGCCCTGCTCAAACAAAACCTTGCCCTGAGCAACAGCGAAGGGTCTCTTGAGGAAGCCTTATCCCTGTCCCACCGCGCCGTCGAGATTTACACGCGCCTGCGTCATCCCGATTTGCAGTCCGCGCAGGAAACGCTGGCGGAGATTGAAGCGAAGATCAAAGAGAGTAGAGAGTAAAGAACAGTTGAGTGGTTCCCCTGACTATTCCCTAATCTCTAATCATCTACTCTCTCTCACTAAGGAGACCTATGCCCCATTACCCCCCCGAACCCTTCCGCATCAAAGTGACCGAACCCATTCGCCTGATCTCGGTATCTGAAATGTGCTAAAATCCAAACAGAGGAGAAATGGACCAAAAAGAAGTTCTTGCAACCCTAAAAAAACTAAAGAGCGCGCTGGATGAATTTGGCGTGCGCTCGATTGCCTTGTTCGGCTCTTTTGCGCGCGAGGAGGCCAAGGACAGCAGTGACATAGATATCCTGGTTGAATTCGATCGCCCCGTAGGGTTATTCGAATTTGCGCGACTGAAGCTCTACCTTGAAAAAAAACTTGGCCGCGAAGTAGATCTGGTCACCCCCGACGCGCTCCGGGAGGAAATGCGCGACGACATTTTGCGCGAGGCAGTCCATGTCGCCTAGGAATTGGAAAATCCGGATTACCGATATTCTGGAATGTATTGAGCATATCACCGCTTACACGCAGGATATGACTCAGAGTGAATTTCAAGCAGACCAAAAAACCATAGATGCCGTGCTCCGCAACCTGGAAATCATCGGAGAGGCAGCGCGATATGTCCCGGAAACCATTACAAAAAAATATCCTGAAATTCCTTGGGAAGAAATGCGTGCAATACGAAACATCGTCATTCACGAATATTTTGGTGTTAATTTGAACATCATCTGGCACACAACTCAGGTAAACCTGCCATCCATCGTTGACAAGTTAGAAGAAATCCTGAAAAAATAAATTCGAAAGGCTTCCAACACAATATTTTGGAGGTCTTTTTCGTTAAAAACCAAAACGGAGATTCAATGCCCCATTACCCCCCCGAACCCTTCCGCATCAAAGTGACCGAAACCATCCGCCTGATCTCGCCCGAATCGCGCGAAGCCCGGTTGAAGGAAGCCGGTTACAACGTCTTTGCGCTCAAGGCCGAAGACATCTTCATCGATATGCTGACCGACTCTGGCACGGGCGCGATGAGCCAGGAACAATGGGCTGCCATTATGCGCGGTGACGAGTCCTACGCGGGCGCACGCTCTTTTCATCGTCTGAAAACCGCGGTGGAGGATATTTTTGGTTTCAAGTATTTCGTCCCCACGCATCAAGGACGCGCCGCTGAGAACATCTTGAGCGCCTGCCTGGTCAAGCCGGGTAATTACGTGCCTTCCAACATGCACTTCGACACCACGGATGCCAACATCCGCGCGCGCGGCGGACGTCCAAAGAATTTAGTGATCGACGAGGCCTTCGATACCGCCAACCCGCATCCCTTCAAAGGCAATATGGACATTGCCAAGTTGCGCGCTTTCATCGAACGAGTCGGGGTTGCGAACATCCCCTTCGGAATGGTAACAGTCACAAACAATGCAGGAGGCGGGCAACCGGTCTCGATGGAAAATCTCAAGGCGATCGCTGCCGTCTACCGCGAGTACAAGATCCCCTTCTATATTGACTCTGCCCGGTACGCAGAGAACGCCTACTTCATCAAGCTGCGCGAGAAGGGCTACGAGAACAAGTCCGTGGTCGAAATCGCGCGCGAGATGTTCAGCCTGGCCGACGGCATGACCATGTCCGCCAAGAAGGACGCCATCGTCAATATCGGCGGCCTGCTGTGCCTGAACGACGAGTCGTTGTTCCAGCAGGTCAAGAACGAACTGATCCTGCGCGAAGGCTTCCCCACCTACGGCGGCCTGGCCGGGCGCGACCTGGAAGCGATGGCCGTTGGCCTGTACGAAGGCCTGGACGAAACCTATCTGGCTTATCGCCTGGCCCAAACCGCCTATCTCGCCACGCGCATCAACGAAGCGGACATCCCCACCATCCAGCCCGCGGGCGGACACGCCGTCTACCTGGATGCGCACGCCGTCCTGCCGCACATCCCGCAGGCTGAATTCCCCGGACAGGCACTGGCAGTAGAACTGTATCGTGAAGGCGCCATCCGCGGAGTAGAAATCGGCTCGGTCATGTTCGCCTACCCCGACCCGGACACGGGCAAAATGATCTATCCCAAACTCGAACTGCTGCGCCTGGCCATCCCGCGCCGTACCTACACCCAGTCCCACCTGGATTACGTGGGCGACTCCCTGGCGCGCATCAAGGAACGCGCCCCGAAAGTCCACGGCTACAAATTCACCTACGCGCCGGAATTGCTGAGACACTTTACAGCTCGCTTTGAGCCACTCTAAATCGACCACAAAGGCCCTAAGTCACCCCGGCCCGACCGGCAGCGCCGGGCCAGGCAAAGACACCAATTTTATTTTTTGTGACTTTGTGCCTTAGTGCATCAGTCACAAGTTAAGGTTTTTTCGAGCATGTCAAGGCCATTTTCGAGCACATTTTGGGCAATTCTGGTCATTGGAAGGAGAAATTGGCATGCTGGCAGGTTAGTTGCCCGGTTAAATTTCGGCGAAAAGGTCAACAGTAAGCCTGAAAATCGCGAAAACACCAGATTTGGTAGGTTTGAGCATCGCGAAAATGGTATCTTGACAGAAATTCGATTTGCTTAACTTGTAACTAATGGCCTTAGTGGTTAAGATGCCTTGCTAGGATAAAGGCAAAACGGTGACCACCTGAAAGGTAGCCACCGTTTTTGATTACTTGACCTGCTTGAGTGTAAATTTACTCGGTGTACTGACTCTCAGCCGGGAGCGACTGCAAATACAGCCACATGGCCTTCAATTCATCATCATAGAACTTACTATAACCCTTCCAGGGCATGAATTGGTTATCAAGGTTATGCCCGCTTGGAGTGACGCCGGTCCGCAAGGCCGTGATGAATTGCTCCTCCGTCCAGGCTGCCAGCTCGCCGCCCGGGGTCAGGTTCGGGGAAATTTTCGTGATGGTGGGATCAGGGAATGGGCCGCCGTTCAGTTTCGGTCCATGACAGATACGGCAATCGTTGGTGTTGATCATGTATTCGCCATATTCCTTGTTCACACCTTTCGTTGGTGAAGCAACCTGGGTCGCATGGCTGACAGATTCCACCGGCAACTTGTCCAATATCCCGGCGGCCAGCATGATCTTTGCCAGCGGTGTAAAATTTTGCCCATTGGTGATACGGTCTACCGGGGGAACGCTTTTCACATAAGCAATGATCGCGGCCAGGTCCTCATCGCTCAAATACGCAGTGGAAACAACTGCTGGCATGAAAATAGGCTTGCCTTCCGGGTCTATGCCATGCCGGATGGCGCGCACATAATCTTCGACCGAGGTCGCTTTGCGCCCAAAGCCGCCCTCACCCGAGGTCAGGTTAGCCGAGTCAATTGTGCCGAGCGGCCCGGCATTGAACCAGTTTTCGATGCCGCTCAAATCAGGACCATGGCAACCCGCGCATAGCACCTCGGCGCGGTGCTTGCCGAATTCCAGGCTGGCCTCATCGGTAGGCAGGGTAATGTCAGACGGTGGGAAATCATGCGTTTTGTTCAAGCGGGTATTACCGATAAAAAACAGAACAAGGGCTACGAGCAGAATCAGCCCAACCAAGGAACCAAGCACAATTCCGATCCATTTGAATACCTCTTTCATAAATAAATATCTCCTTCGCTGTAAAATAAAATTGGACACAAACAATCCAAATATAATCTTTAAGCAGAAAAAAGCAACCCCCGTTTGGGTGATTTTTAAGTAACCCTTCAACCCGGGCATGTGAACTGCAGAGGATGACCATTTACTAACTTGTCATTCCTCCCATTGAAATTTTCTGCTTCTAACGGAATTTGTGGTTTAGGCCGAAATGAGGCATGATAGGGCTAAAACTCTGCCAAGAGAACAGCCCACATGCCT
>JAFGKO010000058.1 GCA_016928525.1 Anaerolineales bacterium | reverse complement strand
GGTCACTTTCCCATTGTTCATACCCCTATTGTATTAAACTTTTCCCCTTTTGAGGAGGGGGCTGCCTAGCTCTTTTTAGACAACCCCACATTTTTATGAGGAGAAGGTATACTCTGGATACCAAAACATAGGAGAGGAATATGCCATCTATCATCGACCCGCAGACCATCCACGTGGACGACTTGCCCGCCATCTGGTCACCTGTCCAGTGGGATCTTACCGAAGAAGAACGCGTCGAAGCCCTCAACGAACAGGCCACCGCATCCCTGCTATGGACGATGGATGCGCCCGAAGCCATCCTGCGCCTGCTGCTCGGAGAAACTGAGATCCAACGCCTGTACCAGCTGCCTGAAGACTATAATCTCGAAGAGCAGGGCGAGTGGGACCCGGAAATCCTGACGTTTGGGCCATACCGCTCGATGAAATTGATCGAAGTCGAGCGGGAACCAGACTTCCTGCGACTGGTCTACGACTTTGGCGACCTGGGTTACTGGGAGTTCATGATCGAGCCGGAAAAAGTCACTATCGAGCGGATTTAGGCTGATATCACAAGACAAAATGCCAGCCAGGAGCATCAGATAAAACAGATTTGGCCAGATCATCAATCAGGCCCGGCTTTATCCGGGTGATATAATCCATCTGTTTTGGTGAAAAGATGAATGTTTCTGTTGTTGTACCGGTTTATAACGGTTCTGACACGCTCCCCCTGCTTGTAGATGAGGTGGGACAGGTGCTCCCAGGTGTAGCCGATGAATATGAATTGGTACTGGTCAATGATGGCAGCCCTGACCAGAGTTGGGAGGTCATCTCAGGCCTGGCGCAGACGCATTCCTGGGTGCGCGGGATCGACTTGATGAGAAACTACGGCCAGCACAATGCGACCTTGTGTGGCATCCGCGAAGCGCATTACGAGGTCATCGTGATCATGGATGATGACCTGCAAAACCCACCGCGTGAAATCCCCAAACTGCTGGAAAAGCTGGAAGAGGGCTATGATGTAGTCTATGGAGTGGCTCGCAGGCGCCAGCAGGTCTGGTGGAAGAGCCTGGCTTCAATCATTGTGAAACGAGCCATCGCGTATGTCATGGGTTTGCGAACGGTGCGTGACATCGGTGCTTTCAAAGCTTTCCGCGCCGACCTGCGCAAGTCATTCGAAAGCTTTCACAGCCCGGATGTGCTGGTAGATGTGTTGCTTTCGTGGGGAACCACCCGTTTCGCATCGGTGAAGGTAGATGAAGCACCGCGCACTGTAGGGAAGTCCAATTACAACCTTTTCAAACTGATCAAGGTTTCGCTGCTGGTGCTGACCAGCTACACGACCATTCCACTGCGGCTTGCCAGTATCGTCGGATTTATGTTCACGCTTTTCGGTTTTGGGGTTCTGACCTATGTGCTGGTAACCTACTTTGTAGCAGGCTCCATTCCCGGGTTCTCTTTCCTCGCATCCTCCGTCACGATTTTCAGCGGCGTGCAATTGTTCGCGCTTGGCATCCTGGGGGAATATCTGGCGCGGGTCTTTGAACGAACGGGGGGACGCCCCACCTACACCATCGCCCGTACTGTCGAAAAATGAACGTTGTCATCCTGCAACCGTCGTACATCCCCTGGCGCGGTTACTTCGACCAGATCCGACGCGCTGATCTATTTATATTCTATGACGATGTGCAATATGACAAACATGGCTGGCGTAACCGCAACCAGATCAAGACCGCGCAAGGCAAGCAGTGGATTACCATTCCCGTGCACAGCAAAGGCGTGACAGAGGGGATTCCGATCAAGGATGTTCGCATTGACTGGAGCAAATCCTGGCCCAAAAAGCATCTCAACGCCCTGACCTTTGCATACGCCAAAGCGCCGTTTTTTGCATCTTACCAGCCGTGGCTTGAATCCGTTTACAATCGCACGGAGGAGTTCCTGGCCGATTTCACCATCGATATAACGGTTGAACTGGCAGGGATGTTGGGCATCACAAGCACTAAGTTCATGCGTTCCTCTGAGATCCCGGGCATTGATGGTCAGAAAACGGATCGCCTGATCCAGATATTACAGCATGTAGGCGCCAGACACTACCTCAGCGGTCCATCTGCGCGTGATTATGTTGAACAAGATAAATTCGACGAGGCAGGGATTACACTGGAATTCATCCAGTATGATTATCCCGAATATCCGCAGTTACATCCCCCGTACGATCCCTTTGTCACGGTCCTGGATTTAATTTTTATGGTTGGGGAGGATGCGCTTTCATATATCGTCAGTCAGGAAGAGACAATCGAATGAGTATTGAAGAAACACAAAAAAGACTTAATGAATATTTCGCAGAAAAATTGGATACTTTTGGTGCTACGCCAAAAGGTGTGGACTACAACGGCCCGGAAGCACAGGCAATCCGTTTCGAGCAATTGGTGAAAGTGATTGACCCAGCCCAAAAATTTACGGTCATAGACTATGGCAGCGGTTATGGAGCCATGTTCGATTTCCTCCACAAAAAGGGCTGGGACTTCGAGTATTACGGCATCGATCTGATCGAAAAAATGGTCATCGCCGGGCGAGAAACGCATAAAGAATTTCCCAATGCACATTTTACGGCCGACGAAAAGGAAGTGTCCCTTGTAGATTATTTACTGGCCGGGGCAATCTTTAATATCAAAATGGAAACAGCGTATGAAGAATGGCAGGAATTCACGTTACAAACCCTGCGCAATATGGATAAACTCTGCTCAAAAGGTTTTTCGTTCAACATGCTGACAAAGTATTCGGACGCTGACCGCATGGCCGAACGTCCTGACCTGTACTTTGGCGACCCGTTGCTCTATTTTGACTTCTGCAAACGCAATTTTTCCCGTAACGTGGCCTTGCTCCACGATTACGGTTTGTATGACTTCACGATTCTTGTCCGCAAGGATATTTAGTGGAACGTCCCGAAGGTTTTCTGCTAACGGCATCTACGGCTAACAAGCCTTCGGGACGTTGTTAACCAAAACTAAGCGCTCTATGAACATCATCCAGGCGCCGCGCGCATCTGCGATTCTCTATAATTTGTTGAAAAGTCAGGCTAATGCCAATCCCTGGCTGCTGCCTGCCAACATCTGCCCGATCGTTCCGATCACGTTTTTCAAGGCGGGGATTCCGATTGAGTTCGTGGATATTTCAGCCGAGACTCTGCACATGGATCTGGAGCAGGCCGAGGGGCGCTTGGAACGAGGCGCGTATGGGGGAGTATTGTATGCGCACACATATGGAGAACCGTCCACACCGGACGATTTCTTCGAGCATGTCAAATCGCGCTACCCCAACCTGCTATTGGTGGATGATCGTTGCCTATGCCGCCCCGATCTCGAACCAGATCCAGATATGGCCGCGGATGCGACCCTGTATAGCACCGGTTATGCCAAAGCGGTAGAACTGAATTTCGGCGGATATGCTTTCTTGAAAGAGGATGTACCATATCAGCCTCAACATTTACCTTTCGACCCGCAGGTTCATGAAGAAATCGAGAACGGCTATAAGCAGGCCATCCAAAACCGCGCGCCGTATGTTTATACCGATAGCGATTGGCTGCAAACGGATGCAGACCTGCCAGCATGGTATGATTACCGCCAGAAAATAGAAGATGGATTGAAAATCGCCTCGCAACATCGCGACGCTCTCAATGCAATTTATGTACGTCTTCTGCCAACAGAAATACAATTGCCGAGAGAATACCAGTCCTGGCGCTTCAACCTTCGTTTGAAAAACAAAGACTTTGTACTCAAATCTATCTTTTCAGCCGGTCTGTTTGCCAGTTCTCATTATGCCTCGCTGGCAGGCATCATGGCTCCGGGTCATTGTCCTCAAGCCGAAACCCTGGCAAATGAAATCATCAATTTGTTCAACGATCACTACTTCGACGCGCAAAAAGCCGAGCAGGTTTGCGCAGTCATCATGGAGACACTCTCTTGAACGAACTTCGCGTTGACTTCAACCGCCCCGTGCCCGTTGGCCGGGAAATGGAATACATGGCCGAGGCTGTCGCCAACGGCCACATCTCGGGTGATGGCCCATTCACCAAAAAATGTCACGCCCTGCTCCAGCAGGAACTCGGCGTCCCCAAGGCGCTGTTGACCACCTCCTGCACCCACGCATTGGAAATGGCAGCTATCCTGCTGGATATTCAGAATGGGGACGAGGTCATCGTCCCGGACTTCACCTTCGTTTCGACAATTAATGCCTTCGTCTTGCGCGGCGCCCGCCCGGTCTTCCTGGACATCCGGCCTGATACCCTTAATTTGGACGAATCCAAACTGGAAGCGGCCATCACGCCCCGTACCAAAGCGATCCTGCCCGTGCACTACGCGGGCGTCGGCTGCGAGATGGACGTGATTATGGACATTGCCCGGCGGCGCAACGTTGCTGTGGTGGAAGATAACGCGCATGGCTTGTTCGGTAAGTACAAAGGCCAATACCTGGGCACTTTCGGCGTGATGGCCTCCCAGTCCTTCCACGAGACCAAGAACTTCACCAGCGGTGAGGGCGGCGCGCTGCTCGTCAACGCGTCCGAATTCGTTGAACGCGCCGAGATCATCCGCGAAAAAGGCACCAACCGCTCGCGTTTCTTCCGCGGCCAAGTTGACAAATATACCTGGGTCGACCTAGGATCCTCCTACCTACCGTCGGATATCCTGGCAGCCTTCCTGTACGGACAACTGGAACAACGCGAGCGCATCCAATCCCATCGCAAAGCCCTGTGGGATACGTACAACCTGGCGCTCAGTGATTGGGCCCATAAAAATGGCGTGCAGTTGCCTACCATCCCGACCCATACCGAGCAGGCCTATCATATGTTCTATATGCTCCTGCCAAACCTGGACTTGCGCCAGAAATTCATCCAATATCTGCGTAACCTCGGTATTTATAGTGTTTTTCACTATCTTCCCCTGCACCTTTCCGACATGGGTCAGCGTTTTGGCGGCAAGCCCGGGGATTGTCCCGTCACAGAAGATGTCAGCGACCGGTTGGTACGCTTGCCCTTCCATAATGGGTTGAGCAGTTCCGAGCAGGAACTGACCATCGAAGCCATCCTTGAATTTGGTTTTTAAGAGAGTGTCTGAAAACCTGACCACAAAGCCACGAAAACACGAAGACATAAAGGGTTTTCCTTTGATGCCTTTGAGACTTTGCGTCTTAGTGGTAAAAAAACAAACCTTTCGATATTGCGGGCTCAACAGCGGAGGGAACTTGTGGTCCTAAAGCGGCTTTCCCAGTGGAAAACTTCCCTGGTTCTGTTGCTGATTGCCGTTTTTTCTTATGGCCTTTTTGCCTTCCAGCAAGGTTTTCACTGGGATGACTGGGGCATCGCCTGGCTGATCCGCACACTGGGAAGTCCCGGTCTGTTCGACTACTTTTCCACCAACCGGCCATTCCTGGCCTATGTCTATTCAGTAACCACATCCCTGTTTGGCACAAATCCAATCGCCTGGCAGTTGTTTTCGCTGATTATACGCTGGCTGACGGCAGTATCCCTGTTGTGGGTGCTGCGTATGATCTGGCCGGAGCGAGTGCGGGAAACCTTCTTTGCGACGGTCTTCTTCCTGGTCTACCCGGGCTTTAACCAACAGGCGATTGCGATTATCTATGGTCATTTCTTTCTAGCCCAAACGCTTTTATTTACATCCATCGGATTGATGCTCAAGTTCGCCGGTCAGCCGCGCCGCCTCTGGTGGGCCGGTCTGTTGGGAGTGCTCCTTTCAGCTTTCAACCTTTTTTCAACCGAATATTTCTTTGGCTTGGAGTTGTTGCGCCCGTTCTTGCTGTGGTTGGGATTGCGTAAGCAGTGGCCGGACTGGAAAGCCCGTCTGAAACGCGTCATCCTGACTTATCTACCCTTTCTCCTGGCATTGGTTGGATTCCTGTATTGGCGTTACTTTATTCTGGGTTTCTACCTGTACCAACCGGAATTGGTCACGGACCTGGGCGCATCACCCGCAGCAAGGCTCGCAAACCTGCCAGGGACAATTTGGGAGCAATGGCGGGTAACGTCCTGGGGAGCCTGGGGACAGGTCTTCCAGTTGCCTGATTTTGCCGCATACGGCCCGCGCTTGACGCTGGTTTACATTCTGGTTCTTCTACTCACGGCGATTGGCCTGTACGAATTGGCAAAGCGCTTCAAAACCTCCGACTGGGCAGGCTGGGGATTTTCTGCCCAATGGATCGGCCTTGGACTGCTGGCAATGCTCTTGGCCGGGATTCCTTTCCTGGTCACGGACCTGCCCCTGCGCCTGACTTTCCCCAACAGCCGCTTTACCCTGCCTTTTGCACTGGGGGTGGCATTCCTTCTGACTGCACTCCTGGAACTGTTACCGCTCTGGAACTATAAGGTGCTTTTTGCAAGCCTGTTGGCGGCGCTGGCGGTCGGTGCGCAGTTCAACAACGGTTATCTATGGCGGGAAGACTGGCAGTTACAAAAGTTATTTTTCTGGCAGATGACCTGGCGCATTCCTGAATTGCAGCCGGGGGGGATCCTACTCTCCAGCGACACGCCATTTGATTACTCCAGCGACAACTCACTGACCTTTCCCATGAACTGGATTTACGCCCCGGATAACTATACGACTGAAATGGAGTATGCTTACTATTTTGTGTCTGTGCGCCTGGGCAACGAACTTAAAACCTTGAAACCCGGCCTGCCCATTCACCAGAATTATCTGGCAGCCACGTTCGATAGTTCGAGCGATCAGGTGGTAGCCGTCCACTTTGCGCCGCCGGGGTGCTTCCGCGTGCTCCACCCCGTCTATGATCGCGACCTGCCGCTGGCGCCAGTGACAGACGAAATCGCCGATCGTTGGCTGGAAAGCGACGTACCAATTTTGCCGCGCACTGCTGCACAGGCGCTTGAACTGTCCAACCTGAATCAAATAATTCCAAATCCGACAAATGTAATCACCCTTCCTCCCATTTTCGGCGCAGAACCAGCGCACACCTGGTGCTACTATTTTGAAAAAGCCGACCTGGCCCGCCAAACGGACGATTGGGCACAGGTTGCAAAAATCGGCGACCAGGTTTTTGCAATACCCTATTATCCCGATGACATGTCCGAGTACCTGCCCTTCGTCGAGGCCTACGCACGCACAGGGCGCTGGGAAGCAGCCCGCGACCTGACCCGCAAAACCGCCGAGCAGGCGCCCATTTTGCGGCCCGCCCTGTGCACCATCTGGCAACGAGTGGAAAACGACCCGGCGGTAGGCATCCCGTCCGCGCAAATCGAGAAGATGAAAGATGAACTGGGTTATTGCCCCTACCCGTAAGGATTCGACCCCATGAAAAACGTACTCGTCACCGGCGGCGCCGGCTTTATCGGTGCAAACTTCGTTCACTACCTGCTCAAGGTCGAGCCGGGAGGCCATATCGTCAACCTGGATGCGCTCACCTACGCGGGCAGCCTGGAAAACCTGAAGAGCCTGCCCGATCCATCCCGCCATACCTTCGTGCAGGGTGACATCTGCAATGCAGAACTGGTTGACCACCTGATGCGCGAACATGATATCGACACCATCGTTCACTTTGCGGCTGAGTCGCACGTTGACCGCTCCATCCTCGGTCCTGCGCCCTTCATCCAGACTAACATCGTCGGCACGTTTACGCTGCTTGAAGCTGCCAGGCAGGCCTGGGGTCAAGAAAGTGGCGGAAAGAGATTCCATCACGTATCCACCGACGAGGTGTTCGGCTCGCTGTC
>JAFGKO010000057.1 GCA_016928525.1 Anaerolineales bacterium | reverse complement strand
GTTTCTCTCAGCACTTTGCTCTTGAGGCGGCCTAGACTTTCTCAGCCCTTGTTTGGCAAAACAATACTACTCCAAGTCTAATGGAGGTCGGTGTTCCTCCGACCGAAGCAATCCCCTCGCAATAGATGAGGTTTGCTTTGCTATGCAATGTCAGATACGACAATTATTTTCTTTTGCCTGATTTGATTGCAGCTTGTTTCAGGTTTTCAGCGACATGCAATTTGACAACTTTGCCGATCAACTCGAATGGCATCGCTTCATTCAGCGGGAATTTCAAAGTGCCCTTGCCATCAACATATCGGGAGATTTCCTTGTTGAACGCCTCGCTGCCGGGGGGAATTGGATAGATCGAGATATGATTTTTCCAGCCTGCGAAATAGACCAGGTTCTTGCCGTTCAGTTCAAACGCGGCAATTTGATAACTGATCTTTTCTTGCGCTTCGGGAGCGGCGGCTTTTATGGTCGCCCGTATTTCTTCCAGTATTTTTTGCACTTCTTCAGGAAAGGACGCAATGTACTCATCCACTGAATTGAAGCCAACTTTTTTGCTTTGCATGGATTCTCCTTTTCAGGCGCTTATGTACTGGGGACTAGCTACATCCGGCCCTCCAAAATATCAGGGAATATATTCAATCTAAGCAACTCGTTTTGTGATAAATTTGACCAATTTTAGAATAATTGTTCTATCTTGTCAAGATGTTGTCGTCCAGTATACAGACTGCCAAAGTCTCTCCCAATGCCAACACTTTCTCACAAACATGCACAGGAAGATTAAAAGAGAAACGGCTTCCGGGAAAGGGAAGCCGTTTTTTCCAGTTGAGCGGTTGGTTTTTTACAAATAATACGTCATCCGCTGCAAGTGTGTGACCGGATCGGTGTGTTGTACGCGCACATCTTCCGGGACGTTCAGGCTAATAGGCGCATAATTCAAAATAGCTTTCACACCGGCTTTGACCAGCATATCAGTCCGTTCTTGCACGGTGTAGAGGGGACCTAGTGCATGGCGACTCCTATTCCAACTTGCAGAACGGTCGAAAGGTGGAGTGCACTCATCATTCTCTTTGCCCACCGTGAGTGAGCCCTGGCCCAGTGCAGGGGGAGCTTACATGTAAATTGATGAGTGAAATTGCGCTGAGATACTATCTGCTGAAGCAGGTGCATTGCTTGTGTATCCGATACTCCGGTGGCTCCAGTTTATTGTATTCCAGCCTTGTATGCTGAAATACAAATGGGTTCCCGAAAAAACGCTCATGCAAACTTCAATAAGAGGGAGGCAGACACCTCTGAAAAATCTTTGATTGCAGTAAAGATAAAAAGAAATGAGTGGCACTAAACATAGCCAGTCTACGAAAAGTACCCTCATCATTCAGTTGATCTTTAGCTTCGTCCAATTCACTCTTACGTTCATCCGCAAAGTCGGATATTCCGCGGATAATGAGAAAATCTAATGCATCTTCCCGCTCTACACAGGCTTCAGCCACACCTGCGGCTTCCATCTCTATCACCTTAAATTTACGGTCAATAGCAGTTAGCTCGAGGGAAAATGATTTTGCCGAACCAACAATATCTCCTGAAGCAATTTTTCCAAGCGTCAGGATGGGCTTAGTACGAGTAAAGCTTCTATAATTATCTCTATCAATTTTCAATTCATCTAGATATTTCCCTACACGATTTTGCCATCCTTGAAACAATACCTTGTTTGTTTTTCGAAAGTTTTGTACAACATTTATAAATTTAGCTGTGGTCTGCCATGTTCTACCAGAATGATGGAGTTTGTAATAATCCTGTGTCCCTTGAGCCTTAGCATCAGCAAAGTAAAGATTAATTTCATTACCTATTACCACATCTCCTAAGCGTAACCCCCTGGCTAACGCACCGCCGATCCCGATCAAGACAACCAGGCGCGGTTTGCAATAAAGTATTGCACTCATGGTCTTTACAGCTGCATGCATAGGCCCGGTTTCACCAAGCAATAAGCAGTCAATTTTATAGGGAGATTTCGGGGATTTCGCGTGATAAAAAAAATCAACATCCTTTTGTTTATGGAAGCTAGTTTGGAATGCCGGTTCCAACATCTCGAATTCTTCTTCAAGCGGGGTAATCAATAATATATCGCAACAGGTGGGCTCAATAATGTCTGTAACCCATTTATTCTCGGCAAAACGAACATAATCATTGGTAGTATTACTTGTGATTCTACAGCTGAGATTCCAGTTTATTTTTTCTACAGTTCCAAAGTAGATCGAGCAAACGGATCTTTCTTGTCTGGAATCTATGCTTACTACAATCCAGGCGGGAATTGCCCCATCATAATATTCTTTTACCCGGGAATAATATTCTTTTGCTCTATCTTTATCATCTGTGATTCCTGGAACTTCTTTTCTTACTTGATCTTCGCTAACCAAATCATACTGGCTATTTAATGGACCTTTTATAAATTGGGTCTTAATCTCAATTACATACCTCTTGCGTTTCCATGTTGTAATTAAGTGCCCGAAATTTATTCTTCTTCCACTCCATTTGGATCTAGGAATCCAGTTTTTAGTCAGTTTGATATTTGTAGCGCCATTTTTTTCAAGAATTTTGATGGCCAAGTATTCACCTACCCTACTCGGTAAGTCATCTTTAAGTTTTTTGTGTAAGGCTACTTCAATTAGTTCTTTAGATAATGTACTAATATCTTCATTTTCAAGGGCTTCGCTGAAACAACCAATCAGTCTGTGATTATTTGGAAGAGCTACTTTTATCAACTCTCTACACAAATGAGTGTCGGTTTCTTGAATCATGGGTATAGCGGCCATTTCTGTAAGCTCCTTTCATAAACGCCGAACTTCATAGAAGCTGTGATTTCAAAAATTTAGTGCAACCGGATTGCCTGCAAGAATATTCATTACTTGGGTGCCAATCATCTGCTAAGGGTATACCATCCATTAGGTTGCTACCTCGGGGGTGATAATGTCAACGACTTTCCCATTTTCCTCGCATGACCTCCATAAAAGGTCAAACTGACTTTTAAAGAAGTTATACCAATAGGAGTCGTCTGAAGCCTTCAATAAAAAAGTTGGATTCGGTTCAGCTGTTCGGTGATGATAAATTTCTACGACAATTCGACCATGTGGTTTGTCAGGGTCTATCAACCACATCCCAAACGAAGGGAAATACGGTAAAAAACCAATCTTTATTGAACCTTTAGGCTTATCAATATTTGGAATATCTTCTATATGCCCAACAGTCTGTTTAATTCGGTTACGCCACCATTCACTTGATTTGGTGCCATAACTACGGAACGGCATGATTTTCATCAGCGATTCGTCATCTGGATCAAGTAGGACAAATCTAATATTTGCACCAACTGCGGTTCTGTTTCCGAATATTGTAAGATTGTTACGCACTGCTCTATTTAGTATCATTCCCACAACATAAATATCATCGGCATTGGCAATATCTTGACCGGTTATTTTCCTTTCACTCGGCCAGAAGAAATCTTTTGCATTAACCTGGCCACTTAGTTTATGCGTCACTAATTCGTTCGTGCGAAGGCTAACTTCTTGAATATTCCGTAGCTGACGATGACGTTCCCATAACCCTGAAACAGCTAATAGCCCAAGTATTCCAAGCATCCAGGTTGTTAATAAAGTTATATCGTTCGTGCTATATGGTATAAATTGATGACGGATAACTATATAAGCAGAAGCGGCAATGGTCAGATAATCGAAGATATTATCAATAAGGTAATTTAATAACTCTATTTGCCATTTTGGTCTTGATGGGCGCATAAGCTTATGCCTCTATTCTAAATTTTGACATGCGTTGCAAACATTCTATTACATTTGCACTTTTTATACTTGAACATAAAGTAATGGGAAACTCAAGTACATTCTTACTTTTTCACAAGGAACACTCATCTATCAAGCTGCCCAATGCATTGTTTAATCGCCATCAATACAAACCGCAAATTCTAATGTTGTGTAAGGGTATGTAAATCTAAGGTTGATCGCAAAGTAGTCAGATTCTGGCACTGGGGGCTTTTCTCACTGTAGCCTAATAACAACTGCAGCCGATACTTCTTTTTGTCCGCTTCGTCTGCCTAACATATCTGACCCACAATACCATTATCCTGATTTCATTATAGAGTAAATTTTGCCTAAATTCAATATCCCTAGTGGAAAGCTTATGAGTAAGATTCTTCGACCAACTTTGCTACCTGATTAGCATCAAGCATTACTTTGACCGCACTAAAAAAAACGGCTTCCGAGATGAGGAAGCCGTTCTCTTTACTCCTGTTGTGGTAGGATTTTCTACAAATAATACGTCATCCTCTGAAGATGTGTGGCCGGGTCGATGTGTTGCACGCGCACATCCTCCGGGACGTTCAGGCTGATGGGCGCATAGTTCAAGATGGCTTTCACACCGGCTTTGACCAGCATGTCGGTCACTTCCTGCGCGGCGGTGGCAGGGACGGAGAGCATGGCAACCTTTATTCCCGCCTCTTGGATCGCTTCGATCATCCCGGACGTGTCCTGGACCACAAACTCACCGATTTGCTGTCCTACTTTGGTTTCGTCGCTATCGAAGACCATGACAACGCGGAAACCGCGGTTGACGAAACCCTGGTAACGGGCGATAGCATGTCCCACGTCGCCCGCGCCCACAACGGCTACATCCCAGATGCGGTCGATTTTCAGGATCTCGCGCAGTTTATCGATCAGGAAGGGGATGCGGTAGCCTGTCCCTTGCTTGCCAAATTCACCAAATTGGGAAATGTCCTTGCGGATCTGGGCAGCCGAAATGCCTACTCGCTCACCCAGTTCTTGCGATGAAGTTGTTTGAATGCCTTTATCCGCCATGCGTTGCAAAGCGCGCAGGTAAATAGGAAGGCGGCCGATAATGATATCAGGGATTTTGTCAGCGTTCATACTTGGCCTCACCAATGGGATAATTTTCATAGACTCTACCATAAAAGACCTGTTTGTACAATTAGCCACAAGTGTAAAATCCATAAAAATATTTTCGCGCTTCCAGGATTTGCCATGAAAATACCCCGAAAATTCTCAAAGACCTATGCACTCGCGAAGGGGCAATTTGAATGATTGTGTTAGAATAAAGCACTTACTGGAGCCCCTCATGTCCGATATGATTGAAGTAGTCATCGATAGCGTTCGTGTCAGCCTGATGTCGCCGCAGCGCGTGGTGGTTCTGCGCCAGACCGACATAGAACGCTTTGTCCCTATCTGGGTTGGCCCCTACGAGGCCGAAGCCATCACGGTTGCCTTGCAAGAGATCGAAATGATCCGACCGTTGACCCACGATTTGCTCAAAAACCTGTTTGGCACCTTCAATGCTAAAGTAAAACGCGTGGAAATCGTTGCCTTGCGCGAGGAGATCTTCTTTGGCAATATAGTCGCGGAAGCGAACGGGCAGGAAGTCAACATCGATTCGCGTCCCTCCGATGCCATTGCCCTGGCGGTGCGGGCGCATGTGCCCATCTACGTCCACCAGAGTGTCCTGGATGAGGCTGGGATCACGCCCGAAACGGATATGCAGACCGAAGGTCCGGGTTCGAGCGAGATTTCGGGAACGCCAATGTCCGAAGATGCCAGCGACCGGTTGTCCATTTTCGAGGATTTTATCGACCAGTTGGACCTGGGTAAACTCGACGATAAAGATAAACCCGACGACGACTCGGACGACAAAAAAAACTGATACCGCTAAATGAGCGAATACTTTCCCACAGAGCAGTCCACCGCCCCCGCCACGCCCAGCATCCCTCACAGCCGGGAAGCCGAAGAAGCAGTCGTAGGGGCGGTATTGATTAACCCCGAAGTCTATTACGACGTGGCCCAATTCCTGCAGGCGGACGATTTCTACATCCACCGTCATAAATGGATCTGGGAGGCTTTCACGCGCTTGCACGAACAGCGCACGCCGGTCGACATGCTGACCCTCTCCGACGAACTCGACCGCGTCGGGCAGTTGGCGGAACTGGGCGGCCCGGCTTACCTGACGGCGCTCATCAACCAGGTGCCCACTTCGCTGAATGCCGAGTCTTATGGCCGGATCGTGGAGGCGCATTCCATCCGCCGCAAGATGATCAATGCCGCCAACCAGATCGCGGCGCTGGCTTATAACGAGGAGTCGCTGGTCGATACCGTCATGGACGAGGCTGAGAAGGCGGTCTTCAACGTCAGCGAGCGGCGGCTCAAACATGACCTGGTGCCGATCTCTTCGGTGTTGAGCGAGTACTACGACCGCATCGACGACCTGGCGAAGCGCTCGGATGAAATCTTCGGCGTCCCAACGGGTTTCATCGACCTGGACAAATTGCTCAGCGGCTTGCAGCCCTCGGATTTGCTGATTATCGCTGGCCGTCCAGGGCAGGGTAAATCAGGTTTCCTGCTATCGGTTGCCAAGAACGCCGCGCTGACACATAAAAAGCACGTGGCTATCTTCTCGCTGGAAATGTCGAATGAGCAGGTGGTGCAGCGTTTGATCGCGCAGGAGACCGGCATCGACTCGCAGCGCTTGCGTACCGGGAAACTGGTCGAAGAAGAGTGGCCGTTGTTCACGCACTCGATCGAGGTGTTTTCCGATACCAAGATTTTCCTGGACGATACACCCGCCATCACGCCCTTGCAACTGCGCACGAAATGTCGTCGCTTGCATATGGAATACAGGCTCGATCTGGTCATCATCGATTATTTGCAGTTGATGGGCGGTGACAGTCGCACCGACAACCGTGTACAGGAAGTGTCATACATTTCCCGCAATCTCAAGGTGCTGGCGCGCGAATTGAATGTGCCGGTGCTGGCCGCGGCGCAGTTATCCCGCGCGGTCGAGCAGCGCTCAGACAAACGCCCGGTGCTCTCGGATTTGAGAGAATCAGGATCTTTAGAGCAGGACGCCGACATCGTTATGTTCATCTACCGCCCTGACCAATATGAGAAGGATACGGTCAAACAGAACGTGGCCGAGATTATCGTGGCGAAGCATCGTAACGGTCCGGTTGGCAGCGTGGAGTTGATCTTCCGCAGCGCGCTGGCCAAGTTCGAGAACGCAGCTACGAAGCATGTGAGTTTTAACGAGTGACCAATGTCATTGCGAGGAGCGGAGCGACGAGGCAATCTCCTCGCAACATGAGATTGCTTCGTCGGGTTTCGATACAGCCTTCGGCCACTCAACCCTCCTCGCAATGACATCATGAATAAAGATGACTTTCAAAGGTTTCACCGACTCCGAATCATTCATCCAACTCCCCGACACATTCTTCCAGAAATTGCTGGCTGAAATCGAAGATACTGCGGAGTTGAAGGTGACCCTGTTCTTCTTGTGGCGTGTGGAGCACATGGAAGGCCCATTTCGGGCGTTGTGCCAGACCGATTTCGAGGAAAAAGCCCTGGGCCTATCTGCGGAGGAGGTCGCTACTGGTCTGGAGAGTGCCGTCCGGCGCGGGAGCATGCTCAAGGCAGAGCATGAAGCGGATGCCTTCTACTTCCTGAACTCGCCGCGTGGACGGGCCGCCGCAGAAGCCTTCACAAATGGGAACTGGCGCGAGTCCGCCAGGATCATGTCTGCGCCGGTGGTGGAACGACCGAATGTCTTCAAACTGTACGAGGAGAACATCGGCCCGCTGACGCCCATGATCGCGGATATGTTGAAAGACGCGGAGGAGACCTATTCGCAGGAATGGATTGCAGAAGCTTTAGAGATTGCAGTCAAGAACAATATTCGCAATTGGAAGTACGTGGAAGCGATATTGAGGCGTTGGAAAGAAAAAGGTAAACATGAAGGAAAAGATCAACAAGACGCTGGAAAAGGTTCAGAGCGATACACGAAAAGCGAGTTCGAAGAATATCTCTAGCGAAGAACTAACTGCTCTTGGATCATTGGGCAAGCCCGATTGCAAATTTTGCGGCGGGGTTGGTTTTTTGCGTTCAGATTTGCCCCTCGGTCACCCTGATTTTGGACGCTTAGAGCCTTGTGTGTGCAGAAGTGGGGAAGTCGCTCAAAACGCCCGGCAACGCCTGTACGAAATGAGCAACCTTGATCGATTGAGTCATCTGACCTTTGAAAACTTTAGCACTTCGGGTAATCCGAAAGCTGAATTCGTTACGCCACAGGAAGTCGCCAGTTTGCAAGAAGCCATGAAAGCCTCGGATGAATTTGCTACTAATCTGCAAGGCTGGTTGCTGTTGGAAGGGGCTTATGGCTGTGGAAAAACGCATCTGGCGGCGGCGATTGCGAATGCCTGTGTCCACAGAGGTGTCCCGACGTTGTTCATTACTGTGCCCGATTTATTGGACTCTCTACGGTTTGCTTACGGGAATCCTGAAACAACATTCGAAGCGCGCTTCGAGGAAATCAGGAACGCAGACCTGCTTGTGATGGATGATTTCGGCACGCAAAATGCAACCGCCTGGGCGCAGGAGAAATTGTTCCAGATCATCAATTATCGTTATATCAATAATTTGCCCACCGTAATTACTACGAATTTGATTTTGGATGAGATCGAAAGTCGCATCCGTTCCAGGTTGCAGGATTCCGATTTCGTGCGGCATATTCGCATCTTTGCGCCAGATTATCGACGCCCGAAAGAGACCAGCAATCCGGGCATCTCGATGTTGTCCATGCCGGACATCCAGAAAATGACCTTTGGGAATTTCGAAACCCGGGATGACGAAGTCGGCCAGGAGATCGTTACGACTGTCATCAAAGAAAAGCAAGATAAATATGGAAGGTTGTATAAAGACAAAGAGATCATCCGCGAAAAAGTGACCGCTGAGCACGTTAAAAGATTACATAGCGCCTTGAACTCAGCCGTTCATTTTGCGGAAAAACCAAAAGGCTGGCTGGTGATCCTGGGTCAGTCCTTTTCGGGAAAAACGCATCTGGCTGCTGCAATCGGTAACTACCGACTCTTATCGGGCGGCCAAGTTATTCTTGCCCAGGTTTCAAGTTTGCTGGACTACTTGAAAGCTACCTTCAGTCCGAACTCGGATGTGTCCTTTGACCGTCGCTCTTACGAAATACGGACTACACCATTGTTGATCGTCGATGATTTGAAAGAAAGTGGGACCAGTTCCGTGTGGGCAGAGGACAAGCTGCACCAACTGTTGAGTTACAGATACTATAACGATCTCCCCACGGTGATCACTTCAACCATGGATCCGGATAGTTTTGCGAAAAGTTATCCCAGCTTATGGAACAGAATTCTTGATGCTGCGAAATGCGAGGTCTGCGTGATTGATATGCCTCCCTATCGCCGGATGAAGAAATCGGGTCAGGGCAAACGCTCCAGCCGCAAGAAATAACCATTCTGCATTTCGACTTTGGCAATCGCCATTGGGAAGGGGACATAGTGCCCGGGCGGATAGGCGAAATCCGGGTCTTCGGGATTTGCCAATAAAGAAAGCGACTCATTAAACGCTCGTATCGCTATCGGTCTCTCTGTCTGTATTTTAATCATCGGACCGTTTTCCAACCCCCAGGTGACTCCGCTGGGGGTGTTTAGTTGCACATATTTCTCTGCCCAATTGGGAGTAAAGCGTGTGTCCGGGTCTACCAGCAGGGGGATTTGCGTGATAACGGGCTCTTGTGTATGATATTCCACTTTAAGGCCTGTTTCGTGTAAAGTAAATATTTTGGTTCTGGTTTCATCAGTTGATTTGAAGACAAGCATATCTTTTGCAATGGTGAATTCGTAATTTTTATCATCCGAAAATGCGCCAGGATATAAATCTATGCCCGGAACAACCTGCCAAGATGGGCCGATAAGCTGATGCAGGCCATCTCCTTCGCGGGTAAAAAGATAAGTCAATGATGCGGTTTGTGAGTCAAAGATGGCAAGATAGGTTTCATTTGCCAACATGCAATTGGGGCTCGATTGGTCTGACTGGTTGAGTTGACATTGAAAAATTGAAGTTGTGGAAGAACTCTCTGCCCAGAATTTGGCATACTCTCGTTCAGATTGACTTGGCGGATACGGTTGGCCTATGTGTTGTGGAATAACAGTATTGCTTGGACGGATGGGGAATTTGATCAAATCTTCTGCACTTAAGATATGAACATATGGGCGACTGGCGAAATACGCCATTGTTACGCCGACAATATCCGGGCTGCCCCATGTGGTTTCTTGAAAGTTACCACCGAGAACAAACAAATCTTTCTTGTCGTTATTGAGGGCGGTTGCCAACAACGCGCGGCGGACTTCCAGTGATGGTCCGTCTGGTATGGGTTGGGTATTATCGGTCTCTACAACAATGGGAATATACGTAATTTTGCTGAAAAGGGGATGATACAAGTGCGTATTCTCTTCGAGAAAAGCGAATTGAAAATCGGTAGATGTTGATTTATATGAAAATGGGCTGGTGGGGAAACCGAAATCCCTGCCCGAAAATTGCGTTGTTGATCCCAGCGGCGAGGACGCCGCCTTGAGCGCATTTTCCGGCAGGATGAGCAGACCTTCGTTGGCAAGATTTTTGATGCGCGGCAGTACACCCATCGCATCCAGCGCGGACAAATTCTCAGGTTCTTTCAAATCCAGCAAAACAACTGGGACTTGATATTCTTCGACCGCATCCAGCAGGTGTTTCAAGCCGTGACGCTCGCCGCGCGGACCGCTGTGCGCCCCGTCCCAGGAGCGCAGGGCTTCGGCAGGGAAGCGGGCTGCAAAGGTATCGTAAAAAGTCAGCAGCAGGGGGGCGGTTTGGGTTGGGATGGGACCATCCAGCATTAAGCCGGTGATTTCGTCTTCCGGTGTGGAGATGTCCACACGGGGGTTGGAAGGGAGTTGGGAGAGGGAAACCTCTACAATAACGGTGGCAAGCAGAGGGTCAAGGGTGATGCGAGCAGAGTCGGTTTCAGAGGGGATGTGGATGTCGAGCGGAACCGCTTCGGGCACAGAAGCGTCTCCAATCCGGACATCCAAAGAGACTTGCTTGGGAGCTTGAAAATCAAGCAAGTCGATACGGATTTGCAGGTCAGCCCCGTTCGGGCGCAGGTAGACAGCTGTGATGTCGTTGGAAGGGGTGGGGGCATCGGCTGGGTCGAGTGCGCGCAGGGCATTGGCCCAGGGATGGGCAGGTCGGGGCGACCCATCTGGTCGAGGCAGGCCCCCTGGCGGGGACAAGCACGCAGCGAGCAGGAGCAGAAACAAAATGCCCGCAACCAGAATGGAGCGAGGATTGCGGGAGTGGGGGAGTTCATCCATAGTGCAGGTCAGAATAATTGCACAATCACTGTATAGGCAACGTAGCTTATCGTGTAGTTCCCCTGGGCAGGAGACAAGCGCAAGCTATAGGGCGAACCCGCATACAGGTACAACTGCAACTGGCTGCGGTGCCCACAGACGATATTGTCCCAACCTTGCAGGCGCGTGTTGTTCTGGATAAGTTCCACATTCAACATGCTACTGCCCGAGCAGTCGAGTATCACCGACACGATTGTTTGTGTCCCGGTTTGGCCATCGAGTTTGAATTGCACCCAATCTTCGGCGTCTCCTTCGGGGATGGATATGTCGCTGCTGTAGTTGAACGAACTCAGGGAAGCCTTTGAAAGGGTGATACTGACGGCGGGGGTTTGAGCCGAGTCGCCATCTGGGTAAGCGGTTGCCAGCGTCAGGTCAGAGGCTGGGGACGGGATTGCCGCGCCTCCCGCTCCGACGGTTGGGCCTGCTTCCGCTGCGGGGGGAACCCCCGTTGCTGGGTTGTTCCCTGCCGCCTGTGAGCCTGCGCCGATGACCGGTACATTTTGCGTGTCCGTGGCCTGCACGAACTGCGCCGTTACCCAGCCCGTCCCGGTGGGACTCTGCGGATAAACGATCAACCACCAGCCGCTGGTTGGGTCCTTGCCCACGATCTGCACTTTGGAAGAGATTTCGACTGTTCCTAACAGATCACTATCTGCGGATGGAGCGCCGCGCACGTTGAGCTGGGAAATGGTCTGCCCCTCGGCTGGAACCACGACAGGCGTGGCGGTGGGTGGTTCCAGCGTCGGCGAGGGACGCGGGGTCTGCGTGGGCGGCAGGGTGGCTGTGATGATGACAACCGGCGACGGCGTTGCCGTATCCGGTACTGTCACTTCCGGGCTGCAGGCTGTGTTCACGAAGAGCACGAGAATAAGAGTGAAAAGCAAAAGGGTTGGCGAAGAATTTTGTCTCACAGACCTATTGTACCCAAGAATTGGATTGCGACTGCCAAGTATCTAAATACCTGGCAGGTCAAAACCTTAAAATTTGTGATGAACTTCTCAAACCTATTGATTTTTAGTGTGGAGTGTTATATACTTTCTTTGTAAGTTTATTGAATTTACAAAGTTAAGGCAAACATGACACCTGCCAAAGCCACCCACCAAAAGACGAAACAACACAACCGCGATCTTGTGCTCAAGACGATCTTCGAACATGAATCAATCAGCCGGGCTGATATTGCGCGGCTCACCAAACTAACGCGCGCCACCGTCTCGGATATGGTAGCCAGCCTGATCGATGAAGGCCTGGTCGAAGAAATCGGCTATGGCGAATCCATCGGTGGCAAGGCGCCCATTTTGCTCAGCCTGGTTGCTGATTCTCGTTACCTGATTGGCCTGAACCTGGCTCAGGATAAATTCATCGGGGCCGTTGTCAACTTGCGGGGCGAGATCAAAGAGACGGCTGAAATCCCAATCGAAAACAGCGATGGTGAGCAGGCGTTGCAATTTGTCTACCAGATCCTGGACCAGTTGACCCAAAAAGACTGGCAACCGCTGGTGGGGATTGGCATCGGCACGCCCGGCCTGGTCAACACCCAGGATGGGAACGTGGTCAACGCGGTCAACCTGGACTGGCAGGATTTGCCGTTAGCTCACCTGGTGGAGTCGCGCTATCACATTCCCGTTTCCGTTTTAAACGACAGCCAGGCCACTGCCATCGGGGAATTCGTGTACGGGGTAGGCCATTCTTCGGAAAGCAATTTGATCGTCGTAACTATCAAGTATGGCATTGGCTCCGGCATTCTGATCAACGGGCGTCTGTTCCAGGGCGACGGCGGCGGCGCGGGCGAGATTGGCCATGTGGTAGTGCAGGAGAACGGCTCGTTGTGTCGCTGCGGAAAATATGGTTGTCTCGAAACCGTCGCCAGCACCAGGGCGATCCTGCAGCGTGCCACCGCCCTTGCGCCGGAATATAACAACTCATTACTGGCAAAGGCGCCGGGAAATATTACGATCAGCGCAATCGAAGCGGCCTGCCAGGCGGATGATCCCCTGGCGCAACGGGTCGTATCGGAAGCGGCGCGCTATCTGGGAACTTCCCTGGCTAACCTGATCAGCGTTTTGAACATCCAGAAAATCGTTCTGACGGGCGATATGGCCTGTTTCGGGGACTTCTGGCTGCAATCGGTTCGGGAAGCCATGATGCAATCGGCGTTGACCCGCATGGCGCAGGATACGGTGCTCGAAGTGGGTACGTTGGATTTCAAGGCCTGTATCCTGGGCGCGTCCGCCTTCATGTTGCTCGAAAACTACTCCCTGCTGTTCACACAAACCGCCGACTAGGACCGGCTAGATATCGCAACCTATGGAACTCGTTTGCCCAAAAATCCTCCCGCCACTTGACGAAGGCTTTCGCCCGGCCATCCTGGCAAACCGGAACTTCCAGGCGCAGGTCAGGCCGGTTGGGGTCCCGCTGGTCATCGGTCTGGAGAGAAGCGAGGGCGAATTCTCTCGTTTCGAGACCAGCGTCTACCCGGAAGACCATCCCAGAGCGGGCGTCAATTTCCAGTACGTCGAACGGCTGGTCAAGTTCTTACTTTGGCAGCGCGGCGGGTTCCGGGTTTACATTGGCGGATTGCGGAGCATTGGCAAACACATAAGACAGTGCTATTCGTCCGAAGGAAGGCAGAAATTCGACTACCACTTCATGGGTGAGCAGGTCTATGAGCGGACGTTCGAGGTCCTTTCTTGTGAGGTGGACGAAGTTCCCGCTTCGTGCGAGACCGGGAAACTGCTCGGCCGCAATTTGAACGGTTCCCGTATTGGGTTCGACCTGGGAGCCTCGGACCGAAAGGTGAGCGCCGTCCAGGATGGGAAGGTGATCTACAGCGAGGAAGTGGTCTGGGAACCACGCAAGCATGCTGACCCGGCGTACCACTACCAGGAGATCATGTCCGCTTTGAAGACGGCGGCAGGCAAGTTATCCCGGGTGGATGCGATTGGCGGCAGTTCGGCCGGGATTTACATCGACAACCGTCCGATGGTGGCATCGCTGTTCCGCAATATTCCCAGGGAACGTTTTGGTGAAATCAAGAACCTTTTCCTGCGCATCCGGGACGAGATGGGCGTGCCGCTGGAAATCATCAATGATGGCGACGTGACCGCCCTGGCGGGTTCGATGTCGCTGGAAGATAACGGCATCCTGGGCATTGCGCTGGGATCTAGCGAGGCGGCGGGGTATGTAGATATGAATGGGCACATCACAGGCTGGCTGAACGAACTGGCCTTTGCGCCAATCGATTACAGCCTGACCGCGCCCGTTGAAGAGTGGTCCGGAGATATTGGCTGCGGGGCTTCGTATTTCTCGCAGCAATGTGTCTTCCGGTTGGCTCCCAAAGCCGGGATTGAAATCCCTGCCGACCTGACTGATGCGGATCGATTGAAATTTGTGCAGGATAAACTTGAAACCGGGCATGAGGGCGTGCTGAAGATCTGGCAAAGCATGGGTGTTTACCTGGGCTATGGCCTGGCGCACTACGCCGATTTTTATGACATCAAACATATCTTGATTTTGGGTCGCTGCACATCTGGCCGCGGTGGGGACTTGATCCTGGAAGGCGCGAAGGAAGTTTTGTGCAACGAATTCCCCGAGCTGGCAGGACGCATTCATATCCAGTTGCCGGACGAGAGGAGCCGCCGGGTTGGACAGTCCATCGCGGCGGCGAGTTTGCCGGTGATTTGATTAGCATGTCATTGCGAGGCCGAAAGGCCGAAGCAATCTCCAGTTCGCGAGGAGATTGCTTCGGCGGGAAGAACACCCTCCTCGCAATGACATATAAGGAATTTTATGAAATTTCACCTCCCCACAGCTGAAATCTTTATCCCAGACGGCCTCCCCGTGGAACAGGCGCTGGCGCGCACCACGCACCTGTGCATTGCTGCGCATCAGGACGACATCGAGATCATGGCTGCCCAGCCGATTTTGGAATGTTTCCAGCGCGAGGATAAATGGTTTACGGGTGTGGTTGTAACCGATGGCCGCGGTTCGCCGCGCAGCGGGCTGTACGAGAAATACAGCGACGAGGAAATGCGCCTGGTGCGCTTCAAGGAGCAGCGTAAAGCGGCGGTCGTTGGTGAATACGCTGCCCAGCTTCTGCTGGACTATCCCAGTAAGGTTGTGAAAGATGGCAGCAATACATTTCCTGTGGAGGATATTGCCGCCATCTTGAGAGAAACCCGTCCACAGGTGGTTTTCTCACATAACCTGGCTGACAAACACGAAACACACGTTGCAGTTGTGCTGAGAGTCGTCGCTGCTATCCACAGCCTGCCTGAAGATGAACGTCCGCAAAAGTTGTATGGCTGCGAAGTCTGGCGTGACCTGGACTGGATGGTTGACAGCGATAAGACCACCTTTGACCTGTCACAGCAGGAAAACTTGCAGGCGGCCTTGTTGGGTTTATACGACTCGCAGATCAGCGGCGGCAAACGTTATGACCTGGCCTCGCTGGCCCGTAGACGAGCCAATGCAACGTATTTTGCTTCACATGGTGTAGATGATGCCAGCGGATTGACCTATGCAATGAACCTTACACCGTTGATCGCAGATCCAGAACTGGATATTCAGAATTACGTTCAAGGTTTTATCGATCGTTTTGCACAGGATGTCAATACTTTGATAACTCGTGTATTGTGAAAAATAATGTTCGAAAGGAGGTGCATCCGGCAAGTAACAAAGCACGCAGGCCATCTAACTCAAATAAGGATAGAAAGATGACCTGCGCGATATTCCAGGATGAGCCGTACTCATCCCGGAACAATTGTAAGTTCTTAAACTAAGAATTTCAAGGAGAGAGAAAAATGCGTACCAAATTGTTCGTTTTACTGATGCTCGTTAGCATCGTGTTGAGCGCCTGTGGCGGTCAGGCTGCCACTCCGGCGCCCGCTGAACCGCAGGAACCTGCCGCCCCCGAGGCACCTGCTGCAACGGAAGCGCCGGCAGCAACTGAAGAACCCGCTGCGGGGCCCGTAACCCTGAAAATCTACCTGTTGGACTACACTCCCGATACCATCGCTTGGCTGAAGGATGAGATCAACCCTGCCTTTGAAGCTGCTCACGAAGGTGTAACCGTTGAAATCACAGAAGGGTCCTGGTCTGGTTGGGATACCACTTTCAGCGGTTTCTTTGCGGCTGGCGAAGGCCCTGATATCATCAATCTGGGCTCCGAAATGAACACCCTCTACGGTGAAAGCCTGGCGGATATGGATGCCTACCTGGGCGAAGCCGCCTGGCCTGATATTGCCAACTTCGGTCCCGCACTCGAAAATGCCAAATATCAGGGCAAATTGCGTGGCCTGCCGATCTTCACCGCCCCGCGTTACGTTTTCTGCCGCACCGACCTGATGGAAGCCTCTGGCTGGACCAGCGGCACACCGCAGAACTTTGCCGAATGGGTAGATTTTGCCGGTACTGCGTCCGTCATTGATCCGGGGACCAACTCGCTGACCCAACAGGCGCTCGTCCCGGTGGATGCCGGTTCAATGGCTGACTGGCAGTGGTGGCTGCTCGTCTATTATTCACTGGGCGGCGAATTGTACAAGGCCGATGGCTCACCGAACTTCGATTCCTCCGAAGCTCTGGCTACCACCCAGTTCATGCTCGACATGCGCCAGGCCACTTATGGTCCCGCCGCGAATGCGGTAGGCGCCCTTCCCGCCGGGCAAGGCTCCGTGATCGATGTCAATGATGAGACCCAGAAAGACAACGGCGCAGTCTGCCTGGCGCACTCCGGCTGGGCTGCTCCTGCTTTCGATCGCCCGATCTGGGAAAATGTCAGCATCGACCCGTTCTTCGGCGACCCCGAAAACTTCCCCAACAGCAAACCGGTTGTTTTGGCCTTCAATGACTGGCTGGCCGTTGCCGACTATAGTCCCAACAAGGAACTGGCTGCCGAGTGGCTCAAGCTGGCTTTCAGCAAGGAAGCCAATCACAAGTGGAACGAGACCATGAGCCTGATCCCTGCCCGCAACGATGCTCAATATGGCTACGTGACTGATTCCCCGCAGTTGAAACGTGAGGCCGAACTGGCTGCCCAGTATGGCGTTGGTTTCGCTGGTATCGAAGAAGCTGCCAAGCTCTCGACCATCATGCAGGATGCTTTGGGCAAGCTCATCACGGAAGAGTTGACACCTGAAGAAGTGGTAGCAAAGATTCAAGAAGAATACTCGACCGCTTTGGGTAAGTAACATTTGTGCAAGTTAGTGATAAAGTTGGATGGGGATTTTCCCCATCCAACTTATTTGGCTCTATGGGAATTTCCGCGGTGGAAACCCGGATTTGGGGTGAGAGCGTGCGTACGCACGCTCTCACCCCAAATCCGGCCCTCTTTCACCCCCTCAAACTGTGGCAAAACCTGAAGGATCACTTGTTTTCGGTGAGTATAAATTTGGAGAAAAGCATGGTCGATAACCCCTATCTTGACGCAATTCTCACAGCTATTGCAGCAATTTTCTTTATCATCATTTCCAGCTATGGCGTCGGGCTGCTAGCCCGTTCCATCGCAAAATTGACCGGTGCTTCACGCAAGAAGCAGGAGAACACCTTCGCAGGTTATCTGTTTGCATCGCCCTGGATCGTCGGGTTTCTGATTTTTGTAATTATCCCCATGGGTTTCTCCCTGTATTGGAGTTTTACAGATTACCGTGTCGTTTCCAATCAACCCGCAAACTGGGTGGGACTTGACAACTATGCCCAACTCATCCTGAAGGATGACGGCTTTCGCGCCTCCATCATCAATACGCTTTACCTGACTGTTATCGGCCTGCCACTGCAAATGGCCTTTGCCCTGTTCCTGGCCGTGATGCTCAGCCAGAACATGCGTGGGGAGCGCATCTTCCGTATGGCCTTTTATCTCCCTGTCATCCTCGGTTTTAACACGGCCGTTTTGCTGGCCTGGCGGCTGATGCTCAACACCGGGACCGGAATCATCAACCAACTTATCCGCGCTGTGACCGAAGCCATCCCGCCTCTTGGTTATGTGAGTCGGGCGTTGATCTTCGTCGAGGAACTGACCAGCGCTTTCTTCCTGGGACTGAGCAACGGCAAATTCAACCTGCTGACCAAAATCTGGGAGGCCGGCTTCCCGGCTGCCAACCGCGTTCCGCTCTGGGTACAAAGTCCCTTGTGGTCGAAGATGTCAGTCGTCCTGCTGATGATCTGGGGCTGCGGCGCGATGATGCTGATCTTCCTGGCCGGGTTGAAGAACATTCCCAAAGAACTGCACGAAGCCGCCGAGGTGGACGGTGCAAACAGTTGGAAACGCTTCTGGAAGGTCTCCTTTCCCTTGCTCACGCCCTACATTTTTTACAACCTGGTCGTTGGCCTGATCAATTCCCTCCAAATTTTCGAGCCGATTTTCGTCCTGTATCGCGATAACCAGCCGCTTGTCCCGTCTGCGATTTCGATGGTCTACTATCTCTGGCAGGCCAGTTTCCGTCACTTCGAGATCGGCTACGGTTCGGCCATCTCCTGGATTATTTTCATCATCATCCTGATCGTGACCGCTATCCAGTTCAAGATGCAGGATCGCTGGGTCCATTACGACCTGTATTAGGAGATTAGCATGCGTGACCTCTGGCCGATTATCAAACGCATCGTGCTTTACATCTTCCTGACCGGCTCAACCCTGGTGATGAGTTTTCCCCTGTTCTGGATGATTTCGTCCTCCCTGAAAACGCTCGAAGAGACCAACTCCGCCGGGATCATCTGGTTGCCTGAAAAACCCGCCCTGGATGCCTACATCAGCATCTTTAATAATACCGATTTCCTGCGTTCCTACTTCAACACCGTCTTCTATACCGCTCTGGCGCTGGTTGGTACGCTCTTGTCTGTGGCGGTGGTGGCCTACGCCTTCAGCCGCATCGAATGGCCTGGCCGCGATATAGTTTTCTTTCTGATGCTTTCCACCATGCTGATTCCGCCGCAGGCACTGATCGTGCCACAGTATGTCTTCTTCAACAAGCTCGGATGGGTCGGCACTTTCAATCCGATCATCATCCCCGGCTTTTTCGCAGGCGGTGCAGCCATGATCTTCCTGCTGCGGCAATCCATGTCACAAATTCCCAAAGAGTTGGACGAATCCGCTTTTGTGGATGGCGCCAACCACATCCAGATTTTCTGGGAAGTGGTCATGCCACTCATCAAAGCCCCGCTCGCTACCGTAGCCACCTTCCTGTTCGTCGGGCTATGGAACAGCCTGCTCGCGCCCCTGATGTACCTGCAAACTGTTGACCTCTATACCCTGCCCGTCTACGTTTCCACGCTCTACAACATCAACCTGACCGTCCAGCAGTGGCCCACCATCATGACTGCTGCGGTGCTGACCACCGTTCCGCTCATGGTTGTATTCTTCTTTGCCCAGCGCTTTATCCTGGAGGGCGTGATCGTCTCAGGGCTGAAAGGCTGATGCGTGGACATCGAAAATTCCATTGGGCAAAAAATCCTGCTGGCTTTTCATGGCAAGGAACTGACTCCTGAAATCACCACAGCCATTAAAAATTACCAACCGGCTGGACTGACCTTCTTCCGCAGCCTGAATATCGATAACCCGGCTCAGGTCCGCCAACTGGCAGATTCTCTCCAACGCCTCGCTCGAAGCCTCGACCTGCCTCCATTATTGATAGCCACCGACCAGGAAGGCGGCCAACTCATGGCCATCGGCGAGGGGACAACATCCCTGCCCGGCAACATGGCCCTGGGGGCAACCGGTTCACCAGAACTCGCCCGAAAAGCCGGTGAGGTTTTAGGTCGGGAACTGGCGGCGATGGGCGTCAATGTCGACTACGCCCCCAGTTGCGACGTCAATATCAACCCCTACAACCCTGTCATCGGTACCCGCTCTTTTGGCGAAAACCCGGCTGCTGTTGCCCGCCTCGCCAGCGCAATGGT
>JAFGKO010000056.1 GCA_016928525.1 Anaerolineales bacterium | reverse complement strand
GCCGCAGAGACAATTTCCTCAGGAAGTCCGAGGCGGGTAGCAATGGCCAGGGCATTGGAACGGCCGGGGAGTCCGATGGTCAGCTTGTAGGTCGGGCGCAGAGTCCCGATGTCGAATTCCAGCGAGGCATTGACCACACCCTCGGTGCCGTGCGCGTAGGTTTTGAGTTCAGGGTAGTGCGTGGCGACAAAAGTGGTGATGCCGCGCCCGAGCAGGTGGGCCAGGATGGCACGCGCCAGGGCCGCGCCTTCCTGCGGGTCGGTGCCCGCACCAAGTTCGTCGAGGATGATCAGCGAGCGGTCGTCAGCTTTTTCCAGGATATGTACGATGTTGGTAAGATGGCCGCTGAAGGTACTGAGCGACTGTTCGATGGACTGTTCGTCGCCGATGTCGGCCCAGACGGATTCAAAGCAGGGCAATTCGGAGCCGCTCTGCGCCGGGATGTGCAATCCGGACTGCGCCATCAGCACCAGCAGCCCAACGGTTTTCAGGCTGACGGTTTTGCCGCCCGTGTTGGGGCCAGTGATGACCAGCGCGCGGATGCCAGGCTTTAGGTCTACAGTGATTGGCACAACGGTTTGGGGATCAAGCAACGGATGTCTTGCATCTAACAAGCGGATCAGCGGTTGGCTTTCAGCTTTTGGCTTTTCCTTTGCTGATCGCTGATGGCTGGTGGCTGAAAGCTGATGGAGAATCGTCTCACTGGCTTTAATCTCCTCCGCATATTTCGCTTTGGCAAAGGCCAGGTCGAGCACAGCCAGGTTTTCGATGCCGTAGATCAGGTCCTGGGCATGTTCGCCGACCTGTGCGGAGAGTTCGGCCAGCACGCGGCGCTCTTCGTCGCGCTCGGCCAGCTCCAGTTCGCGGATGGTGTTGTTGAGTTCCACCACCGCCAGCGGTTCGACGAACAAGGTCGCTCCGGAAGATGACTGGTCGTGCACTACCGACTTGATACGCCCTTTGAACTCAGAGCGCAGCGGGATGACGTAGCGCCCATCACGCTGGGTGATGATGGCTTCCTGCAGCATGGGCGTGGTTTTGCTGTCGGTGATGTATTTTTGTAGTTTGGACATCATCCGGTCGTGCGAGATTTTTTTCTCACGACGGATTGAACCCAGTTTGGGCGAAGCGGAATCGAGCACTTCGCCGCGCTCGGAAAGCACACGCGAGATGGCATCCACCAGTCCGTAGGTATCGGGCAGACCGTAGGCGATCTCGGCCAGGCACGGGAAGGGATGCTCTACTGGTTGCGCTTCTTCTTCAGCCTGTTTGCGAATGCGTTCCTTACGAGGTATAGCTTTTTCATGGGGCGCATTGTCTTTGCCTTCGGCTTTGCCCAGCAAGGATTTTTTCAACTCGCGGCAGGCGATCAGCGTGGACTTGATATCCAGCAAAGCCTGTGGTTCCAGCACGCCGCCGCGCGCCGCCAGGTCCGCTGAGGGGCGGATGTCGTGTGAGCCGCCGATGGTCAGGTCGCGCGTGGAAAACAGGAAGCGTGCCTCGGTTGTCTCAGCCAGTAAGCGCCGGGCTTCATCGAAATTGACCGTGGGCTTTAAGGCGCGCGCCAATTCCTTTGAGGCGGAGAAGTCACAGTAGTTGGACAGCCTGTTGAGGATTTTGCCGTATTCGAGAACTTGCAGGGTTTTAGAGTCCATGGCGGGAGAATTTAACCACAGATACCCAAAGGGCACAATGTGTACACAGATGTACACATACTCTAGGATGAAAAGACGGCCCATCGCCGTCTCTATTCAGAGTTTGTTACGCGGTCATTCCGTGCGCGCAGCCAGCGCCGCTCCAATGATGCCCGCCTCGTTGAATTGATGGGCGGGAACGACCGGGGTGTCGACCGTCAGGAGCGGCAGGAATTTTTCATGCTCTTTGCTGATGCCGCCGCCAATAATGAACAGGTTGGGCCAGAATAACTTTTCCATCGCAGTAAGATACTGGTTCAGGCGTTTGGCGTATTTTTTCCAGGAAAGGTTTTCGCGTTTACGCGCGGCATCGGAGGCGCGCAATTCCGCATCTTCGCATTTGATTTCCACATGGCCAAATTCAGTGTTCGGGAGCAATCTGCCATCATGGAAGATGGCAGTGCCGATCCCGGTTCCTAGCGTGAGCACGATCACGGTTCCGGGCTGCCCCCTGCCTGCTCCAAGTTCCATTTCAGCTAACCCCGCTGCATCGGCATCATTGAGGGTCGTGCACGGGCAGCCGGTCGCTTTTGAAAACAGTTCATCGGCATTGACGCCAACCCACTGCGCCGAGATATTGGCTGCCATCATTACAACGCCACCTTTGATGGGCGCGGGAAACCCAATGCCGATCGGATCTTTCCAAGCGAAGTAGCTTATGATCTTCGCTACCGTTTCTGCTACCGGTTCAGGTTTTGCACCTTTAGGTGTCTTGATGCGGTAGCGTTCGGCTAGCAGTTCACCGGTCGCAGTGTCCACGGGCGCGCCTTTGATCCCGGAACCGCCTACATCGATACCGAGAATGTTCATGGATGTTCCTCTTCTTTCCCTTGGCAAGTTGTTGTTGGGAATTTAACCACAGATGCTCAGATGACACAATGTATCACAAATGTACTCTGATTTTGGTGAATAATTGTAATTGACAACCTACAGGAGTAGTGTTATCCTTTCCAGTGAAGGATACTGGTAAGTTCGCGGTATATGTACGACGAAGGCGGCTCACGGAAGTAATCCGTGAGCTATTTTTGTTGACTGTCCGATGTAACGAAACAAGTACCTGAAACATCTTTTTTCTTTTGCCATAAGGAGGCAAATCACATGTCAGAACGTATCATCGGCACAGTCAAGTGGTTCAACGGGAGCAAGGGCTACGGCTTCATCGAACGTGAAGGCGGCGCAGACGTTTTCGTCCACTTCTCCGCGATCCAAGGCGATGGCTTCAAGAACCTGGAAGAAGGCCAGAAGGTCGAATTCGAGGTCGAGCAGGGGCCCAAGGGCCTGCAGGCTGCCAACGTCACAGCAGTAGGTGGTTTCTAAGCCAATCTGTGCAAATACGAAATCCCTGGAGCGACGCTCCAGGGATTTTTTGATTCAATGTTGACGCTGACTTTTGCTGAAAAACGGGTTTTGTTCAGCGAAAATCAGTGTCTATCTGTGTCCAATATTTCCTTTTGCCAGCCCTTCAACCACTCCCGCGCGGAGCGGCTCATCTCGACCGAGAAATCCGAGCCGAACTTGCGCCGGTACATGGCTTGGCCAAAGTTAGCGATGCCCTCCATCGCTTTGCCCCTGGGCATTTTGCTTTCAGGTTCGGCAAACATTTCGTCGAATTCGGCGGGGGTCAGTTGGCGATAGCCGTTTTCGAAAACGATAAACTTCTCATTGAAGCGCGTGGTCATTTCCCTGTCTTTTTGTTGTCGAGTGGGATAGCCAAAGACCAGCATGCAGATGGGGAAAACGTACTGCGGCAGGTCGAGCAACTTTTTGTGTTCCTCATACTGTTCGATGACGTCGCCGATGTAACAGGAGCCCAGCCCGAAGGATTCGGCGGCGATGACCGCGTTCTGGGCGGCAATCAACGCGTCACAGCAGGCCAGGAACAGGTCGCCCTCCTCAGGGCGGCGCATGGGCACATTGTTCTGCTGGCAGATTGCTG
>JAFGKO010000055.1 GCA_016928525.1 Anaerolineales bacterium | reverse complement strand
GGCGTTGCGGATGGCCCAGTACTCGCGGTCGAGCGACAATTCATACGAGCCAGCAACGAGATACCCCGCCCAGCGCCGCCAGTTTTGAGGCAGGCAGAGGGGGGCAGTCCGTTCGTGAAAGGGAGTTCGCTTTAGTTTAAACATAGGTTCCCCTAATCTTCTCTGCAATTTCGTCTCTCAAGGATTTAGGCAAATCAAGCCGACGACCATGGTCATAGGGATTGCCGAAATGAGGGTCTTCGAACACCATTCCGCCAAACCATACAGCGCGCTCATACCTGGGAACAGCCCACCAATGAATATGAGGCTTAGGAGGATTTTCTCGAAATGCATGATTCATGTAACATGACCAATTGAACATGGTAACGTTAAATGCGGACCTGAGAGTCTCCTCGACGCGCTTCACTACATTCAAAAAATCATTCCATTCATCTTCGGTCAGATCAGCCAGATTACCGGCGTGCCGTTTCAAATGAATGACGCACCTGCCAAGCAAAGTCTGGTTTGGCGCAAGGCAAATACGCCAAAATCGTGTTTCACTGATAAACAAGTAATCTGCATTATCTGGAGACCATGAGCAAATCGGACAATTCATTCGATTATCATTCTCTCAGTTGCCAGTCATTCGAATACTCAGCTGGTGCAAAGAATACTTCGACTGCAGCCACACATTAATTGACATGTCAGCCAAGCCTGGCCTTGAAAATCTGGAATTCGCGCTCTTTTCCTTCTACAATTGACCAGCGTTCGATCTCTTTCAAATCCACGTTCTGGCTTTCTGCCACCAAAACTGCCTGGACCAAACCCTGCTGGTCATTCCAAAAGTAATAGGCGCATAGCCTGTCTTTTACGCAATCGGTCGGCGAAACAATCCGCAGGGTTCCCGTTGACAATGCAAATTCCTTGACTTCCTTGACAGGCTCCTCCCCGACTGACAGGGGACCATCGGGAAATTCCACTGAGAACTGGGTTTCAGGACTTACAAAATAACGCCCCTGCTCCTGGAAACCTACCGTTTCCATTACAGCCTTGATTTTGCTCCGTTTGGCAAAATTGACGTTGACCAAATCCAGGTCTTTTGATACATATTTTTCACTGCTGAAAAAGGACACTGCGCTGCCACCCGAAAGCACGACCTTGACCCCTTCTCTTTGTAAAGAATCTTGGATGTATGCTACCAGTTCTACCCGGCTCATATCCGCAATCTGTTTCATAATGTTTTGCCCCGTGCTCGCGGCCTGCGCCTGTTCATTATCAATTCTTCCCTATCCGTATCAGGGTAAAAGGATAACGCCTTTTCCAGCAAAGCTTTCAGTTCACTCAAAAACGGATAACGCGGATTGAAAACATACGGCCGTGTTCTTCCCACCTCACGACTCACCAATACTCCACCTGACTCGAATTTATCCAACTGCTTTTGGATCGATTTCAAGTCGGTGTTGAAAAAGCGCGCTATCTCGCGCGGATACCCCTCTTCACGCGAGAAAATATAGATAAGTACCCTTTCTGCATTTTTCGAACCGAGAAGTACTTCGATCATGGTATCAGCCTTTGAATAACTATGACGGATTTAATCCTTCACATGAAGTATTTTTACCGTCATTATATCACTAACTTGCAGACTTTCCCAAGGTCAACGAGCATCACCTTACATATTCGAATGCTCTGCCGGCGCAAAGAAGACCAGCACCCTCAACCTTTCGACAGGCTCAAGGCGGCGCTCTGCCTCAATCGAGTGGAAGCGATGCTCCACGTTCTTCGACACATACACGATCGAGCCTGCCTCCACATCGCGGCCTTCCTTCCCGACCCTGATCTTTGCCTTCCCGCCCACCACGTAATAGACCTCATCCTCCGTGTGCGGGGACTGCGGGTCCATACTACCGGTAGGGAGCACATACATTCCCATACTAAGGTCGGGCACGCGCAGGAATTCGAGGTAGAGTTTGTCGCCAGATTGCTGTTGGGAAATGAGTTGGTCGAGTTCGAAGGCTTGCATGGAAATCTCCTGACCGTAAATAGAAAGCCGAAGACCGGAGTCGATACTTGCTTTTTTACCAAGTCCACCCAACAGGCAGCATCATCACTCCGACATAGATCAGCGCGAGCGCGCCGAGAATGCAAAATAGCGAATTGCGGAAGCGGATCTGGTCTGAGACGTTTTTCCAACGGGCAGGCAGGTGGGCGAGAACCAGAGCGATGAACATTGCAGCGGCGTGCGCGAAGCGGATTGCCGGGAAGCCCTCGCCGGAAAGCCCTAACCCGACCAGCAAGACGAGGCCAAGCGCGGCTTGCAGGTCCAGCAGGCCGCTAAGGGCTGCGGAGAGACCGCGGTCGATGCCTTTGAATTGTCCCCCGCGCAGCCAGCCAATCGCAAATTTGACCGCGACCACGAATGCAAAAATCACGATCGCCCAGCGAAGATAGGAATGAGCGGGAAGTACCATTGTGTACATGTTAACCTCCATTTTGCATCATGGTATAAAAATTATATATAATTTTACCCCGCAATATCCAAATCAAAAAGGGCAGGCCCTTCGACTTCGCTCAAGGTACCTGCCCTTTTGGCGTGATCAGACTACAATGGAATTACCGCCAGTCGGCCAATTCCTCTTCGAGCGTTGCGAGCATCTTTTCGTATTTGTCTGGGTCGTTCTTCATGTCCGCCTCAAAGACAACGGTGTTAAACCCCTCGGCGATCTTATGCTCATCTTCGATGGTCAAATTCTGTTCTAGCAAAGGGAAGATCAGGTTTTTGAGTCGATCAAAATGCTGGCGAAATGTGGACGTATACTCGCTGGCTGCCCAACTCACGTCGACGCGCGCATTTTCATCCCCCGCCTGCCACTGTTTCGCGGCCTGGATCATGTGTGCGGCAGCTTCGCGGGTTTTGTTTTGTTCGGATCGTATAAAGTATATCGGCCCGTCGTCAAGAGGAAATCCGACATCTTCCAGGGCCCTCATAATCAAATCTTCCTTCTTGAAGAATCCCTTTTCGATATATTCGCTGATGAAGCTGTGCGCCACGATGAAGAATCCGGGGCGGGCGAGTTTGTTGTTGCTGATCTCGAGCATGGCGCTGCCAAGCACGGCGATAAAGCGACTGATGGTTTCCTGGTCATTACTTAGTTTTCTGGCGATACGCATAGGCTTCCCTACACCTGAGATTTCGGTTGCTTTAGTATATCATGTAGTAGAACAACAGACAGATATGCCAACAGGTCACTCAAATGCTTTCGGGGACTGCTATAATAAAGCCTACTCTAGAAAAGAGGTAGGTGTTTCGTCATGGCCCATTATTCCTGCTAACATCGTATGCCGTCATTGACCGGCAATACCGGCGGCGCAAGTACTTTCTTTTGCCTCTTCCGTGTCACCTGACACCTGACACGTGATACCTGAAACTTGATACTATACTATGTCTCAACAACACCATATTACAGACGACCTGGATGCCCTGTTGGACGTCCTCCCCGCCAATATCCGCCACGCGGTGGAAAAATTTAACGATAGCGACAACCTGCTCGAGATCATCCTCGACCTGGGACGCGTGCCAACCGCTCGCTTCGTCGAGCAGGAAGTGGTATTGCGTGATACCGAAATCACGCGCGCCGAGATCGACTACGTGGACGAGCGCGTTGGTTCGTTCGACGCCGATAACCGCGCGGGCATCGAGCGCACGTTGCACCGCATCTCTGCTATCCGTAACCGGCTGGGGACGATTGTCGGTTTAACCCTGCGCGTCGGTCGCGCCGTGTATGGCACGATCGACATCATCGAAGATATCATCGAGTCGGGCAAGTCGCTGCTTATCCTCGGACGCCCGGGGGTGGGTAAGACCACCCTGCTGCGCGAGGCTGCCCGCATTCTGGCTGAATCCAGGCGCGTCATCATCGTGGACACTTCCAACGAGATCGGCGGTGACGGCGATGTGCCGCATCCCGCCGTGGGCAAGGCGCGCCGCATGCAGGTGCGTGAGCCAATGCTCCAGCACGAAGTCATGATCGAGGCGGTCGAGAACCACAACCCCGAGGTGATCGTCATCGACGAGATCGGGCGCGAACTCGAAGCCCTGGCTGCCCGCACTATCGCCGAGCGTGGCGTGCAACTGATCGGCACCGCGCACGGCAACACGCTCGAGAACCTGCTGCTCAACCCCACGCTCTCCGACCTGGTCGGCGGCATCGAGGCCGTCACTCTGTCGGACGAGGAAGCCCGCCGGCGCGGCACGCAGAAAACGGTCCTGGAGCGACGCGCGCCGCCCACCTTCGACGTGCTGATCGAGATCCAAAACCGTGACCGTTTTGCCGTCCACATGGACATCATGGCCGCCGTAGATGCGCTGCTGCGCGGCTTCCCGCTCCCGGCCGAGATTCGCATGCGTGATGAAGACGGGCAGATCAAGATCGAAAAAGCGGC
>JAFGKO010000054.1 GCA_016928525.1 Anaerolineales bacterium | reverse complement strand
CCTGCACAAATCAGCTTCTCGTTCGACGGGACCGGGTTGAAGTTGTATAGGGCGCTTTACAGCAACCGTGGGCCGATGCGGGTGTGCGTTGATGGGCTATGTGAGACGGTCTACAATTATTCCGCAACGCTGCATTGGGCGATGCCATGGCTTAAGAGTGGTTTTGGCGCCGGAACGCATAATGTGGTGATTAGCAATACATCGGCAGCTTATATCGACCTGGATGCTATTGAGATTCTGCCCTAAAAGGCGCTTATTCAGGAAGACTCTCTTTGCAACTGAGCATGATGCACTATTGAGCCACCCTTCTGCTGAGGGTGGCTCAATGTATCCTCTCAACAAATCAGGGGAAGCCTCTCCTCTAGCTTTCCCCATTTTCAACTGCAAAATGAGGAGGTATTCGCCACTATGTGTTCCTCCCCTAAATTCCATGCTGTTTGGAATTTGAGGGAGGCTGGGAGGGGGCTAACCACTGTCAAAGCAGTATCTACGCAAAACATTAGAACCAGCAAAATTACATGTTCAGGCCCAACCCCGATATAATCCCCCCCACAGAGCCGCCAGCACGCTGGAAAAGCACAATTGCCCAGAATTATTATTGCCATGCGTTTCAGGCTTTAGTGCTGTCTTGAGTTGCTCAAACATCCACAAGCTATGTGCATGAGTTGAGATTTGCCACGATGACAATAGCAGAAAAACAAGAGGATCACACCCTTGCTGCGAAAAGACCCATTACAATAATCGAGCCTGCCCGCACTGGAAGCTTCACTCGCCGTGTTCATACCTGACCACAATGCCCGCCCACATCAAGGGCTGTCCATCCCTGGGTTGAAACTCTAAAGCCGCCTTACGAAATGAGCGAACTATGAGTAAAGTAGCAACAATATCGAAGCATTGAGAGTAATTTATGGTAGTCAGAGAAAATATTAGTTCAGATAACAAATGGGACCTCATCCTCCGCCCGCAGCGCAGCTGGTGGGATTTGCGCTTGGGCGAATTATGGCGCTACCGCGACCTGATCCAACTGTTGGTTCGGCGCGATTTTGTGGCCTACTACAAACAGACCATTCTGGGTCCGTTATGGTATATCATCCAGCCGGTAGCCACAACTGTAGTGTTTACTGTTATTTTTGGAAATATCGCCAAACTCTCCACCGATGGCCTGCCGCCATTCCTTTTTTACATGGCGGGGAACACGGTCTGGAGTTATTTTAGCACCTGTCTGGTGAGCACCTCCAATACGTTCACGGCTAATGCGGGCATTTTTGGCAAAGTGTACTTTCCACGTCTGAGCATACCGGTTTCGGTGGTTATTTCCAATTTGATCTCGTTTGCCATTCGCTTTGCGATATTCCTGCTTTTTTTGGCCTATTTCCTGCTGACCGGGGCCGATATTCATCCCAATGGGTGGATGTTAAGCCTGCCGCTGCTGGCACTGATCATGGCCCTGATGGGGTTGGGCTTCGGCATCATCATTTCTTCACTGACCACCAAATATCGTGATTTGCAGCAACTGGTGGGGTTTGGCGCTCAACTGCTGATGTATGCCACACCGGTCATTTACCCACTTTCCGCCCTTCAAGGCGGCTGGCGCTGGGTGATCATGGCAAATCCGATGACGCCGATTGTGGAGGTTTTTCGCCTGGCTTTTTTGGGCGTGAGCGCCATTGACCCGATCTGGCTGCTGTATAGCATAGCATGTACAATAGCGGTTTTCTTTGCCGGGGCATTGATTTTTAATCACGTTGAAAATACATTTATGGATACGGTTTGAGATGTCAAATACGGTCATTTCCGTCGAGGATGTTTCCAAATCCTACCAGCTGGGCGTGATCGGCACCGGCTCCTTCCGCGGCGACTTGCAACGCTGGTGGGCTAAACAACGCGGCTTACCCGACCCGCACTTGAAAATCGGTGAAAAGGATCATGGCAATCGCGATGGGGAGACTGTATGGGCATTGAAAGATGTCAGTTTCACCGTTCGACAGGGCGAAGCACTCGGCATTATTGGGCGCAACGGGGCAGGCAAGAGCACTTTGCTAAAAATTCTTTCGCAGGTGACTGCTCCCACATCAGGGGTGGTGAAGGTGAAGGGGCGCATTGCCAGCCTGCTGGAGGTAGGCACCGGCTTCCACCCAGAACTGACCGGACGTGAGAACATCTACCTGAACGGCGCGATCCTGGGTATGAGCCGCCAGGAAATCCGCCGCAAGTTTGATGAAATCGTGGATTTCTCCGGTGTGGAAACCTACATTGACACCCCGGTCAAACGCTATTCCAGCGGCATGTATGTGCGGCTTGCCTTTGCCGTCGCCGCGCACCTGGAGTCGGATATTTTGGTCGTGGATGAAGTGCTGGCGGTCGGGGATGCCGAGTTTCAGAAGAAGTGTTTGGGGAAGATGAGCGACGTGACAGGCGAGGGGAGAACGGTGTTGTTTGTGAGCCATAATATGCTGGCTATCCAAGGCTTATGCAAAGACGCTATCTGGATTGATAAAGGAGAGATCGTTCAATCCGGGTCCTCGGCATCAGTTATTGCGGCTTACTTGAATAAACATTCCCAGGTGTGCCTGTCCCAAACCTGGGACGATCTGAGTACTGCACCGGGCAACGAGACGGGCAGGCTGGTATACGCAGCGATCGAGACGGATCCCGGTCATGATATTAAGCACTTGACCGTGGACTCCCCCATACGCATAAAATTCAGACTAATGAATTATCGAGCTGACGTCCCCCTGCATTTTGGTTTTGAATTATATAGTCAGGATAGAATTTGCGTCTTCATCAACGCCTCGCCTCGAACTTTGTATCCACGAAGCATAGTGGAAGCAATATGCAATATACCCGGGAATATTCTAAATGACAGCAACTATTATATTAACCTGATGATCCATTATGACGCGAAGGTGCGTGGTTTTCGAGTGGATAATTTGTTGTGTTTTGATGTTCATGATGTTGAACGAGATGGCTGGTATGGCAAATGGAATGGGGTCATACGGCCATCATTTGACTGGCAGATCACCCCGATTATTCCGCAGGAATAGGTTTATAGATTATGGACAGTACATTGCCGAGCAGCCAGTTGGACTTTTTGCTTCACTTGACGCGTACTCTGCAAGCAAACGCCTATAACTTCTACATTCACAATTATGATATTGGAAGGCCAAGGGACAAGAAGAACTGGCTGCAACGGATCGTGTTGTGGATCCAAAAAGCGATAACGGTTGTGGTCAAGAAACCAAAACTGGTATTTCTGGCATATCCTGACCGAAGAGACCTTGTCGCCTTGGACTTCTACTTGTCACATGTTCCGGATATAGCCAGATTGTACGCTGTGCTGGGGGATGAGCAATCGCGCAATCTTCTTGTTTCTCTTGTTGCCTACAGAATATTGGGAAAAGAACGGATAACATTACCGCTTGCGACCAAAGACTACAGCAAGGTTAGAAGATCTCTAAGATCGTTGGAAACAGGAAAAGAAGCGATTTTTGTTAAGTCTATGAATATGTGGTTGTTTCAAAATGACTTGAAACCGCTTGGATATGATCTAAAGATTTTTGCACCGAGAGGCGGCGTTCATGTTGCTTTTGTTTCCAGGCAATACGAATATCTTGGATCGACCCCGCCTTTCAAGGTTCAGCCTGGCGATGTGGTTATTGACGCCGGTGCGGGTTTTGGAGACACATCCTTCCGGTTCGCGTACGAAACAGGGGAGGCAGGAAAAGTATACGCTTTTGAATTTGTTCCCTCCAATATCGAAATCATAAGACGGACAATGCAATTAAATCCTTCCGTGAGCCCCAGGATCGAAATCGTCGAGAGGCCGGTATGGAGCATTTCGGATAAGAAAGTCGATTTTAAGGATTCCGGAGCAAGTACAAGGATCATCGACAATCCTATCAGCCCGAGTCAATTTTCTACCCGGACGGTAAGCATAGACGATTGGGTGGAGGAAGCGGGGATTAAAGCTGTCCACCTGATAAAAATGGATATTGAAGGTGCCGAACTTGAAGCATTAAAAGGCGCTGTCAGGACTTTGAACCGCTTCAAACCAAAACTTGCAATTTCCCTTTATCATAGACCGGAGGATTATTGGACGATTCCGGATTTTCTTCAATCGTTGGATTTGGGCTATCGGTTTTATCTCGGTCATTACACGGTCTTTGAGTATGAAACCGTGCTATATGTGATTGTTTGATCGCGGCGAACGCAAAAAACCTCGCTTATTCATATGGACTTGCGTCACGGATCTAAATAAAGTGTGCCTGCCTCAGGAAATTACTGGATATGCCAGTTCCGCCTATGCAAAGTCCCTAAGTGAGTTTGGGGCTCCTTTGGCGCTCAAGCGTTCGGGGGGCTGGTTGCTTCGGCGGAAGATCGCAGGTTTTGATTACGAAGATGCGATGTGGCCTTATCCAATCTTCTCCTGCCAGGATTGGGGCGCGCTACGTACTGACTTGAATGAGTTGGAAAGCAGTCTGGTATGCGTTTCCCTTGTCACAGATCCTTTTGGCTGTTATGATGTAACCCTGTTGGAGCACAACTTCGGCGATATTGTCATTCCCTTCAAGAAGCATTTTGTTGTGGATTTGAGCAAGCCGCTTGAAAGTATTGTAGAGCCGCATCACCGTCGAAATGCCCGCAAGGCGATTAAAGTTTTGCAGGTCGAAGAATGCGAGAACGCGGCGGATCATCTGGATGAATGGGTTGAACTATATAATACGTTGATAGAGAGACATTCCATCAAAGGAATTGCCGCCTTTTCCCGCCGGTCTTTTACCGCGCAGTTGAAAGTCCCCGGCATGGTTGCTTTTCGGGCGCTGCACGAAGGCAAAACGGTCGGAATGTTGTTGTGGTACGTTCAGAATAAACTGGGATACTATCATTTGGGAGCTTACAGTCCCCAAGGATACGAATTGCGTGCGTCGTTCGCGTTGTTCTGGACGGCCATTAATCATTTTTCGTCCAGCGGATTGAACTGGCTTAATCTCGGCGCGGGAGCCGGTTCTCAAAATGATGGGCAGGACGGGTTGACCCGTTTCAAGCGTGGTTGGTCTACGGAGACCAGAACAGCATACTTCTGTGGGCGTATTTTTGATCAAGAGAAGTATCAGGAAATAGTCAGAGCCAAGAACATCCCGCCTACATCTTTTTTTCCTGCGTACCGGTTGGGTGAATTCTAAAAGAATGTTCGAGAAAGGGAAAGAATCTGGACACCAAACTCAATGAAATCATAGCGTCCACCCTGCAACTTCCTTTAGATGCAGTCACCGATCAATTAACCATGTCGGAAGTTGAGACCTGGGATTCGCTTCAACACATGGATTTGATCGCTTCACTGGAGCAGGCGTTCGCGCTAGAGTTTACCTTCGAAGAGATCGTTTCGATGAAAAGCGTGGCGGAGATCAAGCGTGTGTTGAGGAACAAAGGAGTATCTGTCTGATGGAGCTATGTGGAAAGAAGGTCATTGTCACCGGCGGAGTGCGAGGACTCGGGCGAAACCTGGTCGAAGCGCTGGTCGCCAAAGAGGCCCTCATTACTGTCTTCGACCTTGATGCGGATGGATTGGCGGAACTGCACGAGCGCTATCCCGGCGTGAATTGTGTAGAGTGTGACGTCGCCGATAGCGGGCAGGTGACAGAAGCGACCGCCCGTTACCATGCGGAATTTAAATCGGCAGACGTGCTTGTCAACAACGCCGGAATCCTTTTCAGTGCCCCTTTGGTCAGGATCTCCGGAGCCGGGATTGAGAAGCACGACTTCATTATGTGGAACAAGGTCATAGCAACGGACTTGAGCTCGGTGTTTTACATGACCGCCCATATTGTGGAGACAATGATCGTCACGCGTACAAAAGGGGTCATTGTAAATATCAGCTCGGTCTCTGCTTCGGGTAACGCAGGGCAATCCGCATATTCTGCTGCGAAAGCCGGCGTAAACGCGCTGACCGCCACCTGGGCAAAGGAATTGGGCACGATGGGCATCCGGGTTGTTGCGGTGGCTCCGGGATTCACAGAAACGGAATCCACTAAAGAGGCGTTGAGCGAAGCTGTTCTGCAAGAAACCATCAAGAGAGTTCCGCTGAGAAGACTCGGCAAACCCCAGGAGATCGCGCACGCAGTGATCAGCGTGATCGAGAACGATTTCTTCAATGGCAAAGTGTACGAAGTGGATGGCGGGTTGGTCATTTGATACGATGTACGAATATAACCTTTCGCTGCGTTTCCAGGAGATAGTTGATCGATACCCGCAACACGTATCCATTTGGTTTAGCGAGCTTGAAGTTTATACATATGCGGATTTGAATCGCCACGCTAACCGTCTGGCGCGTTTCCTTTTCCAGCAAGGATTAACTTCAGGGGATATCGTTTGTATTTCCGGTTTAAAAACCATCCACACCTTCGCGCTGATGCTTGCGTGTCTGAAGATCGGCATTGCCTATTCCATATTTGATCCTGACAGCCCGACCGAACGGTTGCGAAGAATTCTTTTGACCTGTCGCCCACGCCATGTGGCAGCGGACAACAGCCTGCTGCAAACGCTGGGCGATACGCTCGCGGAATTATTGATCGTTCCCATTAATACGGACGAACTTGCAGCTCATGTTAATGACTTTGAAGATACAAACCTGCCGCTATCCAGGAATATCACAGGGACAAGTCCATCCTATATCATGTTCACGTCGGGTTCAACCGGATTTCCCAAAGGCGCGGTGATGACCCATGCCAACGTGCTCAATTTGATCGAATGGGGCAGCGAAACATTTGGCGTCACGCCCGAGGATATTCTGACCAACGTCAACCCGTTGTATTTTGATAATTCGGTTTTCGATTTTTATTCCGCTCTCTTCAACGGAGCGTGCCTGGTGCCGTTTTCGAAGCAGGAAACCCGCGACCCCAAGGCGCTGGTCGATAAGATCGATGCGGCGGGGTGCACATTGTGGTTCTCCGTGCCGTCGTTGTTGATCTTCCTGCAGGCAATGAAAGCAACAGACGGCAGGTATCTCAGGAGCATAAAACGGTTTATCTTCGGCGGTGAGGGGTATCCGAAACCAAAACTGAAGGCGTTATACGACGTGTATTCGGAGACGAGCGAGTTCTTCAACGTGAGCGGACCAACCGAGTGCACCTGTATTTGCTCTTCCTATAAAATCACTGCCGATGATTTCCATGACTTGCAGGGATTCCCATCCCTGGGCTCTATCGCCGCGAATTTTTCATACTTGATCCTTAACGAGGAGAACAAAAAGGTGGCGGACGGCGAATTGGGCGAGTTGTGTTTACTGGGCCCCAACGTCGGCCTGGGCTATTATAACGATCCTGATCGTACCGTGGGCAGTTTTGTGCAAAACCCCTATAATCAATCCTTCCGCGAGATCATGTATAAGACGGGTGACCTTGTGCGCCTTGACCCTGCCGATGGCAAGCTCTACATTCATGGCAGGAAGGACAACCAGATCAAACACATGGGATACCGCATTGAATTGGAGGAGATCGAGAATGCCCTGCACCGCATCGAATATATCTCCGAGGCGGTCGCTGTTCATTCCAATAGCGGGGGATTGAGTCGCATTATTGCGGTTGTGGCTGTGCGCCAGCAGGTGAGCGACGAACGCCTGCGTCAGGATTTGCGGAGCCTGATCCCGGATTACATGATCCCTTCAGCGTTTTATTATGAAAACACCTTGCCCAAGAATCCCAACGGCAAGGTGGATCGCAAGCGTATTAAGGATAAATACCTGGCGCTTGACGAAGAAAGGCGGACGAAATGACCAAGATCGTTCTCTTTGGCGCGGGCAAGATCGCCGATGTGGCATATTTTCAGTTGACCAACGACAGCCCGCACGAGGTGGTTGCGTTCACAGTGGATGGTGAGCATGTCAGCCAAAAGGGAAAATGGGGTCTCCCTGTCATTCCCTTTGAGGATATCCTGAACGCGTATTCACCGGACGAGTTCAAGATGCTGGTGGCAGTTGGTTACCAGGACTTGAACCGCTTCCGTGCGAGGAAATATGACGAGGCGAAAGCCAAAGGATATGAGCTGATCAGTTACGTCAGTTCGCGTGCCTCAAATTTCAGTCATGTACCGATTGGTGACAACTGCCTGGTTCTAGAGAATGCGGTTCTTCAGCCATGCACAAGTGTCGGCAATGATGTGTTCTTCTGGAACGGCAACCATCTGGGCCACCACGCCCGTATCGAAGACCATTGCTATGTGTCAGGGCAGGTAGTGATCTCGGGTGCTGCGGTGATCGAACCATACTGTTTCCTGGGTGTGAATGCGACCATCGGGCATGAGGTTACCATTGGCCGGGAAAGCTTCATCGGGGCGGGCGCGCTGGTCACCAAGAATGCCCCATCCAAGAGCGTATACATCACCCCTGATACACCCAAGTTCCGACTGGATTCGGATTCGTTCCTCAAGTTGACGAAGATGAAGTAAGAAAATTCATGATTCTTGAGCTGGACAAGAAAAGTTATCCAAAGATAGCGGCCCCTTTTTTGAAGGAAGTCATCACTTTCCCCTTGACTCTTGCTGTGATTCGGAAAAGGCAGCCTGGCTGGGTTTTTGTGGATGACACAGTTGATCCTGCCTCGGCGCTAGTTGTAACAAGGTTTGGGTTTATGCAGCTTGCTGGTCCGGATGATTTTTGCAGCGATGTTTTCAAGCTTTTTGAATCGCCAAAGAGTTATTTGCCATCCTATTTATTGTGGTACTCGCCTCCGCTTCGTGCCCAAGAAGTCTTGGGACAATTTAGTCCCAGCCATGTCAGGCAGCGGGAACGCGCCCGTTTTGACTTTAGAATGCAAACTGTGAATAACCTTGTCAAGTGTCCAGTAGGATTTGAAAAGCGGTTCTTGGACAAGGAGTTAGTCAAAGAAGCTGAGTACCTTAAGGTTGACATTGGTTCCCGGTTTTGGGCTTCTACCGATGATTTTTTGAATTACGGGCTTGGCGCTTGCGTAGTGAAAGGTGATGTAATCGTCAGTTTGTGTTATTCAGCCTGTGTTGTAGATGGGCTGGCTGAGATCGACGTCATAACCCGGGAAGAATATCGTGGCAAGGGCTTTGCCATGATTGCCGCCCAAACCTTTATAGCTGAATGCTTGCGACGAGGAATAGAACCTACATGGGATTGCTTTGTAAACAATACTGCCTCCATGAGACTGGCAAGCCGTCTAGGTTTTACCCAGACCAATTCCTATGCTTTCTATTCCTTTAATGTACCTGTGCCCTTGATGCGTCAGGATTGATCACAGTCTATTGGAGAGCCAACCATGGATTTGACAAGACACATATACACATGCCCTGAATCCAGGGAACCATTGGAGTGCCATCCTGAAACAATGGATGGACAAAACGTGGTCGCCGGGAAGCTAATTAGCAAAAGCGGACGAGAATACGAGATTCGCGATGGAATTCCTGATTTGATTTTCCCGAGAGATTTGGGCCGCGAACAAAAGGATGCAATGGATTATTATGAAGGCGTGGCTGGCATTTATGATGATGTTGCCAACCTGTCGTTCGATATCCAGTATGTTGATGAAGAACAGGCACGCAGGCAATTTGCGAAGCGTTTGAATCTCACCCCTTCATCACGTGTGCTTGAGCTCGCATGCGGCACGGGAAGGGATTCCGTCAATATTGCAAGCGAACTAGATAAGACGGGCCAGTTATACCTTCAAGATATCAGCCGCTCCATGCTGCTGCAATGCGTGAAGAAATTGAAAGATGTCAGCACCCCTGTGGAGTATTCCACAGGGAATGCGTGCTACCTGCCTTTCCCTGATCGTTATTTTGATGCCGTATATAGTTTTGGTGGGTTGGGCGTGTTTGGCGATATACGGCAAAGCTTGCGTGAGATTGTGCGGGTATGTAGAGTTGGGGCGAAAGTGGTCGTGGGGGATGAAAGCATGGCGCCGTGGCTGTACGAATCGGAATACGGGCGTATGCTTCTGAACAATAACCCGTTGTTCAAAAACCCCCTCCCTCTGTCTGAAATGCCTGTAGAGGCGCGCAACCTGTCCGTGCAATGGGTAGTAGGTGGCGTGTATTATTTGATCGAATTTGAAGTTGGGGCAGGAGAACCTGATGCCAAATTCGATATTAGAATCCCCGGAAAACGCGGCGGCACATTACGAACACGTTATTATGGAAGATTGGAGGGCGTGACGCCGGAGGCAAAGGAACTGGCACAGCAGGCAAGAGAAGTGACAGGTGAAAGCATGCATGATTGGCTTGACCGGGTTGTGCGTGAAGCGGCAACAGGGGATCTGCGTAAAGAATAGCTAGCGAGATGGATATGGCGATGAAACAACTCCGTAAATTTACATGGAAGAAACAAGGTAAAATCTTTGCTCCTGACGGTCGTTTCCAGTGGATGCAAAGCCATGCGCAAAATCCATCCGTTTTGGTTTTGGAAGATCGTTTACGCGTGTATTTTACCTGCCGTCCCCAAAAGGATGCGAATGGGAATGCCGCTGCTGTGACGACATTCGTGGACTTAGACAAGAAAAACCCCAGCCAAATTCAATACGTGCATGACAGACCGATCTTGCCTTATGGCGATCTCGGCACATTTGACCAGTTTGGGATGATGCCAGGCGCCGTCCTCAAAGTGGGCAGCGAGATATGGCTGTATTATGTGGGTTGGATGCGCTGCCAGGGAGTTCCCTATAATCATGCCATCGGCCTGGCTGTGAGCAAAGATAATGGTGCGACATTTAGCCGGAAGGGAAGGGGACCATTATTTGGGAGAACCCTGAAAGAACCCTTCCTGCAGAACAGCCCATATGTTTCACAGGAGGATGGCCTTTTTCACATGTGGTACAGCTCTGGAATCGATTGGCTCGAACACGAACAACGCATGGAATCTGTTTATGTATTGATGCATGCGACATCTCCCGATGGAATAAACTGGGAGCGGGAGAGCGTTCCCTGTGTTGAGTACAAAGTCGAATATGAATGCCAGACGAACCCAACTGTTATCAAGATCGGCGACAAATATCACATGTGGTTTTGTTATCGCTACGGGATCAATTTTCGGAATGACGAACGTGGTTATCGGATCGGATATGCATGGTCCGACGATCTGAAGAGTTGGCACAGAGACGATAATTTGGGCGAATTACCACTATCCAGTGATGGCTGGGATTCACAAATGGTTTGCTATCCTTGCGTGGTGCATGTGAATAATAAATACTACATGTTCTATAGTGGCAATGATTTCGGGCGTGACGGTTTCGGTTATGCCGTTGGTTCTTGGAAGGATGGTAGTGATGAAGAACGTTAATGATTCTTATACCACTTTTCATGAAAGCCATAATGCGATCCATGTTTACCCAACAGAATGGGTGATTAGGACATTCTTGGGAAACTATCCCAGTCTATCGCTTGACAAGACCAGGTATGCAGGTGCAAAGATCCTGGATTTGGGTTTTGGCGACGGACGAAATTGGCCTCTTCTACACAACCAGAAGTTCAGTATCCATGGGGTTGAGATTACGGAAAAGATCGTCTCTCTTGGCTACCAAAGAGTACACCAGCTTGGTATTTCAGCAAACCTGAAAGCTGGGCGAAATTCAGCGATTCCCTTTGAGGACAATTATTTCGACTATCTTCTCGCATGTCATTCTTGCTATTACGTGGATAAAGGTACGACATTTCAGGACAACTTGAAAGAATTCTTTCGAGTACTAAAACCGGGTGCCACGTTTATCGCCTCTCTGCCAGAACCGAATGGGGACATATTGAAAGGAGGCGTTGAGAAGGAAGATGGGCATGTTGAAATTTGGAACGATCCTTGGGGATTGAGAAATGGATACCTGTTCAAGGTATTTGAATCTGAGCAAGATATACAAAAAACCTTTTCGCCATTTTTTGACAACTTCTCCATCGGGTTGTGCTGCGATAACTATTATGGTGTTCAGATAAATGTCTGGCTCCTTGTATGTCAAAAGAGGCTCTTATAATCGCGGAGATACGAATGTTTGAAAAGCGAGATATAAGTGACTTGGCGATATTTTCGGGTGGGCCGGCATTTGATTCTGCCCTGCACGTAGGCCGTCCCAACATCGGGGACCGCGGAAGATTCGCCGAACGTGTGGAGGATATTCTGGATCGGCGCTGGCTGTCTAATGGGGGGCGCTATCTTCAGGAATTTGAGTCCGAGATCGCTAAGCGCGTAGGTGTGAAACATTGTATTGTGGTGACGAATGCCACTATTGGGCTGGAGATTGCCATTCGTGCACTGGATTTAAGAGGCGAAGTGATCATTCCATCCTTTACGTTCATTGCCACTGCCCACGCCCTACAGTGGCTTGGTATAACGCCCGTTTTTTGCGATATTGATCCACTTACGTACAACATTGACCCGCGAAAGGTGGAGCAGTTGATCACCCCGCACACCAGCGCCATCATGGGTGTCCATGTGTATGGGCGAGCCTGCGATTGCGACGCGTTGGAGACGATCGCGCGCGCCCATCACTTGATACTTCTCTATGATGCGGCTCATGCTTTTGGTTGTTCCTACAAAGGCAGGATGATCGGTGGTTTTGGTGATGTGGAGGTGTTTAGTTTCCATGCCACAAAGTTCCTTAATTCACTGGAGGGCGGGGCGGTTGTCACCAATAATGATGAACTGGCGCAAAAAGTACGCAGGATGCAGAATTTTGGTTTCTCCGATTACGACCACGTGGATTATGTCGGCACAAACGGGAAGATGAATGAAGTCTCAGCGGCAATGGGTTTGACCAACCTTGAGAGTATGCAGCACTTTATCGATATGAATCATCAGAATTATCTGGCGTATCGCGAGGCATTATCAGGAATTAAAGGATTATCGCTGATCGAATACGATGGAAATGAAAAATGTAATTATCAATACATTGTTGTAACGATGGATGAAGGCATCACAGGTATATCACGTGACGAAATGGTCAAAATACTCCATGCTGAAAATGTGTTGGTTAGGCGCTATTTTTACCCGGGATGCCACCAGATGGAACCTTATCGGTCCCTCTTTCCTGATAGCGGAATGAGGTTGCCTGAAACCAAAAAACTAACAAAACGTGTCCTTTGCCTCCCTACCGGGACTGGTATATCTGGAGAGCAGATTACTCTCCTTTGTGATATGTTCTGGTTTGTGATCCATAATGCCGGCTCTATTAAAGAGCGTTTAGACAGTATTTCGGGATCGCGAAGACAGGACTGATACTATGCTTGATTCTCCTAGAATTGCCGTACTGATTGCGGTTGGACCTCTCGATCGATATGGTTACCAACACATTTATATGCCTGTGCTTGATAATCTTTCAGCTTTTGCTGCGTGCATATACCTGTGCTCTTCTACTCGAAACCGAAATGGCGTTGACAAGTTTCTTAATCTTTTTCCGAACACTATTTATATCTCGAATGAGAATACCTGGTTGCCGGTGAACAATCAGGGACGGGAAGTATTCAGCCTTTATCCTTTGGCAGAAAACACCAATAGAATGGTTGAAATTGCACGCGCTGATGGAATGGATTGCGTGGCTCTTTTCTCAATTAACCAATATTTACCGGAGGAAAATCGGAAGTGTTTTCTGGAAGAGTGTCTTGCCATGATCAGCAACAATGAACCTTTTCGGTGGATGTATAAGCGCATCCAATTAGGAGGGCGTTTATTCGAAATAGACCGGCGTGTGCCGTTTGTTATAAATCTCCATTTTCCTCAAAGAATCATGGTTGAAGCGGATGCCGTTCGTTTGCCTGAAAGCGGCGAGTATTATCGCAATACACTTGGTGATTTTCGAGATAAGAAAAGTATTTCCACTGTGGATGTACCTCGTGAGTTGACCCAGCAGGATCTGGAAGAGTTGCGTTGTTTCATCCGCAACTACGATGAGACCAACCCCGGCGTGGACCCCACCTTTATCTGGGAACGCGATAAATGGCGAGAAGTTACCAAATACAGCGCCAAGAGGTTCTCCTCCGATCCACTCAGCCCGACGGGAAGGATCATCGCGCGCAACAGCCGGCCGGATTTTGTCAGCCAGTATTTATTGAAGATGCACCCTGACAACAAACCATGGTATGTGCGTCAGGGACAACGGCTGAAAGCCTGGCTCGGGTACAAGTCGGTTCTTCGTCGCCTACTAAGGAGTAAACTGACAAGGGGCAGCGAATGAAAACCATTCAGGAATATTATGCCGGCCTTGGTTACTCGCCAGATCATTGGCATATTGGAGCAGAACACCCGCATCTCGAAGAGTTTGCCATCCAGCTGCTTTTGCAGCTGTCTCCAGCAAATGTGCTGGAAATCGGCTATCAGTCAGGAGGCTTCGCTGTACCTGTCATCCTGGCATGTCAAAACCACCCTGGCTTCAGCTATCTGGGAATTGATAGCCGTGAATATGCAACTGCGGTGGATGGTGCAGTCATTGCAGAATACTTGAATGAGATTGGTATCAACGGCTTGTATAAATTCGAAACAGGCGACGCTGGCGAGTTCCTGCAGACTCTCCCTTATCAGCCTTTCGACCTGATCCTTATTGACCATTACAAACCGCTCTACCCGCGCGACTTTTATACAATTGCCAGCCGTCAACTGACACGCGAGGGTGGATATGTATTATTCCATGATGTTCTTGGGCGTGCCGCTGATGAGTGGCGCAAATGTCAACTCATTTGCAGAGCGTTTGGCTACACTTGGCGCATCATCCCGGAGATTCCCGGGGGACTTGCCGTGGCACAACGCACATCCAGGCGCGACCTTTTAACTGCCGTGAGGCGGGCGATTGCAAGGGCAATGCTCGAAACACGGCAGTGGAGAAATATTACGCGAAAATCAAAGGCGATATAGATTCTGCATAAGATAGGCCACGACCATTCTTTAATTCAATGCGCAATAGATAAAACAACTTTTGGTTGTTTTGCCAGCCAGGAACATAAGAACAGAACTAAACACAATGAAAAAGATCATGGGAATCCGGTACGGACACGACGCATCCGCCGCATTGGTTGTTGATGGGAAGATCATAGCAAATGTGGCGGAAGAACGGTTTACGCGCACCAAAAATGATGGTTCATTTCCGATCAACGCCATCGAGTATTGTTTTAGACAAGCAGGCATTGAAGCGAGCGAGTTGGACGCCATTGTGTTTCCAAGCAAGGGTTATGTTCCCCCACCGCTCTTTGCTTTTTTCCGTGTTCCCGAAGAAACCGTGCCGCCTAAAAAGCGGGGCGATGTTCCTGTATTGCCTACCTACTTTAAGCCGTGGATACTCTCCAAGACTTGCAAGATACTCACTGTGGAACACCACCTTGCTCACGCCGCCAGCACCTATTACACATCGGGCATAAAGCCAACCAAGCGCACGCTGGTGGTCACCATGGATGGCAGGGGAGATGATGTTTCTGTATCTATATGGCGCGCTGAAAATAACCGCCTGCAACCCCTGCGGCAATGGGACGGAACCGCCTCCCTGGGTTGGTTTTATGCCAATGCCACCGAAGCGTTGGGGTGGAGACATGGTAGTGACGAGTGGAAAACCATGGGACTTGCACCCTATGGAACACCTCGGCCCGGGGCATTGAAAGGCTATCACCCCGAATTTGAGAATGGTGAGTTGGTCAATGGGCGTGATTACGGAAAAGCCTCACGCTGGCCGGATCATGGCGTGAATCATTACCACATGCAGGATTCCATTCCCCTGACCAAGGTCGTCGAAAAACTTGGCAGGGAGGATTACTCCGCCGAAGTCCAGCGCGTTGCTGAAGAGCAGGCCGAAAAGCTGATCCTGCCATGGCTGGCGAAGGAGAACACACGACATTTTTGCGCCGCGGGCGGCTTCTTCCTCAACGTCAAATTCAATCAGAGGTTATGGTACACGGGTAAACTGGATACTCACTGGACGTATCCAGACCCCGGCGATTCGGGCCTTTCGCTCGGTGCGGCCCTCTATACTTATTACGAAGCACATCCCGACCAGCCCGCAGAAAAGCTGCAACATATGTATTACGGCCCTGAGTTCAGTGCGGCAGAGATCGAAAGCCTGCTGAAGGAACGCAAACTGCAGCATGAGAAACCTGCCAGCGTATCCGAGGCTGCCGCGCGCTATCTTGCTGACAACAAGATTGTAGCCTGGTACCAGGGGCGTATGGAAGCGGGTCCGCGCGCGCTCGGCAATCGCTCGATTTTGATGAGCCCTTTGCGCGCTGGAAACAAAGACTTGATCAATGCCTGTGTAAAATATCGTGAAGCCTTCCGTCCCTTTGCGCCTGCCATGTTGTACGAAAGCATTGATGATTATTTGGTAAAAGGCCGCGAAGAACCTTACATGATTACATCCTTTGATGTGAAAAAAGAGAAACAAGATAAAATCCCCGCGGTAGTGCACGTGGATGGCACATCGCGCCCGCAAACCGTCCGTCGCGAAGTCAACCCGTGCTACTACGATGTAATCAAAGCCTTTGGCGGGATGACAGGCGAAAATGTGATCTTGAACACATCCTTCAACGTCAAAGGCGAGCCGATCATCTGTCATCCGCGCGAAGCCATCAAATGCTTCTTCGATACGGGGTTGGATGTTCTGGTATTAGGCGACTTTTTGCTCAAGAAACCGGGCGCATGAAGATCCTATACTTGCATCATGGAACGATCCTCGGCGGCGCTCCCTTAAGCCTGTTGTATTTAGTTCGCGAGATCGAGCGTCAGCCCGATGTGGAGGTAGAACTTGCCTGTCATGCCCCAACCATGCAGGAATTCTTCGCGTGTAATCTTAAATCTCCCATCAGGGCATGGGAGAACCCTTTAACGTTCTTCGGCAGATACTTTATTGGATATGTTCCTTTGGATTCGGCGCAACGGCGAAAACTTTTTTTCAATGAATTGCGCCGCGTGCCGTGCGCCATTTGGCGGCAATATCGTAACATCCGCCAAATAAGACCCGATCTGGTGCATTTGAATTCCTCGGTGATGTTCACCAGTGCGCTCGCTGCGCGCCTGGCAGGTATACCCATCGTTTGGCATGTGCGCGAGCCGGTGCAGGGCGAAAGGTGGAAACAGCGTTTCAGCGGCTTTATGATTCGCTCGCTTGCAAAAAGGGTGATCGCCATCAGCGAAGTAGAGGCAAAGCACTTGGGGCATGATGCGAATGATAAGGTGCGCGTTATTTACAATCCCCTGAATTTTGACATGCTGCGCCCCGATCAGTATGACCCGCTGGTTGAGAGGAAGAAGCTGGGCGTGGATCCAGACTGCAAACTTATCGTCAGCCTCGGCGGCGCGGCGCCGCGCAAAGGCGCCCTTGAACAGGTTCAAGCCATGAAGTACGTGGATACCTCGACAAGATTGGTGATCGCCGGTCCCCCGCTTCCCGAAAATTCCGCGGATGAGTATCATCAAAGACTGTATCAGGTGCTGGCTGAACTGCCTCCTAATAAAGTGGTGTTCACAGGGATTTTGGAGAACGTCGCACTCCTGCTGGCCGCCTGCGATGTTTTGATCTTTACAGGCATGACGCCGCATTTTCCGCGTCCTGTGTTCGAAGCCTGGTTGATGAAGAAACCCGTGATCGTGTTTGAGATGGAGGGTGTCAGCAACCAGGTGGCGGATGGAGAGACTGGCATGATTGTACGGGAACTGACCGGGCATGCGCTGGGTATAGCGCTTGCCAAATTGCTCAAAGACTCCGCCGCCATGAAGCGCATGGGCGAAGCCGGAAGGCACAAGGCGGAAGAAAAATGTAACCCTGTCTCTGTCGCCAGACAAGTTTTATCCGTATATCATGAAGTGCTGGGCTCTTAACCCTATGCGCATTTTGTTCGCCACCGACGCCGTCAACCAGGTCTCCACCCAACTCAACGCACCGAATTATGCAAAACTCAACGAGTTAGATGGAGTGCACATTGATTTCTACAACCATAATTATGCCGATTACGATGTCGTGCTATTCATGGGGTACGACCCGCGCGTAGCAGAAGCGCGCGCTGCGAAACCGTCATTAAAGATCGGTGTAATTGATATTCGCCCATCCAGTCTTGACAAATCCATGGGCGCCGACTTTGCGATTGCCAATGGCGTGGAAATGCAGGACTGGCTTTCCGAATACTTTGAGAATATTCTTATTTATCCCATATACCCGCTGTTGAATGCTTCATTAAGAGAGTATACGCCACATAAGCCTGTAATAATTGGCTACCATGGAAATAAAGTGCATTTAATGGCGTGTATGCCTCACGTTAGTTTGGCGTTGGAAGCATTATCTGCGGAATACGAAATCGAATTCTGGGCAATTTACGATATCGAGAAACTTGGAAAGATAGTGTTTCCCTTGTTCAACCCCGATAAAGTGAAAGTACGCTATTTCCAGTGGACTGAAGATGTATATGAAAGGATAATCTCTCAAGTAGATATTGGCATTGTGCCAAGTCTCATTCCAATGAAAAATGAGATGTTGGCGAAAAAACAAGTCGCGCCATTTTCTCCGCTTTTGCAGCCGCATGAAACGGATTGTTTGCTCCGGTTCAAGAACACCACGAATGCGGGCAGGATTTATGTGTTCAGTCAATTGGGAATTCCCGTTGTGGCAGGCATGTCGCCATCTGCAGCGCAAGCGATCCGCCATAACGTCAATGGATATTTGGCATACAGCACGGGCGGTTGGTATCGGGCATTGAAGAGTCTGGCTGAATCCGCCCAACTTCGCAGTCAAATGGGACGCGCCCTTTATGAAGATTTCCATGCAACCGCTTCGCCAAATATTCTGAATGAGAATTTGGTTTATTTCATTCGCGCGTTAACGCCTTTGCCTGAACTTCAGACAAGCCGGTTTGCTAATGCGGACAAGACATGGACGAAACGTTCTCAATCCAAAACTCCTTGGCTTAACTGGCTAAATAGTTTATGCAATTCGCTCGGACCAAAAAAGGGATGAATACAACCCAAATCTACCTCCCCGATAAACATGCCCTCGCTTTCTATCGCGAAAAAGCCACCCCTGAATTTTGGGACAGGCATTGGCAGACCGATAGATTGCAGGAAATCTTGCGCGGCACCAAAGATGATGGTCTCTTTGTCCCCTTGATCAAGCGGTATCTGCCTGCAAACAGTACGGTGCTGGAAGGCGGGTGCGGGATGGGGCAGATTGTCCATGCCTTGCAATATCAAGGGTACAAAGCGATCGGAATTGATTTTGCGTCTCAGACTATTGAGAGAATCAAGGAAGCGGTTCCAGAATTGGATGTACGCGTGGGGGATGTCCGCGCGTTGGCGTTGCCCGACGGCTCTTTGGATGGGTACGTCTCGGGGGGAGTGATCGAGCATTTCTGGGATGGGTATGAGCCGATCATCAGCGAAATGGAGCGTACATTGCGTGTGGGCGGATTTTTGTTTATCTCATTTCCGTATCTCTCGCCTTTGCGCCGCTTGAAGATTTTCTTTAAAATGTATCCCTTTGCTCGCACGCATGAAATGGATTCGCGGGCGGACACCTTTTACCAATTCGCGTTATCCTCCCGCCGCGTCCAGGCGGACTTGGAGGCCTTGGGGTTCCAAATGAGAGAATTTCTCGCCCTTGATGGAATCAAAGGCTTCAAGGATGAAATCACTCTCTTCAAGCCGTTTTTGCAGGAAGTATATGACGGCAAACGCGCTCTCCGCTGGCGAACCTGCCTGGACCGCTTCTTCAGACCTTATGCATCTCATTGCGCGTTGTTGGTAATGCAGAAAGTAAGATAATTCAGTCTCGTTCTGAGTGGAGAGTAGCGAAGTCGAAGGGCGATTGTCTAATTGCTTACCACGATTCACCTCACCCTCTTTTTCACGCGCGATGTCTCGTTGCGAACCTGGGCTGGTAATGGCTCGTTGGAGCGCGAGATCGCCCTCTACCTGCGCCTGCAACGAGAAAAAGGCGTTCAGGTAAGTTTTATAACCTACGGCGATAGAACGGATTTGCAATATCGCGACCAATTGCAAGGCATTGAAATCCTGTGCAACCACTGGAGTCTTCCCCCGCGTATATACGAACGACTGATTCCCGTGCTTCACGCGCGCGCCTTAATCCGCGCGGACTTGATCAAAACCAACCAAGCCAACGGCGCAGATGTGGCTCTGCGTGCCGCACACAACTGGCGCAAACCCCTGCTGGCGCGTTGCGGTTACATGTGGTCAGACACGATGCAAGCCCTCGGCTTGGATAATGAAGCAGAGCGAGCGCGTGCGATCGAGCGCGCCGTGTTTACCGGCGCGCGCGGCGTGGTTGTTGCCACGCCATCCATGAAGGAATACGTGACAAAAAACTACGCCATATCCAACGAGCGTGTACATGTCATACCCAATTATGTATTAACGGATGTTTTTTCGCCCGAAAAAACGCAACCCATTCCAAACCGCGTATGCTTTATTGGGCGCCTAAGCGAAGAAAAAAACTTGTTTTCCCTCATACAGGCATGTGCGGGCCTGGACGTGGATTTACATTTCATCGGCGGAGGACCTTTGCTCGCCGCCTTGCAGGAAAGAGCCCGCGAACTTCATGTACAATTGACCTTGCATGGCAATCTGTCGCACTATCAATTGCCTGCCATGATTCGCCAATCCGCGTTTTTCGCGCTGGTCTCGACGCTTGGTGAGTGGCATCCCAAGTCCTTGCTGGAAGCCATGTCCTGCGGCGTAGCTGTTCTCGGCGCGGATTCGCCCGGCATACGCGAACAGATCGTCCACGGCGAAACAGGCTGGCTGGTCGGGACCGACGCAGCAAGTATCCGGGCGGGAATCCAGCATTTGCTGGCAAACCCATCCTTGCGAGAAAAACTTGGCGCAAATGCGCGCGGCTTTATCCTGGAGAATTATTCACTTGATAAAGTCGTCGAGATGGAATACGCCTTGTACCAAGGAATTTTGAATGGAACTGGCACATGAAGGCAAAGATCAACACATTTCTACAGAAACTGATACGGGCATGTGTGCGGCACTTATCTGAGGAACACTTTATCCGATTCGTCCTTTCCCTTGTTACCAGCCGGATGGAAGATAAAAAACCCGCCGAGGCGCTCAAACTCCTATTTACATTGGATGTGCAGCTCTATGCACAGCAAGGGTTCTGGTCTGCCGCCTACGATGGGGGCATTCATACCAAGCACCGTCACATGAAATACCATGATTTCTTCACTAGCAGGATCAAGAAAGAAGATCATGTGATGGATATTGGCTGTGGTATTGGTGCAGTTGCATATGATGTATCCAAAATCGCTGCACGTGTGGTGGGCATGGATTTCAATACAGACAGCATCCAAACCGCGCGTGTGCGTTATCAGAATCCCAACCTGACTTTCCTGGTAGGCGACGCGCTTATCGCCTTACCCGAAAAAGAGTTTAGCGTTGTGATCCTGTCCAATGTTTTGGAACATCTACAGGGACGCCCGGAATTTCTACGCCGAGTGCAAGAGACGCTGAATCCGGAGCGCATCCTCATCCGCGTGCCAGTCTTTGAGCGCGATTGGCGCGTGCCACTTAAAAAGGAACTCGGCGTGGAATGGCGGCTTGACCCCACGCACGAAACCGAATATACGCTTGAAAGTTTTGCCGAAGAAATGCTGGAAGCGAATTTGACTGTTGCCCATCTTGAAGTCCGTTGGGGGGAAATTTGGGCAGAAGTAGCGAGTATATAGGCTTTTATGAATCCACGTGTTTCAGTTCTCATGTCGGTGTACAATGCTGAACAGTATTTGAAGGAGGCTATTGAGAGCATCCTCAACCAGACTTTTACCGATTTTGAGTTTATCGTCATTGACGATGGCTCAACGGATGCCACTGCCAGAATAATCGGAGCATATCCAGATAATCGCATTGTGTTTCTTGTAAATCAAAACAACATTGGATTAACCAAATCCCTGAATCTTGGATTGGAAAAGGCGCGGGGTGAGTACATTGCCCGTATGGATGCTGATGACATATCCCTGCCGCATCGGTTTGATATTCAGGTAAGTTATTTGGATGCCCATCGCGATGTAACTGTGTTGGGAACCGCTTTTTCGTTTATCGACAATAATGGTTCCCGTATTGGCGATTATCGTTTCCCTTCGGAACACGATTTAATTGCTTGGGCTTTACCGTTCTACAATCCCATTGCGCATCCCACTGTAATGATGCGGACTGCAGTTATCAAAGCGCTAGGAGCCTACGATCCCGATCTTAAGCGATCGCAGGATTATGATTTATGGTGGCGGGTCAGTTTATCTGGTAAACCCGCAAATCTTGAAGAGGTATTGGTCTTGTTGCGCCAACATCAAACACAGGTAAGCCGCGAGTACAGCGTTGACCAGTGTAAGCATGGCGTTGATATTAATGTAAAGCACCTTTCAAGGAAAATAAATCAAGTTGTCTCTAGTTCCACTATTGAAAAAATGTGGTCCAACAATATTGGGACAGTCAAAGATGCTGTTGATGTGGGCGATTTGATTTGGAAATGGTATCAAACAAACATTTCGGAAGTTCAATCCCCGGCCACCAAGTTATTCATCACGAATGATGCATTTGACAAAATCGCCAGAGTGATTTTTCCATTTATCGGTAACTATAGAGTTTGGCATCTGATTATTAAACTATCTTTTCTTGTGAATTGCCAGGGAACTCAGGACTTGATTCGCCGTACATTGCATATGATATCAGAAAGTAGGTTATGGAAGAAATTGTCCAATTAACGTGTAAGCCGCATGGCTTGCCATTAAACCAGAAGGAAGATGCATTGGTTTGTGCTCAGGGATGTATGTACGAGCTTCTCAATGGCATTCCGCGCTTTGTGCCTACGAAAAACTATACATCATCCTTTGGTATGCAATGGAACACATTTCGTTCCACACAACTAGACTCTTTTACACGCCTTACAATTTCAAGGGATCGCCTCACGCGTATCGCTGGCGGTTCGCTGGATGTCTTTCGCGATAAGAGAGTACTGGAAGCTGGCTGTGGCGCAGGCCGTTTTACCGAACTCATGCTGGAGGCTGGTGCGCATGTATTGGCAGTGGATCTTTCCAATGCCGTGGATGCGAATTATGAGAATTGTGCCCATTACCCTCATTACTTTGTCTGCCAGGCAGATTTGATGGAATTACCGCTTCCACCTGAACAATTTGACATTGTTTTCTGCATTGGTGTCATCCAGCATACCCCCAGTCCAGAAGACACAATAAAAACCCTATGTTCCCATGTGAGACCCGATGGCACTTTATTTATAGATCACTATTCTTATGAATACCCGATTACTCCCACAAGGAAATGGTTAAGGCAATGGCTTCTAAAACAGTCCGCCGAAAATGCAATGCGGTTTGTGGAGTGGTTGGTAAATTTGCTCTGGCCCCTGCATAAGATATTGTACAAATACGGAGACAAGAAGATCGTCGACGCTCTGCGCTCTCGTTTCTTATACTGGTCGCCTGTCGTGGATTATTATGACGCATACCCCCAACTTGGCGAACAGTTAATGTACGAATGGGCAATGTTGGACACTCATGATATTCTTACAGACTATTACAAGCATTTGCGTAGCCTCGAAGAAATAGAATCCCTCCTGAATTCTCTGGGTATGGCGGATGTAGTTGCAAAATATGGTGGTAATGGCGTGGAGGCAAGCGCCAGAAAACCCGTAACGGTATAGCAAAGGGCTTTATGTGCGGTATTTGCGGTATTTGGAATAGCCCGGACCCTGACAAAACGAGCGCCATGGTTGCGGCAATGCACCATCGGGGGCCGGATGATTCGGGCATGTTTAGCGATGACTGCATCAGCCTGGGCATGGCGCGGCTGGCCATCATTGACCTGAGTCCCGCTGCTCACCAGCCCATGTCCAACGTGGAACAGACCATTTGGATTGTCTTCAATGGCGAGATCTACAATTTCCGGTCTGAACGTTCTCTTCTTGAAGCCAAAGGATACACATTCCACTCCCATTCTGACACAGAAGTTGTGCTCCGGATGTACGAATACTATGGTGACGACTTTCTGCTGCGTCTGCGCGGAATGTTCGCCCTGGCAATCTATGACAGGCGTGGCGGAATGGGCCGTGAGCGGCTACTGTTGGCGCGCGACCATATGGGTATCAAGCCACTTCTGTATGCCCGCGCTGGGGATAAGCTGATGTTCGCCTCGGAACTGAAGGCACTTCTCGCCAGCGGTCAGGTCAAGCGGGAGATCGATCCCATTGCCCTGCGCCAGTTGTTGACCTTCGGCTCGGTCTACCAGCCGCGGACCATGCTTCAAGGTGTCAGAATGTTGCTTCCTGCGCATCGCATGATTGTCGAAGGAGGGGCAGAACGAATTGAACGTTATTGGTCACTGGATGGCAATCGGTGGCCCGATTTGCGACAGCGGCCTTACCAGCAGCTAGTTGAAGAACTTGCCGAGGTGCTGGAAGAATCAGTTCATCTTCAAATGGTGAGCGATGTGCCTCTTGGCGCATTTTTGAGCGGCGGAGTGGATTCTTCGTTGCTGGTAGCTATGATGGCGCGCATTGCTGGAAAGCGTATCAAGACGTTTTCAGTAGGCTTTGACGCAGAAGGTGCAGCTCTCGATGAGAGTAGTGATGCACAAAGCATCGCACGCTTTCTTGGGACTGAGCATACAGCTGTTACCGTGCGAGGGGAAGAAGTACGAGATCACATCCAATGCATTGCACGTGGCCTTGACCAGCCATCGGTAGACGGCGTCAATTCCTATTTCGTGTCCAAAGCAGCTCGCCAGGGGGTCACCGTCGCCATTTCTGGAACAGGCGGCGATGAATTGTTTGCAGGGTATCCCTGGTTCGCCGCGATGGCACTATCTGCATTGAATAGCCAACGATCTCCCTGGCTGACATTAGCGTGGTCGCTTGCTGGAAGTGTGTTTCGCCAACCGATTTTCGATCCCTTGTGTTTGACATTTGCTGGAAATGTACTACATATTGTTCGTTCTCGGTCTGATTTTGTTAGTCAATATAGTAATACCTACAATATTTTCGGCGTTATGGGTGCAGGAAAGCTGCTTTCCCCTGAGTTGAGAGACTCTGCCCAAGCAGGCCGGGCAGCCTACTATGATCTGTTGCCTTGCGATGAGATCAAGTCGCGCTCACCGTTGGCTCGTGTGTCTTCTCTTTGCTTGCGTGGCTATACCACGAATCAGCTGCTTCGCGACATTGATACTGTCTCGATGTCCCATTCGTTGGAGGTTCGTGTGCCCTTCTTGGATCCTGTCGTCGCAGACTTTGCGCTCTCTTTGCCAGATAGTAGCAAGATAGGCGATCTTACAAAGGTAAAATTCACCCCAAACACCAGCTACAAAGAAAGCGGAGTCAAGCGCATAGTGATCGATGTGGGCCGTCCTTTGCTACCCAAGGATCTCGACAAACAACCTAAACGGGGCTTTGCAATGCCTTTTGGTGCGTGGCTAAAGGGGCCACTACATGATGTAATGATGGATACGTTGGACGAGATACAGGTACGGCAACGTGGATTACTCGATGTCTCACAGGTATCCACAATCAAGCAATCGTTCTTTGAGGGTCGTACTGGCTGGACACAGCCCTGGCTGCTGATGATGTTGGAGTTGTGGTTTCGCGAAGTCCTTGATCGTTCCCTCGTGTCTTCAGATCTGGCCGGTTAGACTAGTGAACGTATTTAGGCAAGATCCTTTCCCTGGTAAACCCAGAATCCTATTTATTGGCTTTCCTAACAGCACTCATACACATGCGTGGATTGATCTACTGGAAGAAGCAGCGTTGAATGTCCGGCTTTTTTCAGTGCCAGGCAGTACTCCACCTCCTGATAGCTGGCGAGTACCGACCTACGTCACAGGGTTTACGACACTCCATTTTGATCGAGCCTGGCGCCGCAGGTTATATCCCCCCGATTTTGTAAGCCAGACCTGTAGTAAAATCCTGCGTCGTCTAGTGGGAACAGCGCTTGAGAGGAGATGGTTATCACATGTTATCCGTGAATGGCAACCAACCATTATTCATACATTAGGACTTGATCCAGCTGGTTATTTCTATCTGCAGGTGTGTCAAGAACACGATCTTTCACATATTGGTAGATGGGTGCTTCAGCTACGCGGTGGGTCAGATCTGGCATTACCCAGATATGACCCCGATCTTCTGCCGGGGGTAGCTGAGGTACTAAGCACATGCGATCAGATTATCACTGACAACTTGCAGAACATTCGGTACATTGAAGAGATAGGTATTAGCGTAGACAAGATAGCACCGCTTGTGCCAGTGCCTGGTACAGGGGGAGTGGATGTCACTGGTCTCTCAAAAGCAGTGATGGCTCTTCCACCTGCACAACGTCGTGTTATACTTTGGCCTAAAGCTTATAACTGCCCTTGGTCCATCGCACTACCTGTTCTAGAAGCAATCCAATTATGCTGGGATCGTATCCAACCTTGTGAAATCCATATTCTGGGAGTGGATTCTACCACTCGAATGTGGCTTTGGGCCCTGCCTGAGAGCATAAGACAGTATTGCCATATCTCCGATAGAGTCCCACGCGAAGAGGTCTTGGATCTCGTCGGAAAAGCCCGTGTTGTGTTAGCTCCATCATTGGTGGATGGGGTTCCGAACATACTCTACGAGGCCATGGCATCAGGAGCTTTCCCCATAGTATCTCCATTGGAGACTATCATCCCGGTTGTTGAAAGCGAGAGTAATGTTCTTTTCGCTCGGAACCTGTATCCGGATGAGATCGCAAGTGCCCTGGTGAGAGTTATGACGGATAATGTGTTGGTCACAAGCGCAGCACAACGTAATTTGGAATTGGTATCGGATATAGCTGATCGTAAATCGATTGCGCCAAAAGTGATTGGCTATTATGAGGCATTGGCAGCAAATGCTCACTTACCAACTGGATAACATAGCATGAACATCCTAATTCTGGGTGGATCGGGCATGGTGGGCCATCACTTGTGGATGGAACTGAGCAGGACGCACGACGCGTGGGGCACAATCCGCAGTGTCGCTTCTGCCTTACCGGATATACCCAACATTTTGCGCGAGCACATTATCTCTGGTGTGGATGCTACACATCTCGAAAGCATAATTGAGGCCTTTACTATTGCCCAGCCAGACCTGGTCATCAACTGCATTGGCCTGATCAAGCAACACGAGAAGGCAACCGATCCCCTGACAGCTATCGACCTGAATGCGCGTTTTCCTCACCAACTTGCCTTATTGTGCCAGGCAACTGGTAGCCGCTTGATCCACATCAGCACGGATTGTGTCTTCTCTGGCAAAGAAGGTATATATATCGAGGATGATCCATCAGATGCTGAGGACATCTATGGCAAGACTAAGTTATTAGGCGAAGTGATAGCCCAATCACACTGCCTGACGATTCGCACTTCTTTCATTGGGCGGGAGTTGACAACCCGCTATGGCCTGGTCGAGTGGTTTCTATCGCAAAACCAGAAGGTCACAGGCTATCAAAAAGCAATCTTCAGCGGGTTCACGACCCAGGCTTTCGCCAAGATGTTGCGTGACCATGTTCTTCCCCGACCGGATTTGCATGGGCTTTATCATATTTCCGTAGAACCTATTTCCAAGTACGATTTGTTGCACTTATTTAATGCAGCCTACAACAAGAATTTGGAAATTGTGCCCAATGTCGATATAGTGATCGACCGCAGCCTTGACTCGACGCGATTTCGACAAGCTACAGGGTTCAAGCCACCGGCATGGCAAGATATGATCGAGGCAATGGCTGCTGATCCTACACCATACGATCACTGGAAGAGATCATGACCACATTACCATTAGAGGGTAAACGCGTTCTGATTACCGGAGGTACCGGCTCATTGGGCAAGGTGCTGGTACGGCGTCTGCTGTCGGGCGAGATGGGGATACCAAAGCAGATTATTGTCTTTTCGCGTGACGAAGCCAAACAGCACTACATGCGGCTGGAGTACCTGCAGCGCCAATCTGCTACTGACGAGGTCATTTTTCGTAATTTTCATGAGTTGCTCACATTTCGCATAGGTGATGTCCGTGATTTTCACAGCCTATGTGCTGTGTTGGGCATGGCTGATGTGGTGTTCAATGCGGCGGCGCTCAAGCAGGTGCCAACCTGTGAGTATTTCCCATTTGAAGCTGTACAAACCAACATTGGGGGCCCAGAAAACATCGTGCGGGCCATTCGTGAGATCGGTTTTCCTATTGAGAGCGTAATTGGCATTTCGACAGATAAGGCCTGCAAACCCATTAATGTGATGGGAATGACCAAGGCCATTCAAGAGCGTGTATTCATTCAGGCCAATATGGACTGTCTCCATACACGTTTTGTCTGCGTACGTTATGGCAATGTCCTGGCTTCACGCGGCTCCGTGATTCCTCTGTTTCATGATCAGATTCGGGTCGGCGGCCCAGTTACTATTACCACGCCTGACATGACGCGCTTTTTACTTAGCCTCGATGATGCCGTCGATACGGTCTTTGCAGCGCTGCAATATGCCAAGCGTGGCGAAACATTTATTCCAAAAGCTCCCTCGGCACGGGTGACCGATCTGGCCAGCATCCTGATCGGGCATCGCCCTATTGAGACGGTGATTACGGGTATTCGCCCAGGTGAGAAAACCCATGAAATCCTTGTTTCAGAGGAGGAAGTTCACCGCACCGAGGATCGAGACAAGTATTACGCTATCCTGCCAATGTTGCCTGAGCTTCGCAATGGCGAGCCGGCCTCGACAGTCCTGACCTCTGAGTACAGCTCTGCCGGGAGCCTAATGACCCGTGAAGAGTTGTATGCGCTGCTTGAAGCTCGTCGTTTGCTCGTTGAGCAGCTCGACATTACAACATTGGAGGGCGAGTTCCTGCGATGAAAGTCATGACGATCCTGGGCACCAGACCAGAGATCATCCGGTTGAGCCGCGTTATCCCCCGGCTCGATCAATTGTGTGATCACATTCTGGTACACACTGGCCAAAACTTCGATCCAAAGCTGAGTGATATCTTCTTCCAACAACTCGGCGTCCGGGAGCCTGATTTCTATCTAGGGGTGCACAGCAGCAGCTTTGCGCAACAAATCGGCCAGATTTTGGCTGAAGCCGAGAAAATCATACAGGCTGAGCATCCCGATCGACTGCTGGTTCTTGGAGATACTAATAGCGGCCTGGCAGCTATCATCGCCAAGCGTATGGGTGTTCCCGTCTATCACATGGAAGCAGGTAACCGATGTTTCGATGATCGTGTCCCGGAAGAAGTGAACCGCCGCCTGATCGATCACAGCAGCGATATCCTGATGCCCTATACCGAGCGCAGCCGCGCGAATTTGCTTCGGGAGGGGATTGCCGTCTATCGTGTCTATGTCACCGGCAACCCCATTAAAGAGGTGCTGGATTATTACGCGCAACAGATCGATACCAGCCAGATTCTCGGGGATCTAGATGCTCAGCCGCAAAAGTATTTCCTGGTTACGTTGCATCGCGCTGAAAATGTCGATTTACCCGAGCGTCTGGAGCAGTTTGTGGAGTCATTTCGCCAGCTTCATGATGAGTATGGCTTGCCGGTGATATGCAGCCTGCATCCACGCACGCGATCTCAGCTTGCTAAACAGGCCAAAGTGATGAAGAACAAGGGCGTTCGCACCTACGAGCCCTTCGGCTTCTTTGATTTTGTCTGCCTGGAGAAGCAGGCGTTTTGTGTTTTGAGCGATAGTGGCACTGTGCAAGAAGAATGCTGTATTTTCGGCGTTCCGAATGTCACCATCCGCGACGTGACCGAGCGCCCGGAAACAATCGAAGCTGGCAGCAACATTCTGAGCGGTGCCTCGCCAGCTAACATTCTCCGATGCGTCAGGACAGTGCTCTCGCAAGCGCCACAATGGCGACCGCCCTCCGAATACCTTGTCTCAGATGTCAGCCAGACAATTGCAAAAATCGTAGTTGGTTATCTACACCGCTGAGGCGAACGCAAACCAGATGTCAAAATATCCGTTGGTTACTGTCATTACACCGACTTATAACCGGGCGGCCTACCTGCCAGAGACAATCAAGAGCGTCTTGACTCAGGATTATCCCAATATCGAGTACATCGTTTTGGACGATGGCTCAACTGATAACACCCGCGAAGTATTAGAGAAATACAAAGGACAATTTGTATGGGAATCGCATCCCAATATAGGAGAGACTCGCACTGTTAATAAGGGTGTTGGTATGGCTCATGGCGATTATGTTCTTATTGTCAATTCCGATGACCCTATCTTGCCTGGGCTTATATGTGAGACAGCAAATTTCCTGAACATACATCAGGATGTGCTTGTTGCTTACCCGGATTGGATTGTAATTGACGAACAGAGTGTCCCTTTGCGCGAGACAAGACTCCCTGAATATAGCTATCTCGAGATGCTTCGTTGGCAATGGTGCCAGCCGGGCCCTGGTGCATTAATCAGGCGCAAGGCATGGATGCTGGCAGGTGAGCGTGCTTCAAAATATAAGTATGTAGCTGACTTTGAGTTTTGGCTTCGGCTAGGACTTTACGGGCCATTTGTTCACATCCCGAAAATACTAGCCACTTGGCGGTGGCATGCTGAAGGGGCTTCGATAGCTCACCGGGGGCTGTTGATGGCACAAGAGCATATTGCCCTGGTCGAAGATATTTACTCCTGGAACGACCTGCCGCCAGAAGCACCGCTTGTGCGTTCACAGGCCCTTAGCGCCGCTTACAATGCAGCGGCAGAATCGTGCTTGCCCCAATTTCGTAATGAAGCTCGCCGGTATTTGCTTCGAAGCTTATCGTATTATCCGCTGTATCCACTTGTTAAACCACACCGCTCTTTGACGATCTTTATTGAGATCTTGCTAGGGCCAGCAATCGCACAGGCTATACGCTCTTTGTTGTCTCTGTTCCGACGGAAGCGCTCGACCCTGCTTTCATAATTAGCGCATTCAGTATTTACCTTGAGGAACCAGCTTTCTGGAGTGACAAGTCTGAGCAGATGATATCGGAGATAGATACAACCTGTGACTAGAATCAGTGTCATTATTCCAACCTATAACCGGGTTCACTTGCTCGACGAGTGTGTTAAAAGCGTCCTGGAACAAACTTACCATGATTACGAAATCATCGTGGTTGATGATGGATCAACTGATAGCACTCGTGAAATCGTAGGGCAATTTTTTGGCCCGATTCGGTATGTTTATCAGGAACACCGCGGGGTATCAGCCGCACGCAACCATGGGATACAATTGGCACAAGGGGACTACATCACTTTTCTTGACTCTGATGATTTGTACCTTCCAACTAAACTAGAGAAGCAGGTCAGATTTCTTGACGATAATCCTAATTGCGGCGTCGTTTACTGCTCATACACTTTGTTCGATGAGATCAATACTCTGTCACGTAGGTATCCTGCCACGCTGTCAGGCAAAGTCTATAGGCAGTTTCTTTCACAATGCATGCTCGCGCCGGTAGCATTGCCTACGGTTGCACTTCGGCGAGAAGTCCTGACAACTTGCGGTATCTTTGACGAGAAAATGAGCTCAGGCGAGGATATTGATCTATGGTGTCGCATTGCTCGACACTATGAATTTGGCACCATCCAAGAATCATTGTGCAAGATCCGTCGCCATTCGACCAATACAGATAATCGTAATAATCTCGAGCTATGTTTGTATCTCATTGACAAAGCATTTAGGGCCGATCTAGATTTAGGTTGGTTCTTTAAGCGACGAGTTTATGGCAATATATATGGGTTTTATTCCCACAACACGCTTTTTTGTGAAAAGAAGCCACTAAAAGCACTTCGACAACTTTTCATCGGTCTCTCTTTGTGGCCTTTTCAGCCAATAACAATCAGAGCGTATCTAATGAGAAGTGGGTTTTTGTTAGTAAATGCACTTCCCAGAGCGCTCACTTCACGTGTTATGTATTGGCGGCATTGGGAAAGCACTGATTCTCTCTAGAAACACCAAAGCTATATCTTTGCAGATTTTACAATTCTATACGTGAATCAGCGCACTAAATCCAACATACTCACGCATAAAAACAAAAAGTGCAAAGGAATAGCAAAGCATCAATCCTATAGAGCGATCAATTACAATACCCTCGCCAATCAGGAAATCGAAAAAGGTGGTAGGCGCGCAACGATTATGAGCACAAATTTGAGACAAGGAATTAAATGGTTCTCACGCTAAGTCGATAAATAACCACCGATGCCTGAATTGTCGCTTTGTCAGTCAATATCCATGTATCCGTTTTCGGCGAGAAGACCACTAAGGACGCAGAAGACAATAACTTTTACAGTTTATTCCCTGCGCGTTGTTCGTAACGTCGCCAGAGTGTGAATGTTATTCATTT